>JAFXIQ010000002.1 GCA_017533005.1 Clostridia bacterium | reverse complement strand
GGCAATAGAAATAGGCTTAACAAATTGTCAAGACCCATAACGAGTCCACGAAGCGAGTCGGATAAACCGTAAGTGTTGTCGAGTAGTAGTGGAACTACAAAGTCGTACGCCGACCAGAAAACCATAATTATGGCGAAAGCCAACCCGACTTTAATCGTCTTTGGATAATTAAGTTTCATTTCTCATCTCCTAAAAGGTTATAGAATACATATCCATTATACTACTGCGCGCGAGAATTTTCAATACCTAATTTTTTAATATTTAATATGAAAAAAGCGCAAAACTTACGTCTTGCGCTTTTCTTAAAATTCTCTTTAAACTTGATTAAGAAATCTTTGCTTCTATTAAATCGTAAACTAGGTTGTTTTCAACGATTTTAACAGGGAAGTGTGAAGAAGCTTGATTGGTTTTTGCATCCCTGATATAGAATCCATTGTCGCCTTCTATCGTATAAGTTACGATAATAGGCGCTCCTGACGGAGAAGTTTCTCTAGCAAATTTCAAATTGATGCACTTTAAGTTGGTAGCTGTGTTTGCGTTTCCACTGCCGTCAACGTAGTTCAAGGTATTGGTATAAGTGCTCTCTGCATAAGCTGATACAGCTATCTTTTCTTTGTTATCGGTCAAAGCATCAAGAACTGTGAAAGAAGCGTTGTATTGCTTTTCTAATGAATAGCAACGAACTATCGTATAGAGCAAACCGTTGTCAATATATCCGTTTTTGATTTTTGTTTTTTGCTTTTCGCCACCGTTTACCGTATAGTGAACGCGCTTGCCGTCGTAGTTAGAAATTATTTCCGTGGTCGTACCGTCGCCGTTAAGTTTCTTCTTGTAGCTAGCAACTGCCGTAAATCCGTCCATAATGCTTTCCGACTTCATGATTTCTTTGCCGTCTGCAGTTCTTTCGATACGCATAGATACTCTAGTACCTTTGCTTGCACTAGAACTGATATTAAACTTTTCACCCGTTGCATTCAAAGTAACTTCTCCCGTGGGCACTTGTTCAGTTACCACATAAAGTTTACCAACGGTAATGTTATTCTCGGTAATAAGATAAGTTAATTCTTCTTTGTTCGTCCACTTAACGCCAGGTATATCCGCGTCACCACTACAACCTGCAAAAACTGCAACAGCTGTAAGGGCTAGTGTTAAAACTAGGATAACAACAACTAATTTACGCATTATTCTTTCCTTATTTCTTATATAATACTGCTATTATACTCTAGTTTAACTATCCTAGTCAAATGATTTATTAACATAGTTAGCTTATGAGCGCGCCTTGATTCTCATCCATAATAACTCGCATAACTTTAACTTCTTCTAGGCTAAAAGCGTCCACGTAAACGTAATAAATTTTACCCTCGTAAGTGCCAGCTACTTCGTAGGTTGCGATTTCCTTATTCCATTCCGTAGGGATAACGGCAAGGCGTATTGACGTTACTGAAAGCTTATCACTAACCTTGACTTCCGACTTGTCTTTAACCCCTTCAACTGCCGTTCTTTCGGTATGATTATAGATAAAGCCCGTAGTGTCAAACCCCATAATTTCCATATTATCTTGTGCTATCTTGACCTTAATTAAGTCGGGGTAGTATATTACGCCATTTTCTTCATATGCGAGATTTATATATACTAAATCTTCACTTTCAGATGCCCAAACTGCACGCATTCCTGCAAAGCCTAATCCCGCGATAAAGCTCTCTGCTCGCGCTATACACTCTTCTTGGCTATGCGCCTTTTCACCGACGTCACGACTACTAGCGTACTGCACGGGAACACAACCTTGTTTAGATATTGTAACGCTACCCACGTCCTCTATGGTAAAAACGTAAGACGGAATATTACCGTTAATTTCTTCTAAAAAGCTCGCTGAAAAGCCCAGCTTTGAAGTTATATATCCTTCTACGCTCTCTCTATCAACCACGTCTTTCCCTACTAAATATTTAGCGTCCCTTTGTATAAGCCCGTCGCTAAAAGGTCCGTCGTAAATCATTTCGGGATAATCTATGCTATTGTTGAACATATCAAAAACTCCCTTAAGCGTAGCAACTGCTTCGTCTAGTTTAACGTACAATCCTTCGTTGATGTTCACACTTTCTCCGGCTTTAATAAGCTCTTTCAATAGCTCTTCAGTTATTTTGTATAGCTCGTTCAAAAGTTCGCGTTCATTCTCATCAATCGGCTCTTCGGGTAGCTTGGAAGAAAGATAATATGAGTAGTCGCCAAGCTGATTTACAAACTTGGTTACCTTTTCTATTTCATCGTTTTTACCAGCCAACTCACCTAAGTTGACTACGGCGATTTCGGAATTCATCCATACGTCGTTGAGAAGCTCTTTTTCAACGTTGCTACCACTGGCAACCGTCAGCTTGTTGAGTTTCATTTCAATATCCGACACCGCATCAAGGCTTGCATAGTACGCCTTCGCGTGGTTAGCATTCAAAATGTTTTGATAATGCGTTTCTCTTTCTACGAAAAATCCGAGCGTCAACGACAACCCTGCTACAAGTAATAATACTCCTACTATAGTGCATATCTTTTCTAATTTTTTCATAATTCACCTACACACAAAAAACGTGTCTACCTATAGTCAACCTGACTTCCTTTTGCCTAATCCAAGAATTGGTTGCGGTCTTTGGGTTATAGTAAAACAAACAACCGTACGTCGGATCCCATCCGTTTAAAGCGTCTTTAGCAGCTTTAAGCGCAGTCGCGTTTGGCGCTAAGTTTATTTGTCCATCGTTCACACAGGTAAACGCCCACGGTTGGTAGATAACACCCGAAATGGTATTAGGAAAAGAACTCGACCTTACCCTATTCAAAATAACTGCAGCAACTGCAACTTGCCCCGTGTACGGCTCCCCTCTCGCTTCCGCGTAAACAGCTCGAGCAAGAAGATTTAAGTCGCTAGAATTAGAAGATGTTCCACCACTAGAAGACGACAAACTAATGCCCATCGCGCTCGCTGTCTTTTTACCAACTATGCCGTCTGCAACTAGCCCGTTACGTCTTTGAAAATATTTGACGGCACTAACTGTTCGCGAGCCATAAATCCCGTCTATCGCGCCTGAATAATATCCCCAATTTTTTAGTTTGGTTTGTACCGTTCTGACCATAGCCCCTGACGAGCCTTGTTTCAGCACGGCGGCTTCTGCATCTGCACCGGACGGAGTAACTGCCGTCACGATTATGAAAACGCTAAACGTAATAGCAATAATCGCAATAGGTACGCAAATATATTTGTAGATATTTTTTTGACTAAACATATCCCCCCTTGTTTAGCGAATTATATCCCTACCAACTAAACTTAAACCTTGGCTAGAAAAATTTGTAAATTCACATAAAGCGTGTTATAATAACAATATGGAAACTGCAATCGTATTAAATTCCCCGTCTATATCCCGCGAAATTACCGAAACACACGTCATATGCGCGGACGGTGGTTATAAAAATTTACGCGACGTAAAACCGAGCGTTATCGTAGGCGATATGGATAGTATCTCACACTTGCCTAACGATATTAAATTAATTAAGCTCCCCACGGAGAAAAATCTCTCCGATGGCGAATTCGCCGTGCGCTACGCTCACGAAAACGGATTTTCAAAAATAGTTCTTTACGGTATACTAGGCGGGCGCATCGACCACGTGCTATGTAATTTAGCACTAATGAAACTCGCTAATTCTCTAGGGCTCGACGTAGTCGCAAAAGAAGATGGTCTTAACGTGCACTTCGTGAATGGCGAATGCGATTTGTCAGTTAAAAAAGGCACTACTATATCTATACTCCCCTATGCTGGCGAAGCAATAGTCACTAGCTCACAAGGGTTATATTATCCACTCGAAAACCTTACTCTTACCACGAGCGACACAAGGGGGTTGTCAAACGTAGCAACTGCCGAAAAAATACATTTTTCGGTTACTAAAGGCGATGTTTTAGTTTTCCAATATATCTAATTTGCAAAAAATAAAAAAGGCTCTCGTGGCGCATCACGAGAGCCTTTTTTCGTTTATAATTCTACTTCTTTTGTTCAATAAGTCTAATAAAGCTCTTGCTACTAAATAGTATTGCTCCTGCAAGAATTGCAATAGCTATATCTGCCAAGCAGAACGCGTTATATAGGAAGCTCCAAGCTACTGCACTGTAGTTTTCGGGGTCGCCCGAGCCAAACACGAATATACCTGATACAACATGTGAAAGGTAACGTATGCTTACACCGATTAACGCACCTATTATAAATTGTACGATAGGTTTTGATTTAAAAATTTCTCTCTCTTTAATTATTCCCACTAGGCCTAGAGCGCAAAATGCTATCGGGTAATCTAATAGGAATTGAACGGGGTGATAGAACCAAGGGGCTTGAACAAATTGTAAAAAGCCGTAAATAACGCCTGCTATAACACCTTTTCTCGCTCCGTACATATAAGAATAAATCATAAGTGGTAGCAAGCTAGCAAAGGTTATCGATCCACCTTGTGGTAGTTCAAGGAATCTTATGTAAGACAACGCAAAACTCATTGCAATACAAACAGCTGCGTATACAATACTACGCGTGTTATCACATTCTACCTTCTTGCCGAATACCAACGCTACGACTAGAATTACAGCCACTAACACTGCCGTATAAACGTATAATTGAACTTCACTCGCTACGTTTACTTCTGCGCCTTTATAGGTATTAACTATTCCTATTATGATTACTGCAAGTAACGCTGCGCCTAAAATACCAAAGGCGATTTTTGTAAACAACGTGAATTTTTCTTTTTTGAATATGGATATTATAAGTCCTGCAACTGCCAAAATGATTGCAACTGCAAGCATAACGACTACGGGTATGAACGTGGAATAATCAATGTATCCGTCTTGTATATATTCATCTAATTTCAAGTACAAGAGTATGGCTATTAATCCTACGGCGTACCCTACAACCACACCTATCGTGGTGTTTTTGAAGGTCGTAATTAAGTTCGGTCTTGTTTTTTTAACGGCAATCCAAACTATAGCAATTACTGCGATTAGCGCTACTGTTAGATATAGCGCAATGGTTGCACATTTATCAAAAATTGATAAGCTAGCAAAAGGTTCTGTAAACATGTTTCTCTCCTTTTCGCCTGCTTGACTTGAAAGAAAAAACCCCAAGACAGATTATCTTGAGGCCAAGTTTTTAGCTTATGCGCTTTCTTTCGGGAGTACGAACTCCATCAAGTTCAAAGGGTGTAATCTCAGACGGCTTCCCCGTCACCCCTAGGCAATATTTATTTGTATTTTCATTATAGACTCACTCTTTCGAGTTGTCAACAACTTTTTTAATTGTTTTCTTCGTCGTCCGGTTCTACCCATTCAATGTCTTTTTCTTCGTCGCCATCAACAGTTACAGTTTCTTCTTGATTGTTACTATCTTCAATAACGATTTCTTCTTCTATGGTATCGTCATATTCATCGGGCACGAAATCGGGATCGTCTATACTACGTAAAATTGCATCGAATATGGAAGCTTCACGCTCTTCGCTAGTACGTCTTCTACGACGCTTAATAGTATTTTTGTATACGACTGAACTTTCTTCGATTTCGGGAGCTTCCGTGGTAGTCTTGTTGTCGACCATTCTCTCCTTACCCTTCCAAGTGGTAAGCATAATAACTTTGTCAAGAATAATCAATAACTGTGGCAATAATACCAATACGAAGATGAACGATAGTATACCACCACGCATAATTGCCGCACCAAATACGCCTGTTGCAGGCAAAGTTGATACTGCTTGTATAGCCGCTCCTGCTGCGACTAGGATACCAGCCGACGTAATTAGGGTTCTCGAACTATCTGCTAGCGCATGCCTTACAGCATCGTACTTGTTCATGGTTCTTCTGTGGTCCATATATCTATCAGTTAGTAGAATAGCATAGTCGATTGTAGCGCCTAATAGTATGGAGCTAACGAGCATATAACCTACGAACACCATAGGTTGAGCTTCGCCAGTTATCAGCCCTGTTAAGTACGGAACCGCCATATTGACGTATACCGAACCTTGAATTACTACAACAAGAATAATTGGAATTACTATCGACTTAAACGTGGCTAATAATATCAATGCAACTAATGCAATTGATACGTAAGTGATAATGTTGTAGTCGGAATTAACCAACTCTTTAATGTCTAGCGTAGATGAAGAAATGCCTAACAAATAGCCTTCACCGTACTCTTCAACTACGTTATCCTTAACAACTGCCTTAATGTCGTCTACGATTGCAGTCGTGACGTCGCCTTCTTCGGGCGCATCAAGGAACATAACTACTCTCGTGTATTGAGAATTTTTGCCATTCGCCATAAACTGCTTTTTAAATTTATCAGGCATCATCTCACTAACGCCACCGTAGTCGAGAATAGACATGCTTTGAACTTGCGAAATTCCGTCGATTTCCATGAGTTCGAGTGTGATTTCTAGTTCTTTTCCGTTCTCATAGTATTCTATCGGCAACAGTAGTATTGTTTGGTTTTGTTTGCCGAATACTTTTTCCATTTCTTCCTTGTCACCGGCGAGCTCGGTTTCTTCGCCACCTAAGCTAGCTTCCGGCCCATACGTGAACGTATTATTGGCCTGGAAGAAGAAGCAAGGGATTATCAATGCTATTATGATAAACGGTAAATATAGACGTGATTTAACGAGTCCCTTTGAAAATCTCTTGAAGGACAAGTTGAACGTCTTATGCTCGGTTTTTTCGATGAGTTTTTCTGTGTAAAGGATGAGCGCAGGCATTAGGAACAACACGCTAATTATTGATAAGATAGTACCTTTAGCGAGAATAATACCCATATCGAGTCCTAATCTATAGCTCATAAACATCAACGCAATAAACGATGCAACCGTTGTAAGCGAAGCTGAGCTTATGGGTTTAAAGCTAGCTGCCAAGGCTTCCGTCATAGCTTCATTGGAGCGCAGTCCTTTTTTCTTTTCTTCTTTAAACCTATGGAGCAACGAAATGCAATAGTCCATAGTAAGTGCAAGTTGCAATACGCTAGCAACGCCTTGGGTTATGTAAGAAATACCTTTTGTTCCTAACATCCAAGGAATGAATACGTTACTGCCCATATTGAGTAGAATTGCAACGCCTATCGTTAAGAGAAGAAGTATTGGCTCAAAATACGACGTTGTCGTCAATAGAAGTATGATTATAACGATAATACCTGCAACAATCATTGAAATAGTCGTTTCTTTGCTGACTAGTTGCATACTGTTGTAAGTAGTTGCAGAATTGCCTACAATCGAAACTTGGGCGTTTTCTACGTCCTTTATCTTTTCGATCGCATTCATTGTCTTTTCGTCGTAGTCGCTCTTTTCAAAAGAAACTTGGAACAACGCGTAATTGCCAAACTTATCGTTTTCGTAGTAGAACATTTCTAGCGAAGGGCCAAAACTATCTAGCATGCTTAAATCGAATCCACCGCCACCACTACTGCCAACAGCTAGTCCCATTGACAATAAAAATGATTGGAATCCTGCTTTGTCTTGTTCGCTATTAAACCCTTCTGAAATCTTGTTGAAAACGTCGACCAACTCGGCGCCAGCCGAGCCACCATTGAAAACTTGACCTATTGCAGCCTTTTCATCATCGCTCAAAGTCCCTATCTTTGAAACAAGGTGCATTATGTAACTTACGGCCTTTCCGTCGGAAACAACCTTTTCACCATTTTTATTTTTTTGTGCTTCTTTGATAATACCGATTTCATCGGATAGGAAAATATCGTCTATCCAAATTACGCTCGCTACACCGTCAATAGCTTCTATCGTGCGCTTAAACTCTACGGCTTTTTCTATGTCCGTGTGAGAAAGCATAACCGTAGCGTTACCGCCTTCTCCAAACTCTCCATACATAGCATCTAGACCTTGTCTAGTTATACTATCTTGAGGCAAATAAGCAGTATCGTCATAGTTTACATCAACAAACATCATCCCCACGAGAGATGCCACGGTTAAAATGGCGAATATAATCACCATTGCCAACCTATTATTAACGACGAATGACGCAAATTTTTTCATTCTACTTAAATCCTCTCGTCAAGTGCATGGGTATAAAAAACCATTAATTTTTTCAATTTGTCTTCACGCTCGTCTATAGAAACGTTTCTTATAATCATAAACGAACCGTTGACAATACCTGATGCCATAATTTTTGCTATAAATTCATCTTCTTTACCGTAGCGAGCCATAGCTCCCATACAAATAGTAGCGACACCTTCACATAGTTTATCGGTAAAGTTTTCGTACTTGCTACCACGGCTTTTTTCCATAAGTAGCGCAAAACCATTATGATATTTCTTGCCTAATTCATTAATGGCGCTAGCTAATTCCGTAGCCATTTCTTGCGAGCTGAAGTCAGCTCCATCTGCAGTATATTTTTCTACTATTTCTTTTACGGTATCTTCGAGTGCAACGCTTGCTACACCAACTAAACTGTCAAAAAGCGCTTCTTTACTGCTAAAATATCTGTAAAGATTACCTATTGCAACGTAAGCGCGGGTTGCAATATTAAGAACGCTGGCACGAGCATATCCAACGTTAGAAAATTCAGCGTAAGCCGCTTCTAAAATTCTTATTCTAACTTCTTCTTTTTGGTATTGCATACTCTGCCGAGCTCCTTTCAAAAGTGAAATACTTATTCGCTTTTAATTATACTTTATATATAATCAACTGTCAACTGTATGCAAAAAATTTAGGTGCAATACGCGCTAAATTTATTGTTGAAAAATCGCGTTTATAACGACGCGAAAAAGCAAAAAAGAAAAACAAAAAAACACTAAATTGTTGACATAAAACTCCTAATAGTTTACAATAAACTAGCCGTGGGGGTATAGCTCAGTTGGTAGAGCGCTTGAATGGCATTCAAGAGGTCATCGGTTCGAACCCGACTATCTCCACCATAAATCTCGTTCTTAGGAACGAGATTTTTTAATTGTTTGCTTTCAACTCCAAAAAAATTGACTATCTTTCATATATTTTCGCTATTTACAACACAAATTAACTATGATATAATGTTTTATAGCATATTTAGGAGGCGATTATTTTGTCAAACACCGCTATTAGAGATAAGTACTATAAGCGTAATCTTTGGTCGTTTAGCGCAGGTGGTTTCGGTAGAGACTTCATGTACAACTTGTTTAATGGTCAAATTTACTCTTTTATCCTACTAACTAAGAACTTAACCGACGCAGAAGCCGCTATCGTAGGTCTCGTTATTATGGTAGCAAGAATTTGGGACGCTATTAATGACCCGCTTATGGGTGGTATAATAGAGAATACCCGTACCAGATGGGGTAAATTTAAGCCGTGGATTTTAATCGGTGCAATTACCAACTCAATTCTCGTTACACTTATGTTCTCCGTTCCACTCAAGGGAATGAGTTACGTTATTTTCTTTGCCGTAGCATACATTTTCTTGGATATAACGTACACAATGAACGATATCGGTTATTGGTCAATGCTCCCCGCTCTATCCAGCAATTCAAACAACAGAAACACGCTGTCTTCTCTCGCAAACATTTTCGCAGGTGTTGGTGGCGCAATAGTCGGTTTCATTACCCCCGTTCTAGCGATTGGCCCCGGTGCTATCGGCGGTAGCGCAGTTATCGCATTCCCCGTTGTTGCTATAATAGCATCAGTTCTATTTATCGGCTGTCAAACGATGACTTGCTTACTGGTAAAAGAAGACCCTCTACCCCCTGTAGAAAAAATCAACGGAAAAGCTCCCAACCCCTTGAAACAAATGTTCAAGGTATTAAAAGGTAACGACCAACTACTATGGATAGCACTCATAATGATGATATTCAACGTTGGCAACTCACTCTTTGCAGGACTATCAAACTGGTTCGTATATT
The DNA here is from genome assembly GCA_017533005.1 of Clostridia bacterium. Taxonomy (GTDB): domain Bacteria; phylum Bacillota; class Clostridia; order Christensenellales; family DTU072; genus RGIG6449. The sequence goes on along the minus strand of JAFXIQ010000002.1, from coordinate 8,685 downwards.
TGCGCTTCGGCTATAAAGGCCTGCTCGCATCGCTATTCGGTATTATTTCGGGTGTTGCCAGCGCAATTATCGTTGCTTATCCCTTAATCGCAAAGAAACTCGAAAGAAAAACCATCATAAAGCTATGTATGACACTAACCGCCGTAGGTTACGCGTTGATTTTAGTCATGGGTATGTTTACCGATATAATTTATCTAATCGCAGCGTGCGGATTCCTACACTCAATCGGACAAACGCTATTCTATCAAGTATTAACGATTTCTATTGCAAATACCGTTGAGTACAACGAATGGAAGACCGGTAGCCGTGAAGAATCCATTATCTTCTCCGTCCGTCCGTTTATGGCAAAGCTCGGTAGCGCACTTCAAATGGGTGTTGTTTTTATCGTTCTCGGTACTCTCGGAATTACAACTATAACCGAAGCCATTTCCCAGCAAGAAGACTGGGCTATGCAAGGCATTATCACCGAATCCGAAAAGCTCGCTAACATCAGTGATATTATCGCCGGTGCTCCCGAAAATGCAAAGACCGGATTACTACTATGTATGACGATTATACCCATCGTTCTAGTCACTGTTTCGGGCATAATTTATCTCGCTAAATACAAGATTACCGAATCAAAATACGCTGATATTTGCAACGAAATAGCAATTAGAAAAGCAGAAGCTAACGAAAATGCAGAAGAAATAACGGAAGCTTCTAGTGAAACCCTAGTTAGTGCTGAAGAATAATCTCTATTTAACAACAAGAAGGCATCTCTCGCGAGATGCCTTCTTTATTATTGAATTTCGATATATTTTGTGTTATAATTTGTGTATTAGGAGTGTTTATTATGTTTAATTTAACCTTTGATGAGTTTAATAATATTGATTTCAAGTTGTTTGAATTTAACCCTACCGTCCGTCGCTCGGGATTATCTTTCGTTGTAGCAGACCCATCTATTCTTCCCCCAGATAAATCCCCTAACGGCAAATGGAATATGTTTTGTCATACCTTTTTCGGTGTAGAAAGATACACTTCTTCCGACTGTATTACTTGGAATAGGCTAGGCATCATCGCTACTCGCGCTATGCGCCCTAATATAAACTATATCGACGGCAAATACTACCTTTATTACGAAAGAGTACTCCCTTTTTTCAAAAAGGCTCTAACCGTAATAGGTGCAAAAAAATGGCACTCGGAAATCTACTTAATCACAAGTGATAACTTGGTTAATTGGAGCAAACCCCAACCCATCATTCAAGACACCACTAATTACACGCACGATGAGTTAGGCGTATCTATTTCCAATCCATTTTTACTAGAAGTCGGTGGTAAAAAACGTCTATACTTCTCCGCGGGACAAACCTTTATAAAAGATTGTGGTTTCTCCGAGCCCACATATATTTCCTACGCCGAAAGCGACAGCTTAACAGAAGGTTTCATACCACTAGAAAAACCTATTTTATCTCCTGATAAAAATAATAAATATCTTAATCTTTGTTGCGGATGTATAAAGGTTTACAAGCTAAAAGACGCCTATATTGGTTTACAAAACGGCATATATCTTGACGAAGAAAACCACTCGCATTCTGCAATAATGCTATTAAAATCTACCGATGGCGTTAAGTTCGAATTTATAAAGCCTTTAATCGAGCCACAATTATGCAAACATAATAAAAAATGGATGGCTCAATTCGTATATGCTTGTTGTTTAAACTACGATAAAGACAGTCACTCTTTCTTTATCCACTTCAATGCAAGAAATACTTCAAATATTATCTTCGGCAGAGAACATATCGGCTACGCTATAGGTAAAATAGGCGAAAATGACTAAGAAAAAGAATGTTTTTATTATAGTTTTAACGTCTATACTCGCAATAGCAGTAATCGTTATTTCTATCGTTGTAGTAAACGCCACCAAATACGAAAACGACACCGACTACTTCCGTCAAAAGCTACTTCGCTTTGAAGAAGAAAACGCTTCTATATCTTCTTGCGACGTTGTTTTCATAGGCGATAGCTGGACGGACGGCTACGATATCGCTCACTATTATAGCGATATAACCGCACTTAATCGCGGTATCGGTGGAGATAGGACGAAAGACGTTCTATATCGCTTGGACGTTAGCGTTTACGAAGTTAATCCAAAAGTCGTAGTGCTTTTAATCGGTGGTAACGATATGCTCGCCGGAAGGTCTACCGATTACATACTGAGAAATTACGAAAAAATAATTAAAAACATACGCAAAAACCTGCCTGACACACGTATAATTTGTCAATCTTATTATGCAGTTGGTGGGGATTTTTCGGAGCAAAACGTTACGCTCCAAACTCTTAACGATGGCGTTGAAAACATCGCGAAAGATTACGGATTACGCTTCGTAGACGTATATTCTTCTCTATACAACGAAGAAACTCAATCCGTTTATGACGAATACACAGCCGACAGCGTGCACTTGACTTCTCTAGGTTACGACGTTGTTACGAATATACTTAAACCCGTTATTCTTCAAGAATTAGGCAAATAAATTTTACTATTTCAAAACTTCTTTCAAGAAACTTCTTCCCGAAGTTTCTTTTTTATCTACGTCGAAATATTCCAAAATGGTTGCTGAAATATCCGAAAAGCTTTTACGCGTGCCAAGATTTATCCCACTCTTAATCATTTCCCCATAAATTAGCATAGGCACGTATTCTCGAGAATGGTCTGTGGACGGCGTTAATGGGTCACAACCGTGGTCAGCAGTTATAATGAGCATATCTTCTTCACGCATATTTTTAATAAACACGTCTAACGCACTATCAAACTCCGTCATCGCTCTAGCATATCCGTCAATATCGTTGCGATGTCCGTATTTTGAATCAAAATCAACAAGATTAACAAAGCATAATCCATTGAAATCTTTATCCTGTAACGCTATAACTTTTTCCATTCCGTCCGCGTTGCTCACGGTGCGATGGATTTCCGTGAGCCCAACTCCTGCGAATATATCGTAGATTTTCCCTACCGAAATAACGTCGAGCCCATTTTCTTTCAACAAATCTAACATCGTTGTTTTTTGTGGAGCTAGCGAAAAGTCGTGTCTATTCGCAGTACGCGTGAAACCATTAACTTTATCTCCTACAAACGGACGAGCAATTATTCTTCCTACACTATGCTCTCCAACAAGTATTTCTCTTGCTATTTGGCAATATTTATAAAGCTCGTCAATAGGCACGTGGTCTTCGTGCGCGGCTATTTGAAAAACAGAATCTTGAGAAGTATATACTATAAGCTTGCCCGTACGAATATGCTCTTCTCCATAGTCACGGATAACGTCAGTACCAGAATACGGCTGGTTACATAGCACGCCACGTCCCGTTCTCTTCTCGAATTCTTCTATTATACTAGTAGGAAAACCATCAGGATAAGTAGGTAGCGCATTGTGAGAAATAATACCTGCAATTTCCCAATGTCCTACGGTAGTATCTTTCCCATTAGAAAGCTCGCCCATTCGCGCAAAACTCGCTTTTGGGCTCTCAATTCCACCACCTACGGTATCTATATTAAATAGACCTAGTTCTTTTAATTTGGGGCAAAAAAAATGTTTGCTGTTCCTTATTGCGCGTAAAGTATTGCTACCTTCATCGTTCCATAGTTTAGCATCGGGGAGAGCCCCTATGCCACAACTATCTATAACTATCAAAAAAACTCTCTTCATTTTAGGCAAGTTCTAGCGCGATTTCCATCATTTTAGTGAAAGATTTTTCTCTTTCCTCTGCCGTGGTATTTTCTTCGGGATAGATAAAAGAGTCGCTAACCGTACAAATACATAGTGCTGATTTACCGGCACGAGCTGCGTTACAATATAGTGCCGCCGATTCCATTTCTACACCTAACACACCCATCTTTGCCCATTCCATTCCGGAGTTAGAGTCATCGTAGAAAGTATCCGAAGAAAGGATATTACCGACCTTGTAGTTTACGCCTAACTTTTCTGCGCACTCAACGGCTTTTCTTAATAGCCCGAAATCAGCAATCGGACAAAACGTGCCGGGTAGCTTGTATTGCGAAGCATAATTACCATTCGTGCAAGCGCCTTGGGCAATGATTATATCTCTTACGTGCAAATCTTTATCAAAAGAGCCACAAGACCCCACTCTGATTATGTTTTTAACTCCATAAAAGTTATATAACTCATAAGAATAAATACCTATAGAAGGTTGTCCCATTCCCGATGCCATTACAGACACGCGTTTCCCTTTGTAATAGCCCGTGTAACCATTTATTCCACGCACGTTATTAACAAGTACTGCATCGGTCAAAAAGTTCTCTGCAATGAATTTTGCGCGCAAAGGGTCGCCCGGCATCAATACCGTTTCTGCGAAATCTCCTAGTTTAGCTGAAATATGTGGGGTAGGAATTGACATAATATACCTCCTATTTTGCTTTTACTATTTTTACTATACGGCTAGTGCCAAGTCTGTCGGCGCCGAGAGCTACGAATTTTTCGGCATCTTCTATAGAAGATATTCCGCCTGCAGCTTTGATTTTTACGCCTTTACCAACGTTCTTACTGAATATTTCTACGTCATTAAAAGTTGCGCCTGCCTTAGAAAATCCTGTTGACGTTTTAATATAATCGGCGCCCGCTTCAGTAACGAGTTTGCACATTATTACCTTTTCTTCATCGGTTAAAAGACAGGTTTCTATGATAACTTTTAAAATTTTATCCCCGCAAGCTTTTTTTAATGCGATAATTTCATTTTTAACGTAGTCGTAATCTTTATCCTTTAACGCTCCGATATTTATAACCATATCGATTTCATCAGCACCGTTTTTTATTGCATCAATGGTTTCATATTCTTTGACGGCCGTAGTATTATATCCGTTAGGAAATCCGATAACGGTGCAAATTTGCAATCTATCTCCTACGTAGTCTTTAACTCTTTTTACGTATGACGGTGGGATGCATACTGAAGCCGTGTTAAACGCCATACCATCATCGCAAATAGCCTTTATTTCTTCCCACGTCGCCGTTTGATTAAGTAACGTGTGGTCGCATTTGTTAAGTATCTCTTTTATATCCATAAACATTCTCCGTCTTTATTTTACTGCGTCTTAAAATTTTGTCAAGACAAAAAGTATTAGAAAAGCAATTTCTTAACCAACAAATTCACCAATCCCTTCACATAACCACTACAACAACACACCACTCTCATCCCATTTCAAGCTATACCTTTGCCATTACTAGGGGTGGGCAACAATAGGTAGCTATTGTTGCTTTTTCCACCCGTTCGAATCCCACATAGTTTATACACAAAAAAACAACCTAAGTCGTGTTTGACTTAGGTTGTTTTTGGCGGAAAATTTTAAATGTAAAACTGATTTTTATTATAACGAGTTTTGTGTTTTAATTGTTTCTTCTACTATGGCAATGATTTTCTTTAGGTGGTTGAATTTGTCGTAGTCTAAAACTTCACCTTTATGCGATTTTAGCCATTTGTCTATTATTTGATAGCCACCTATGTAATAGTTCCAAACGTCTTCCGTTATGCCACAGATAGCCGTTGCCTTATTAATATAAACTTTGCCATCTTGATATTTAACTTGCTCAATAGATAAATTTTGCGTTTCATCAAGTTCTAAATCAAGCTCTTTTGAAACGTTTGCTTTCATTAAATGCAACTCTATCAAGCGTTTACCTGCTGTTGCAAACTTGTCAAATTCTTCTTGACTTGCAGGGATAGAAACTTTAGGATAATCAAGTTTTAATAACTCGTTAAACTTTTCTCTATAAGCAGGGCAATATAAAACACCATAGCAGTAATTAAATACGTCTTTTTCGCCAACTTCTTTTGAAAGATTTTGCGTTAAAGTTTTTAATGGAGCAACGTTATAATTAATAGTGCGTTCTTTAGAAATATCATCAGGAGCAATATACAATGTTGCAATTGATGCTATACTAGGCCCTGCTAAAATATGTGCGTCAACAATTTTGTCTACAGCTAAAATATTCGAAAACTTTCTTGCAGAAGAATCCCCCCTGGAAAATACAAGTCCCATATTATTTTCATCGTTAGCAAAATTGCACATTACTTCTGAACGAGAACGGCAATGGAAGCCGTTTTGCTTGCCTGAATAATAAGTCCATCTATTATCAAAAATCCTATAAGCAATTTCAACAGGCTTCCCCAAATCGCTTTCTATATCTTTTTTTGCTTCTCCAACTTTCCAATCGGTATCTTTTCCTAAATTATATTTAACTCTTAAATCGTTTTCTTCTTTAGCCTTAAAGTCTAAAACAACTTTTTCAATGGCTTCTTTGCTGTTTTGCGCACACAAAGAGTCTCTGCCCATTACTATACCTGCAGAGTAAATATTAAATAAATCTACTAAAGATACGCCTTTATCGTATTCTTCTTTGTTGGCATTATCTTGTGGGACAAAAACAGCTGTTTTACTATCTAATTTAACTTCTTTAAATTCAAATTCGCCTTTTTGTAATTTTGCAAATTTATCTTCTCTTAAACCATACAAATCTTGATAATAAACTTTTCCCCAAGCATTATTTTTACTTGTTTTAATAGCAAAAATTATAGATACGCCCACACGAATATCAAACACGTTTTCATCTTTAGAACCATCAGGGCATTTTTCTTGCTTTATAGAATTGCCGTGTAAATTCAATATGTAAATTTTATCAAAAGTTCTTAATAAACTTGCTCTCATACCTCTAAAAGTAGGGTTATCTAAATAACCATTATTTGATATGAAAGCGAGAACGCCTTTGCCGTCTTTTTCAATATGCTTTTCAGAAAAACGAATAAACTTTACATAATCATCATTAAGCCACTTAGAATTTTTCTCTTTCAATGCCGTTAAGCCATCAGTTTCAAGTTTATAAGCAGAAATATCATATTCGTTAGTAGATGATGCTAGATAAGGTGGGTTGCCTATAATAACCCTAATAGGTCTTCTTGCTTTCCACTTGTCAGCCTGTTCAGCTTCTTCATTTATTGCACCTGAAAAATCAAAGAAAGATTGTTGTGCATTTGTTTCAACAACTGATTTTGGTTTTGCCAAAGTATTTGTTAAATAAATGTTTGTTTTAATTGAATCATCGGGAATTTCGCCTAACGTTTCTTGAATAACCCTACGTAATTTTAAATGTGCAACAACGTAACTTGTCATCATTATTTCAAAGCCAATAAGGCGAGAAGTTAGGCTGTTTTTATCTTCTATCCACTTTTTATAAAAAACTGCGTTTCCACCTGAAAAATATTTTTCTTTAACAAGTTTAATAATTTCTGCCATAAACGTTCCCGTGCCACATGCAGGGTCTAAAATAGCGACTTGAGGGACTGTTATAATTTTTTCAGTTTTCCATTTCTTGCCGTCTTTATATGGATTAGATTCAACTTTTATATCAAAAGTTCCGTTATTTGCAAAACCCCTTTCTAACTTAAACTCATCAACAAGTATATCGTCAACTTTATTTACCATATAACGAACCACTTGAACAGGCGTATAGTAAGCACCAAAGTTTTTCTTTGCTTCCTTATCGTAATAACTTAAAAAGTCTTCATAAAAATGCACGATAGGGTCTTTTTTCTCATATTGATTTAACAGCGTTTGTAAATCTGCAATAGAGAATAATTTACAAAGTTTTTCAACTGAATTATTGAGAGTTGGGTGTAAATTATCAGATGTTGTAATATGCATAAAGAACTTCTTTAGCAATACTGATTCTTTTGATAAATTTTCCAATGCTTCGCCACGAGAAAAGCTAGTTAAAGACTTATCGTTATAACGTGCAATAAACAAACCATAAGTAATAGTTTGTGCATACATATCAGCAAACTTTTCTATAGTTAAATCAGGCAATAATTCTTCTCTTAATTTTGCAAAAAGTGCATTAAGGTCGCTAAACATAGGTTTTGTATAGTCAGTTTTTAATATGCCGTCTATAATTACCTTAATTGTTCTTGCGTGTTCTGCCATATAAAAGGCTAATCTATTTGAACTTTTTATGCTTGTTGGTTCGGTTAAAAGGTAATCTTTTATAGACTGAATAAATAAATCTATTTTTTCTTCATCAAGAATAAAATTATTGTTTTCATCTTTAGTTAATAGCACAAAGCCATTATACATTTTGGTTTCGCCTTTTTGATAAAAACGCCAAGAAACGTTATCTGTTAAAATAACGTTGCCATATTTATTTGCTTCAATAAGAATTTGTTTATTTGCTCTATCATCAATGCCGTTAACTTTTTTAACTTCAATAGCACCAAATGCAGGTATATCGTTTATTTCTTCTTCTAAATGCCATAGCTTAATATCAACGTTTTCGCCAGCCTCTGCACTTCTTCCACCCGAAAAGTCTTCAGGCTTGCAACCGAATAGCGAAATTAAGTCCATAATAGGTTTATTATATGAGCTTTCAACGTTGCCTGCTTTATATAACTCATTAACCTTATTGCAGTAGGTAATTAACGCTTTTTTTATTTTATTTTCATCAAATATAAATTCAGTCATAATTTTCTTCCTTAATCTACCAAAATCTTCAAATATTCATCTAATCTTGCGTTTAGGTATTCTGCAAAAAGTTTGGTCATTGCAGATAAGTCTTTTTTAACGTAATAGCTATCGAATGCCTCGTAATATCTTTTTCTATCGGTAAACTTTATATCAATAGGTGGATAACCTGCCTTCATTAGTTC
>JAFXIQ010000035.1 GCA_017533005.1 Clostridia bacterium | reverse complement strand
GTATTGGCACTCTGTATTAGCGAAGTATGGCTACGCTAATAGAGAGTGTTAAGGAAGGAGTTCCTATGGCAAAGACCGATAAAAAGAACAGAATATTACGTACCGGTAACGTGATGTTATCGAGTTTCCTTATGTTACTTTTATTGTTCGTAGGATTGTCTACGGCTACTCTTGCTTGGTTCTCTGCTAATAACCGTGTTGGCTCCGGCACTATTGTATTCGAAGCTAGAACTGACGCAGGTGGTAACATTACTATCGGTTGGGAAAAAGATTCTCTAGACAAAACTATCGAGCTTCCTACACCTAGCGCAATAGGACCTATGGTACCCAAATATTTACCCGACGTTAATAATTTGGGCGAGAGTGACTCTACCTATTGGGATAGTATGGCGCACTTCCGTAGCGAATTCCATTCTGCAAGTATTGATAGAAACAACAAGTTCGTTGAAAACGGCAAGCACGCAGTCCCCTATTCAGCTATAAAAGAAGCTCACGGTTTCTACATTATAAACCACGATTCCGTAGAAGCTAATATACGTTGCTATGCAAAGATAACCGGTGAAAACGCAGACCTACTACGCATTGCTTTATTCACTAGAAACGGAACGGCAAGTTCCGTTGACACGGCAATGATGCGATTTGAAGGACTTATGATGACGGATAACGCGACTTTCCTACACTATGGCACGATAGAAGAAGGAAAGTCCGGTGACGAATTCACAAAGTTCCCCGACGTCAGCAAGAACGCAGACGTTCACGACAATCTAACGTTCAAAATAGGTCCTAACACCAATAACGGCAAAAACGTATCTGAAATTTTCGTAGTTGCGTGGTACGACGGCGTACTACTCAATGAAGAAAAAGCTATCGGCTCCGACGGCAGTGCAAGAACAGCGCTACTCGAACTCGAATTCGTAGTAGAACAATAATTACGCAATAAACACAATTCACTTGTGAAAAAATACCTTTAAAAAGGAAAAAAATATTATGGACAAAATTAAAGCATTCTTCGCAAAAATCGCTGAACCGTTCAACAAGATGACGGACAAGCAAAAGAAAATTGTTAACGTCACCGTTACGGTTATCCAAATCGTTGCAGTTCTTATTGCTGTAACGGCTTCTATCATCATTCTTGTTAACCCTGCACAAGGTCAAGCAAGTGACGCTAACACCAAGCTTCTCCCCGTTCTTTCCGATTCAATGAAGGGCTCTGACGAGTTCTATCAAAAGAACCCTGACTGGAAGGGTTTCCAAGAAGGCGACCTACTAATCGCTCGCAAACCTAACGGCAAGAAGTTCAACGCTGAAAAACTAGAAGTTGGCGATATCGTAACGTTTGAACTCACTATTGCTGGCAAAAAAGAACTCTGTACTCACCGTATCGTAGAAGCAGGTACCGACTATGCTGGTAACATTTACTATTACACAAAGGGTGACGCCAACCCCATTAAAGACAGCATCGTTCTTCGTCCCGACGACGTTCTTGCTATCCACACCGGCACGCTAAAAGGCGTTGGCAGTGCTATTAACTGGTTACAAACCCCCAAGAACTTCTTCTTGGTAATCGTTCTACCACTCATACTTCTATTCGTTTATAACATCGTTCTATTCATTAAGATGCTTATGGAACAAAAGGCAGAAAAGACTGCAGCTCAAGTTAAAGCTCAAGTTGAATCTCAATCTGCTCCAGTTATCGATGAAGAAGAAATCAAACGCAAGGCTATCGAAGAATACCTTGCTAAACAAGCTCAAGCTGAAGCTGAAGCTAAAACAGAAAACGATTCTACAAGCGAAGAAGAATAACATTGTACTTGCGCTCGGCACCTTTCGGGCGCGTTAACAAACTACACGTAACAAAAAAGGTGAATTATGTTCGGTAAATTTATAAAAGAATTCTTGGGAATATTCTTCGGTGGTCTACTGGGTGTCTTCTTCAGTAGTCCGAAGACTAACTCTTATGGTGGCGTTTTCGGTGCCATATTCCAAATTTTCAACTTCCCAGCTTATATTGACGTCTTTAAGTTCTATAAAGACAAGGTTTCTACCGGTGAATTCGTCGGCGGTATCTTTATCTTTATTCTCATAGTAGCTGCATTAGTCGCTATCGTTTGGGTAATCATTTTCTTCGGAAAACGTTTGTTCAAAAAAATCATAGGCGATAAGGTCCTTAACCAAGACCTTATGGACGAAATTAACAACTTAAAACGCGAACTAATCAAAACTACTCGTGAAAAAGACCGTATCCTAGGCCTAAAAATAGCTTATCAAGGATACGACATTCTCGAAGGCGAAGAAGGCGAAGACACTTCTAGCGAGAAAAAAGAAGGCGAAAGCCGTTTCTATAAACTAACCGAAGTAGATAATATCTACAAAAACCCCGAACATAAATACCACGAATTTAACGACGACTTTACTCTAGAAAGCCTTTGTGATACCTTCCGTAATTACGCGGCTAATAACCCCGATAGACCTTGGCGTAAACTTTACTACGAACCAAAGATAATTAGACTTTTCTTCGCTTCTATGGCGACTACTAGACTTATTATCCTACAAGGTATTTCCGGTACAGGTAAAACGTCTCTTCCTGAATGTATAGGACACTTCCTAGATAACCCCACTACTATCGCTTCCGTTCAACCGTCCTGGCGTGACAGAACTGAATTGTTCGGATACTTCAACGAATTTACCAAGCGTTTCAACGAGACCGAAGTTCTTCGTGCTATGTACGACGCTACTTATAACGACGATATTTACATCACCGTATTGGACGAAATGAACATCGCTCGTGTTGAATACTACTTCGCAGAAATGCTATCTATCCTAGAAATGCCTTCTCGTGACCAATGGGTTATCGACCTCGTCCCTTCGGCTTGGCCGTCAGACCCCGCGCACGTTGTTAAAGGTCGTTTCAAACTCCCCGAAAATATGTGGTACGTCGGCACCGCTAACAACGACGACTCGACGTTCGCTATTTCAGATAAGGTTTACGACAGAGGTATGCCTATCAACATCAACTCAAAAGCGCAACCTTTCGACGCGCCTCTCACCGAACACATGTGCATTTCCTATAAGAAACTCGAAGAACTCTTCGCAAAAGCTCAAGAAGAACATCGCGTTTCCGACGAAAACCTACAAAAATTCGAAGAAATGGATAACTACGTTATCGAACACTTCCGTCTTGCGTTTGGTAACCGTATCGTTAAGCAACTACGTGAATTCGTTCCCGTTTACGTTGCTTGCGGTGGTACCGAAATCGACGGCCTTGACTACGTTCTCTGTAATAAAATCCTTCGTAAGTTCGAATCTTTGAACTTGGCTTACATTCGTGACGAAGTCGACGATTACATTCAATATCTCTCCGACCACTTCGGCGAAGAAAATATGCAAGAATGTAAAGAATATCTAACAAGACTTAAGAAACTATTCTAGTAACCTTTTAACACTATGGCTAATAATATCTATGAAGAAATTATATTTCAGATAAATAATCTCTTAAAACAAGAGAAAATTTATCCTAAATATATGCAGGCCATTGAGTCCGGAAAAAATGACTTCAAGATAAGTCAGGTTTACACTAGAAAAAATTACGACGATTCTTGGATAGACTTCATAGAAGACTGCCTAGTCCCCCTAGATAACATTGTTCGTAACCCTCGTAAATTCATCGTCATCGAAGAAGATATCGTTGACGTTTCTCTCGCTCGTTCAATTTCCGTCGAGTCGGTTAAGCATCTCGCTCAACATACCAACCTTATCGCTTCCGTAGATAAAAAAGGTACCGTTATCCCTTCTAAAATATTAAATACTTCTAAGGAAGAATCTTACGAAGTCTATGAAAACCGTTTCATTTATACCCTTCTTCTAAAAACTCGCGACTTCATCAATAGACGTTTCGACTTAATCAAGGGCGCTCTTATGAAATCCGGTGAAATCGGCGTAGACGTTTCTTCCCAATACTCTCTCGACGGCGCTAAAGTCGATTGTAAAATCGATACTTCTGCTAATTTCCCGTTCGATGCAGCTTTCAAAAAGAAAGGCGACCAACAATCCGACGTAGAACGTATAACGCGTATCAATAGCATTTTCTCGGACTTCTTGGCTTCGCCATTTGCTCGCGAAATGCGTACTTGTGCGCTAGTTCGCCCACCAATTACCAGAACTAACGTTATTTTGAAGAACCCTGACTTCAAAAAGGCGCTACTACTATGGCAGTTCGTAGAAAGCAACGAGAAACTCGACTACCAAATCGACACCACAACCGAAGTTCAAGAATTGAACCCCGCTCTTACCGACCGTTATCGTGGTTTGGTATTCTTGAACACGGTATTACTTCAATCAATAGCCTCTATCCGTAAGGACGACGGCTCTCTTGATAAGTCGGAAAAAGATGAAAAAACTCAAGCCGACGAATACGTAACCAAGAATATAGACGACTACGTCCCCGACGACTTCCCGCAACTCAAGATGGACTTGAACGAAGTTCGCCGTATTTACTACCGTATTCCCGGTCAAAAAACTCTCAATTTAACCGAAATCGCAAAAATAAACGCTGCTCTAGATAGAGTTATGCGCCAATATCGTATAAACAAGGCGCGTGAAGACAGTATAACTCAACAACGCCTAATAGCAGAGCAACTTCAAGAAGAAGCCGAAGCTAAAAAGCTCGCGCTTCGTGAAGCTCGCGACCTTGAACGCAAGAAGAAACAAGAAGAAGCTCGCTATCGCCTAGAACAAAGAAAGGCAGAAATAGAAAGAAAGGCTCAACTTAAACGTGCAGAAGAAGAACGTATAGAAGCTGAACGCCTAGCAGAGCTCGAACGTATCCGTCAAGAAGAAGAACGTATCGCTCGTGAAGCTCAACTCAAGCGTGAGGAAGAAGAACGTCGTCTTCTCGAAGAACAAAAGGCAAAAGAAGAAGCTATGCGCCTTCGTATCGAAGAAGAGCATAAAGCGGCTATCAGACTCCAAAAAGAACTCGAAGCATATCGCGCACGCCTTGAACAAGAAGCAATTCGTGCAGAAAAAGAACTTCGTGAACGTCAAGAATTATATTGGAAAAAGCAAAGAGAACTTGCAGTTCGCTTACAACAAACAAAAGATAACGAAGAAATTTCCGGAATCGAGCGTGACATTCTCGAACGCATGCTCGCGGACGAAAAGGCTCAATCTGCAGCCCTAAAACGTATCACGTCTTCACTACGTGCCGGTATAATCGTTGAGCATTACAAAGAAATCGACGCGCTTTACTCAAAGGCAAAAGAATTCCGTTCAGAAGAAGATATCGCTAAAATAAAAGTCGCCGTAGAAAAAGGCGATAAACGCGATGAAAAGAAAAAAGCTCGCAAACAACAATTTGACACCTTCGTAGAAGGTAGCAAGGTACTATTCTCACGCATAGGCGATGCCATAAAGGCTTCTAACGAAAAGGCTAAAGTCCGTCGTGAAGAAAAGAAAAAGAACAAGAAAGGTAAATTTGATGCGTTTGATGAAGAATAAAAACAACAATCAAGACGCCCCTATCAAAACGTCCAAAAAGATATTTAATATCGTTTCCACAGCCATCGTTTCGGTGGTTTTTGTGGTGGTTGTTTGCACTTGCCTTTCTCTAATCATACAAATGGCAGGTGGTAAAAAGCCCAGTTTATTCGGCTATCGTTTCTATTACGTACTAACCGATAGCATGACTCCAACGCTAGAAGTTAACGACGTTATTTTATCGGAAACTTTGAAACCCGAAGAAGTCAACGACCTAAAAGTCGGCGATATAGTAACCTTTGAAGTCGCATACGGGGACCTAAAAGGCTTAACTATCACTCATAGAGTGGCAAGCCCCGTGTATTTTGACGAAACCCATAACAAGCTATGTATTAAGACGCAAGGCGATAAATTAGGCGCCCCTATTGACGAGCCTGTTCCCGTTGAAAACGTACAAGCAGTTATGGTTAAGAAAGTAAATGCCCTTTCTTCTTTCTATCGCTTTTTCTCTTCCCGCGTAGGTTTAATTGCCGTAGTCGTAGTGCCTTTCGCGATAATGATGGGTATATTGATTTTTAGGCTCATAACCATCGTTAAAAAGCCCGAAAAGGAAGAAATCGAAGAAACTCCCACGCCAACACTAACGCCCGAAGAAATCGCTAAACGCGCTGTAGAAGAATATATAGCAATAGAAGCCAAGAAGAAAGAAATTGCAGAGCGCGCAGTACAAGAATACATCGAAGCGCAAAAGCAACAAGAACAATCCGAACAAACAACGGATGATATAGAAAACAACGAAAATGAATAACGTTCTTTAAATATAAAAACAGCACCGTCAAGGTGCTGTTTTCTGTTCTCAACTATTTTCCCTATTATAATACGTTGAGAATATTCCTATTTCCCTTCGCTCCGAAGAGCAAAGGGATTAAATGGTTATTTCTTAAAGATTGCTAATAAATCTGCAAAGCTCTTTTTCTTGATTAGGAACCAGAAGATTGCAAAGCCACCTAGTCCTGCTACTGCAACTGAACCGACTGCTATTCCTGCGATTGCACCACCAGTTAAACCTTCATTATCTTCTTCGGGTTGAACTTCTGGAGCTACAGATTCACCTTCGCTTGGTTCGCTGGGTTCGCTTGGTTCACTTGGTTCACTGGGTTCACCTGGTTCGCTTGGTTCGCTTGGTTCACTTGGTTCACCGGGGCTAGGTACAACAGGAGTAAAGTTCGGGTCTACCCAACCACAAGTATCACATATACCGTCGGTGTTACCGTCAGCGTGTGCGCCCTTTTCAAGTTGTTGTCCTTCACAGCCCGTACATCCGTGCCAATGGTAATTCGCATCGGTTGTCCACTCTGCTTTGGGAGTATGATTTACGTGTCCCGTTGCGGGAGTGATGATATAACTGCAAACAATACATCTAATAGGTTCGGTTTCGGTTGCTTCTGCTCTGTCAGGAGTATGAGCAACGGGTGTATCGTGCGCGCCGCAAACACAAGTGTTTGCGTGTCCGTTCGCTTCTTTATAACCGTTTACGATATCATAATTGTGCGCTGCAAAGTTGCCGTATTCTTCACCACAAGTTGCACATACGGCTTTTTCCGTACAGGTTGCTGTTCCGCCGGAGCATGCTACCTTATCGAGCTGCTGTCCCTCGCAGTTTTTGCACTCATGCCAATGGTAAGTGCCGTCACTCACCCATTCTGCTTTGGCAACGTGTTCGCCGAGCTTACCGTATTCGTGATTACACCATTCACAAATTGCTTTACTTTCGCAAGTTGCTACACCACCACTATGATAATCAGCGTCAACGTATTGGTCGCAATACTCGCAGAAGTTAGCGCATCTCATTTCATCAACGTAGGTATAATCGGGAACTGAGAAATCGTGATAACCTAAATATTCTTTACCGCATTGTCCGCATATACCGGTTTGTTGACAGGTTGCTCCGCCACCCCAGTGGTCTGCATACATTACCATTTCTTCATGGGGGTTAGTACAACCAGGAACAATACAAGGTTGCCAGTGGCATCCCTCATCGTCAAAAGCCCAAACTAAATCACTATATTGGTGAGTGTGGATAGCGGTGACTTCGGTCAAGTAAAACGCCTTTCCTGAATTAGGAACAGAGCCACCCTCGCCCGCCTTGTTACCATAAATATAGGCGATAGTCATATCTCCGGTGAAATCCAATAAGAAGGTTTCTTTCGCTTGGAATTGAATGTAAAGCTCGTAAACTTTGCCCTCTTCGTACGTATCGTCCTCAATCATCGTTACGCTGGTTTCTTTATCTGTCCAGAATACACCTATCGTTTCTACACCCGCGGCTTTTATGCTTGTTTTTGTTATCATTTCTACGCCGTGCTTCGGTATTGGCATTTCAACGATTAGTACGGTAATAACGTTAGTGATTTCATATTGATTACCCATACTGAACTTGCCGTCGACAAGGGTTACTTTACAATGTATATAACTATCTCTATCTGTGGTTTTTACGGTGTAGGAAATATCGGTTGCCCCCTCAATCGCTTCACCGTTCTTATACCACTGATAGAAAACGGTTTGATAAGTAGGATTTGCCGCCTCATACGCGTTCTCAAACGTGCCGCTTTCGTCGCACATTTTCTCTACGTCAACGGTAAGCGTTACGCCGATGCCTATTTCACCGTTGGCAGTGTAATATACGGGGAAATCTGCCGTGGGAATAGAGAATTTGTAGAAGAATTGACTTAAAGCGTCAACCTTATCCTCCATCAAGGTATCATTTACGTAGACGTTTGCCTCGTACGGAATATTCGCATCTCCCGTCTGCACGAGAGTACCGATAACAAGATAGGTCTTTCCAGGAATCAAAACCGTTTTTTGAATATCAAGCTTGGGCTGACCCTTGCCCTCGCAGATAAACAGGCTTTCGGGATCAATGGATACACCGGGGGTTGCCGAGGAAATTTGAGGTGCTTTTCCGCCCGCAACGAAGTCGCTTGCATTTAGATATACTTGGTACAAATGATTATAACAGGCATGGGTATCTCCCCAAGCAGTCTTGTCACCTACTGTAACGGTAACGAAGAATCTGCAACCAACGTCATCTGCCGTAAAATTATACACAGCGTCAGTTGCTCCTTCGATAATCTCGCCGTCCTTATACCATTGGTAAGTAACGGTGCCTGCATCAAACGCAGTATTGAATTCATTGCTTTGGGACGACATAAGCGCCGTGTCAAGCTCAAGCAAACCGCCTATACCGAGTTTGGCGGTAGTGGTGTTATATATCACGGGGAACGGATTTCCCGCAAGGGCATCAAATGTATAATTTATAATTGCATAACCGGTGTCTGCATTAACGGTAGCTTGCTTTCCGTTGACGGTCGCAGTCACGGTGTCTCCAAATTTATGCTCATCGGGGGGATAAACGAGTATTTTCAATTCATAGGCTTTGCCTGGCTTAAAAATATCGTTCTCTTCCATCTTAATCAAATTTTCGAACCATTC
Organism: Clostridia bacterium; assembly: GCA_017533005.1. Taxonomy (GTDB): domain Bacteria; phylum Bacillota; class Clostridia; order Christensenellales; family DTU072; genus RGIG6449. The sequence goes on along the minus strand of JAFXIQ010000035.1, from coordinate 24,012 downwards.
GACCGTCGTAAGTTTTACGTTGCCGTCCAAGGTGATTTTTGTTTCATAGGCCTTCTCCCCTACGGTAATATCGCCTACGGTAACGCTTACGGATTTTACGCTTTCCTTACCGTAGTAAGCCGCAATATATACGGGTGCGGCAGGCATAGTGAAGGTAGTTGTGGCGCTATAATAGTTCGCAAGCTCAACTCCGCTCGTATCCCAACGAACGAATTCCATACCATTTTCAGCAGGGTCTGCGACTATAGTAACTGTTTGACCATAACCAACTTCGGTTACGGTGTTGCCACCTACCGTTGCAGTTCCGCTCTGAACGTCTATGGAATATTCCTTTTCGTAAGATATAACGCTCACAGCGTTTGCAAACAAAGGATTTTCTATCTTATAAAGAGCGCGTGAACGTCCGTTTTTATACCAATAATAGTCCTTATTTGCTTCTATTGCTGAAAATTGATTGCCTGCTTCGGAAAAATGAATATCTTCTTCCTGCTTTATTCCGTTAATCACAAGCTCGTGGGTAGCAATAGAAAAAGCACCGACTTGCGTCTCGCGTACCTGTATGCCGGTATTGAAATAAGCGTTATTTACGACCATTTCCCCCGTGCTTTCGGAATAGAGAGCACCATAGCCGTCAAGATATACGGTAGCCGTGCTGTCACCCATCTTGGTGCCAATCCATACGCCTCCGTCAAGAGTAAGAGCGGCCTGTTCTTCGAGATATACGGCAAAGCCACTCATTGCGGTATAATCACCACCGTCAAGCGTAACCTTTGCATCATCCGTAGCGTAGACCACCGTGCCGGTGTAACCGTTATACATATCTACGTCTGTTGCCGTAAGGGTAGAGTCGTCCGTTACGAAAGCCACACCCTTGGCGGTTCGATACTTCGTATACCAATTTTCAAAGACTATGCTACCGTTTTCGATTTCAAGGTTAGAACTATTTGAAACGGCAATCATAGAAAAGTTGTCTGTATAGAACTCGTTTGCATAGTTGCCTACCATTAGCATATTGCCGTTAAGGTCAAGTATGTAATCCATGCCTCCGTCAAAGACAAGGCGGTGCTTTGTAGGAAGCTCGTCATCGGGAACGGTATCCTCTATATCGTTCATAAGCTTAATATGCGTCTTGTCGGAATTCACCGCGTTGAGAAGCTCGTTCCACGTGCTGACTTCGGTGATTTCTGCTTCGGGTTCATCAGCAAACGCCATCAGCGGTGTAATTGCAAATACACCACAAATAAACGCAAGTGCTAACAAAATTGTGATTAGTAAATTTCCTGATTTTGTTTTCATTTTGGATTTCTCCTTATAAATACTTATGCGCCAATTATATCACAACGCGCGCACGTATAGACCTACCCATCGAGTATAGTTTGAGTATGGGGTATGGGTAGGTTTTACAAAAAAATTAAGTTACATCTTAAAATTACAAAAAAAATACGGCAGTTAAATAACTGCCGTGAAAATTTATTTCTATTTGAATAACATTAAGATTTCGTCTTTTCCGCTAACGTTTAACGTTGTATAAAGAATACCTAAATGCCATTTGACTGTGTTTTCAGAGATATGTAAATCGGAAGCGATTTCCTTATTACTCTTGCCGTCAAGTAAGCCATCGAGCATTTCCATTTGCCTTGGCGTTAACGCCTTGTCAGAAGGAAGAAGCTGTAGTACTCTCTCTAGTTTTTCCGCCTTTGGAATGGAGTCCAAAACTACCACTCTGGTTTTTTCTGGAACGGGAACGTCATCCTTATACACGTAGTCTTGCATCATCCAATATAAGAAGAATAGCATGCCTTCACTGAGCACGTAAGATACCGACAAAAATTCAAAATTCCACTCTACGAACTTTTCAATAATCCACATCGCAATATTGCAAAGTACTACTGCCGTGAGCAGTCCTGCATGCTTGCTAGACGGGGCTTTTTTTGCGCAAATAGACCAAATTATCGTGGCTAGCATCATTACGAAGTATGCAAGCACGTATATCAAATATACTATATGAAGTGGGCCGTATTCTTTTATGAGTTTTGTCGCACCGTCTACGTATTCTAACGATACCGACGAATAATACCAAGGAAGGTATCCCGTTGTGCATATCATAGCAAAAACGACCACACCTATCGAAAGTAACACTATTGGTAAAGCCTTAGTGTAATTGAATCCACATAGTTTCGCTATAGTTAAATACATGCTTATTAGCAAAAATATTTGTCCGAAATACACGATTTTATTCGCAATTAATGCAAATTCTACCGATTTGGAAAGTGCCAAAAGAAGATAACCTAGATTAACTACACATACGCACGAATATAGAACAAGCAACCATTTTTCTTTCTTACGTATAAGAGTGCAGTATAAAACAAGCAATACTATCGCAACTAAAAGCATTATTCCGTATGCTATCGCCATATATCTGCCTCCTTACTAGTTTATGCAATTAATTCTACCACAATTATTCCAAAATATCAAGCCACATTTCTCTTTTAACATTTATAAACGTTTTCTACGTGCTCTGTTGTATAAGCCGATTGCAATAGCTATTAAAACCACGCCACCACAAACTCCTGCAATTATTCCTATCGTACTTCCCGTTAGCTCGACTGGTTCAACTTGTTCTTCACTAGGCTCTTCTACGCCGTTAACACCGGGTATTTCTGCGAATTTATGCCATACGGGAGTGATTTCTATATTTTCATAAATTTCTATCTCTTTACCTGTCTTATAAATCTCGCCGTTTATCATCCACCCACCGAATTTATATCCGCCTTTATCTGCGCTTGGTGCGGGTAAAACAAACTTGTCACCGTAGTTCTTACTAATCGTTAGAGGCGTTTCTCCATCATTTATTATATTGATTTCAAAGGCTATAGCAGTATAATATAATTTCAAAATTAAGCCTGTTTCATCAACTATTCCAGTAGTGATATTTTCTTCGTTTTCAGCGTCAAAAATATAGCCTTCAACACCAGCTGTCGCCACCACTTCTTCCCCGAATTTTGCTACTAATTGTTCGGTTCTAATTATTTCTTCCTCACAATAATGTAAAATCGTATAACTTATCTCTTTCAATTCGAATTTAGCAACAAATTCGAGCGTTACACCGATTTCACTAGCTGATACCTCGTAACTCTCCCCTACGTTAAAGATTGCGTTGCCTCTAGTCCAAGCAACTAAATTATGGCCGGGCTTACTGAAGCTTTCGCTGTTAGGCATATCGAAAGTTTCTTGATATTTCTTCGTGAAAGTTATCGTTTCTCCCACAGCTTCAGTATCATCGCCCACCGAAAAACTGAAATTATAGACGTTTCTCGTGTAATATAATGCTAATTCAAGACTGCCGTCGGCAACTATAACACCACTTGATATTGTATTTTCATTAACAAAGTCATCAAAAGTAAATCCCGTTATGTTCATAATCTTATCTGCAGAAACAGATACGATTTCTCCGGTAGTTCCTTCGAACCTACTCTCTGCGTAATTCTTATAACTGCCGTCAAAATTTTCTACGTAATGAACGATTTTATAAGGGGTGTTATCGCTCGCCGTCCATATTGCTATGAGTTCGACTTCTTTATTTTTGATAGTAAATTCACCATCTACCATAGCTCCTTTATATTCCCAGCCACCAAACTCGTAACCTTGCTTTGTGCTAACGTAGTCGTCAAGGTTAACAACGCCACCTATAGTAGTATTTATTATTTCCAACGAATCGGCGTGAACGAATTTGATGGTAGCACCACCTATCAAAGTATAATTAATAGTACTCGCAATATGTTCTTCTTCCCCAGCATTATATCCTAAATGCGACGACGGATAATCAACCGAATTGATATCAAAAGCAACCGACATGCTAGCCCACTCAATACTGTTTATCTTGCTAGCAAAATTGGTATCGGCAACGTACCACCCGTTCGGAAGTATTGCATTAACTTCGCTCTCCGTGCTACCAACTTCAAAAGTATAGCTCGAGTCAAGGAAGTCGCGTGGCGAAATTCTATCTACGTTGAGCGTAAAAACCTTTTCCCCAACAAAATTGCCTTTTCCGCTAAAAATCGCAGTATGGGCTCCTGCTTCAAGTCTATTGCCTACCCAAACAAGTTCATAGTCGTTTTCAGCGAGTGCGACTTCTTCTCCACCGACTATGGCTTTTATAGTGAGCGCTACGCTCTTCTTTTGATAATCAAACGGCAAGTTGATTTCGTATTTCTCTTCGCCGTTATAGTATATTTTCGCGTTGTCGTTTAAACTTATTTTCTCAACGGAAACGTCAAGCGTAGCAATGGCTTCATTGTAGTTTTTAGTGGGAGCTTTCTTTGCTACAAACAACAATGCATCGGTAGAAGTTACAACGTAGTCAGTCGTTACCGGCGCAGTAACCGAAAGCTTTGTGACTTCTAAACTGACTTCTGCGCCTTGAACGCCACCTTGTGTACGTAAAGATAACGTGTCACCATATTTTACAACTACATCGCTTATTTTATTATTATCACTACCTATAAAGTAGAATTCAGGTTGCGTTGCTTTTGCAATAGTGAAGCTCGCGAATATAGTGCTGTTTGCTCCGTTAGGTTGAAGCTCAAGTCTATAGTATCCTGCGTCTACGAAGGGATTTGCCGTCGTATCGAGAGCATAGTACCCGTCGCTACCATACTCCTTGTATTGCCATTCTCCTATTTGGTTATATAACGTGAAATCAATATCTCTTTCGCAAGTGGTGCCGTCATAAACTTTACCTGTAAGCATAAGTGCTGATGGCGCCGTTACATTTAAGGTAAAACTTGTTTCCAATTTATCAACGTTAACACCGTCGCCATTCGTTGCATTGAAAACTACCGTTCCAACAGTATCAGCCTTGTATAACGAGCCCGTGAAATCGTGTTCACTTCCATTTATCGTATAAGTTATTTTTGTAACGTCATTACCACCTTTTACGTTTATAAACTGACTTCCGCCAAGCGTAATGCTCGCAGAGCTAACGTTCTCATCGTTAGTATTTACAAAAGAAATTTCTCCATCGTTATCTCTCTTTAAAATATCGTAGAATACGGTTATTGTGGCATTTGACTCAACGTGTTTTGCGCTTGCTTTATATGAGCCTGCATTTATGAAATTATTAGTATCGGTATCTAAAATAGAAAATTCGGTTTCCGTGAGTGCTTTATAATACCATTCATCGCATTCGTAGCTTTCGGGGACTTCGGGTATTTGTGGCGATCCAGTATAGATGACTGAGTATAGCGTCAAGTCGGACAGCGTTGCAATGTCGAATTTGATTTCTACTTCTCCGAAGTGCTTCACGTTTGTGGGAAGTGCTTTTATTTTTACACTGCCACTATTCTCTCCATCAACGTTGTTGGCTCCATAAGTAACCTCGTAAGTTTCATCTGGCGCAACTCCGTTTATCAATACGCTAGGTGTAACCACACCACTTTCTTCTCTATACTGAACGTCGCCACCAACTAGCGTAATTTCGCTAAGGGTTAATCTTTTCAATCCAATGAATTCAGTTACGCTGTCTGCAAAGTTAACCGTTACGTTTCCTTTACTGAACCCGTTATATACCGTTCCCGTGGTGTATTCGACTTCTGCACCAATAACGTTTTTATTGATATTATACGTATTAGTGTTTTTCGTGAGTGGCTCCCATATATGCGCCGATAAATCAAGCTTACTGCTAATCGTAAAAACATAGTTAGATTTGTTACTGAAAACAAAATTATACATTCCTGCGAATTGTTCTTCTGAACTTATGGTAAAAGCCCCTTCACCCCAGTCGTCAACGAGCTCTTCCGCATATTCACTCCAAAGCATTCCGTCGTTAGCAAAAGCAACTTGTCCGTCAACGTTAAAACTCACAAAAAGCGCCGAACATGCAATCAATGCACAAGCAAACGCGATAATAAAGCATTTCTTCATTAGTTAATCTCCAAAAAATATTCAATTCATTATACACTATAATAATCTTATTTTCAACATATTATAAAAAATAACGCCCGTCAGGGCGTTATGTTTAAACTTGTTTTATGCAGTTATTCTAAAATGTTCGTTGTGATGTAATCTACTCCCCAGTTTGCGAGCTTTTCTGCGTCAGCCTTTTCATCTACAGTCCAACAATTCACTTTTAATCCTGCGTCGTGGAACTTTTTAAGAGCCTTTTGGGTTAAGTCTTTGTGATTAATTGCAACGTCGATTTTATCTCTTATTAACATATCTACGATTTTGTTGCTTAACGTAGAGAAAAGATATTGAACGGAATGGTTGGGAAGCACCTTTCTAACGTAAAGAAGATTATCGTAACCGAAAGAAATAAACGTTACTTTGTCGATATAATCGTGAGCATTTATAATTTCTACTATTCGCACAATTTCTTCTTCCGTAAAGTTAGACTTAAGTTCAAGAATAGCTTGCTTGTCATATCTCTTACATATCTCAATGTAGCTATCAAGAGTAGTTAGTCGTTCTTCGCCCGGAGTTTCCGTGTTTTTATCGTATAGTGGAATACTCAATAACTCATTAAGCGCAGTGCTCTCAATCGCTACGTTTTGCCCTGACAATCTATAGAGCGTATCGTCATGACATATAACGAACTTGCCGTCGGCAGTTCTTCTTAAATCCGTTTCTATCCCATAATATGAGTGCGCTCCCGCTACAATAAACGCTGAGTCAGTGTTCTCAACCTCAAGCCCTGACAATCCCCTATGCGCTATTACTTTAACGTCTTTTTTGTCAAACGATATAGTTTCCGTCGCCGGAGATTTATTGCAAGATACGTTAACGGAAAGCGTTAGCACTATTAACATACATGCAAGGACGACCATTACACCCTTTCTCATAATTTTACCTGACCTTCTTCTTGTTTTTCTTGCCGAAAACTTCTTTCGTTACTTTGACGTCGGACACGAGAAGAAGCGCAACGATAACGATGATACCGAAAACGGTAAGCGTAATATATTGTGAAACGCCCGGGATAACGAAAGGCAAGCCACTGCGATAAAACATATAGTCGCCATCTAACCCCAACACTTTAATGTCGATAATTTCTGCATTTACGAAGTGGATAATAGTGCCGAGCATAGTCCAGAAAAAGTCTTTAATATTAGGAACGTATTTCTTGCTAGCATACTCGAATACCGGAATGAATAAAAGACCCGTGTGTTGCAACACGCTCTTCATAATTGGGAAAACAAACACACTGGTAGAGAAGATTCCATCGGGAATTGCAAAGGTTAAAATGCCACCGATGAAGCCGAAAAGATAAAACATCTTTTTGAGTATCTTGTTATCCAAAAGACAAGCTATGGGAACTAAAATCCCGTTTAAGTTGCAAGGATACATGGGATATAATTCTACCCATTGGCACTTTTTTACGGTGATATAAATTACACGCCAAAGGACTTCGAATACAAGTTGAAAAACGGCTATGCCGATTAACATTTTTCTCTTTGACTTATCAGAGATTCTCTTGCTTGCGCCAATTATTGCGCACAAGGCAACCCCTACTGCAACGACCGCAACTACTATAAGGTGCATTTCCCCATACTCATAAGAGCCCGGTGTGCCCATATTGCCAATCAACCAATTAACGAATACGTCCATAAACTTCTCCTTCATTTTGTATTCACATTATATCATTAAAAAGTAGATAATTCAAGGGGCTTTACCTACCTGATAACCTACACTGATAATCTTTATTCTCTCTTTTACAAAAACAAATTCAAAATGCGTCTTTAAATTTCCAGTAGTATATGTTATGATATTTATACAAACGTTACGAGGACACGTCTATGAATAAAAAATGTATAATTATAATCACAGCATCCGTACTTGTTGCGGTGCTTACCATCACGCTATCGCTCGTTTTCACTAGATATCAATGGGACCCCAACGATACGGAAGAATTATATTTAAGTAATGTTGCTAAGGTCGGCTATGCCAATACTATCGAAACGGCTATTCCACAAACCGAGATTTACAATATGGTTAACGCGCACTTTAATTCTTCTCTTGCCGAAGGCAAGACTGAAAAGAAGGCTATTATCATAGGCTACGACGGTTGCAGGGCTGATATTTTAGCAGAAATGCAAAGCGAAAATAGCGGAATAAAAGCGCTATTAAACGATGGTGCGCGCATTAATCTTGCATATTGTGGTGGAGTAAATTATCCTGAAAAAAACACTCAAGATACTTCTACCGCACCCGGTTGGTGCTCTATTCTCACCGGCAAATGGGCAGACGTTCACGGCATTAACAAGAACTACGTTGTTAAGTCTATGGACACCAATACCTTACTAACTTCTCTTGTAGAAGACGGAAAGGCCAACAGTTCTTCATTTATCACTAAATGGAAAGGTCATTTTGTAAAGAGAAAAGCGACCTACGTTAAAGAAAAGGCTTATGCGGAAGACAAAAACCTTGCCGTAAACTACGTTCTGAGCGATGACGATGAAAATTCCGTAGCTCTAACCACACAAGAACTTCAAAAGGCAGACTGCGCGGACTTCCTATTCGTTATCTACGAACCCACCGACGCAATCGGCCACTCAAAAGGTTTCTCGTACAACAACCCAAAATATAAAGAAGCATTCAAAACTGCCGACAGCTACGGCTACGATACCATAAGCGCAATAAAATCACGCCCCACCTACGACCAAGAAGATTGGCTAATAGTTATAACGTCCGACCACGGTGGACTTAAAACCCAACACGGCAAAGCTAGCCTCCAAGAGCGTATGACGTTCATAGTAACCAACAAAGGTTAATCACTATCAATCAAATTAAAAGGCTCGGAATATGAATTCCGAGCCTTTCTTTATTGCGAAAGAGCGACCAAAAGGTGCGTAAAGTGGGGTAAGAACGACTAAAAGTATACCATTTACATTTAATAGATCAATTCAAATTCTTGCTTTTGCCGTTCAAAGATTTTGGTTAACACCTCGTTGATTTCGTGAAGAATTTCAATTGTGTTTTCTAATTCCTCAAAATAGAACTCGGGATCAGTTTCTAAGTGCCTTGGTTTTAAATCGTCACGAAATAAATTGTGCACAACATAATTTCTCTTTTTGCAAGCCTTTTCCAAAAGTTCTAATCCATCTTCGTTAAAAAAATTCACTTTTTTTGCTTGCTTTAGAACGCCGCCTAACGGAATGCCAGATAATTTATGATACATTTCATTTGACTTTTGTACAAGTTCGTTGTAATCGACGATACGCATAGAATTATCTGTGTCGAACCCTCTAATCAATTCATCTGCAGATAAAATATTTGCAAGATTGTACTCTACCATTTGAGACAGGTGAACTATAAATCCAACCTTCCCCCACAACTCCTGCAAATTTTGGTTTATTTCGTTCATTGTGATTTAATTATTGTTCAACTTACTCTGTAAGGAACGAATAGACCGTTCAGCAGTTCTTATTTCTTTTTGAATACCATAACGTTCTTTCTTTAATGTTTCGATTGTGTTTAACAAGGATTGCTGTTCTCTAATGGTAATGTCAAGACTTTTCGATTTTTCTTCTGTTTCTGCAATCTTAATATCAATAGCAGAAAGTTTTTCTTGTTCTGCGGTGAGTTTTGCTCTTAAAGTTTCTAATTCAGTTTTCAATTGAGCTATTCTGGAATTGTGTTCTTTCAATGCGTCTACCAGTTTTTCCGAAAACCATTCAATATGAGCACAATCCATACAAATCAGAACTTCAAGAGAATCATATACAGTCTTTTTGTCGACATAGGTACGAACGCTAAAGCCTTCGGCATCAAAAGGAACAGCAGTCTTTCTAAGGTTGCTTCCTCCACAATGAGTACATTTTTTCATATGAATAAACCCCCAAGCAATAAATTTCTATAAAAATATTATAACGCATATAAAGCGATAAATCAAGCCTCAAAATCGAAAATGCAATGAACGGGGGGCAATACTAAAATTTTATTCTACAATATTTGAGCTCGTTTGCAAATGAAAAGCGAGTAGCATTTTGTCCTTGTTTGAAAAAAGTTTACAAGCGTTTTGGTTCAAATTTCTCACGACGCAATGTTTTTGTCGCTCTTTATTTGAGCAAAGAACGACAAAAAGTAATGTGCTTTTTTGCGTCGCTATGGGTATAAAAATAACGCTGCGGCAGTCTCGATGACCGTTGCAGCGTATGATTTTGCGTATTTTTTCTTGATTTTGCCTTGTTTTGCCCTAAAATGTGCCGAAAATATGAAAAAAACGAACTTTCATCAGGCAGACAAAAGTTCGTTCTTTTTTGGTGGAGGTGAGGAGAGTTGAACTCCTGTCCAAGCGAGTTACCGAATAGCTTTCTACATACTTAGCGAATTGTTGTTTCTCGAATAGTATCGGTCAAGTCGCAAACCTTTACCATTCAAAGTCTCTAATTCCGTCCGTCGCTCGTGACGTCTTCGACGTGCGGTTCCCTGCTAAACCACGCCGGATTGCTACCCGCAGGTTGTAGGTCCGACGGCTACCATTAAGCGGCAGCTAGCTGAGTTTGTCTGTCAGCGTTTAATTTTAATTTTCCGTTTTTACGAAGCCGAGCCTTCGGTATGCTTACTACCCCTTAACTTCACAAGTCGAATCCGAAACACCCCCGTGAATAAGTGGTTTGTGTGGTTATTCTATCACTTTATTGCGTTTTTTGCAACGCTTATTTCACCATATACTTATACGAATGGTATTAATATTTCTCCTAACTACGATAGCTGAATCAGCGTAGCAACGTAGAATAATATAGGGCCAATCAAGGTAAATACGTGAAATACTGCGTGCATATATCTCTTTTTGATACTGTATAATATCGAGCCTATTAAACAAAATGCTAGTCCTAACACGTAGAAAATTATGGCTCTTTCTACCAAATAATTTCTATTCACTATCGCTACGACAAACAAAATTATTCCCACTAAAAACATATTAACAAGCGCATAATTCTTGTATTTCTCTAGATTTACTATGCAAATCACAAAATTAACTATCGTCAACGCGTAACACAAACAAAGTGCGCTAATATTAAGTTCAAACGTTGGAGTGGTAAAACAAATTGCAACGCCACAAGAAATTACTATGAAGCTTATTGACGAATGGTCGATCTTTCTTATGAAACTCTTCCATTTCAAATTCGTTAGAGCGTGATAAAGCGACGACATGCCGAATACCATACAAAATCCAAACGTAAACAAAACAACTGCTGCTATTTTATACGGAGAAGTAGCTTTTTCAACGAGAAAAGCAAGTCCTGCAAGAATAAATACAAGCCCTGCAAAGTGCGATATGAAATTCAAGATTTCTTCTAATGGAGTGTAATACTTAAGCTGATATGCTTTGTATTCTATGGTTTTTGCGTCTATAGTTTCTTGCGACGGAAATAGCTTCTCTCTCATTCCCAATATTTCTCCCAATTTACTAGTTCATCATGAGTCTGCACTTTAGTTGCGCCGTAACCCGACGCGCCATATAAACGGTTGCCTAAAATTATAGTTCCAACTGAAGAGCGCATAACATCTTCATCGTGGTAAACGTTACCCACAGATTCTCCGTAAAGCGTGTACGAATTATATAAAATATTGTACTCTTTTGCTACTAGAGACCCTATTATTCCACCAACTTTCAAAGCATTAACGTTTGCAACGTTTGCTATTACTTTCGTGTCTGCAAAACTATCGTAAAGGTTTCCGCTACTCTCGCCTATAATCCCACCTGCGAAAACAAATCCACTCTCCGTAGCCGTATGCGTAACGTTGATTTCTCCCTCAAAACCACAGTTGTTAATATTCGCATTTTCGATATTGATGCTGACTACACCACCTAAATAGATATATGCGTCCTTATCTTTTAACTTTGCTGTAATAGTGCCTAGCGACTTGCACGAAGTTATCTCGTTCTCATTGTAATACGCAATCCCTGCAATTCTAACGTCAGCTATTTCCGACTCGCCGTAAATATCTGCATAGTTCACGGTGTTCTTAATGGTTCCTTCGTTATTAGCAACTATTCCACTCGCCATAACCGAGAGTTTGTTGTTGCCTACTTCTGCAGTTTTTGCTGTGGAAATAGCGAAAACTTTGCCGTGGTTCTCAGAGTCTACTATACGTCCGGAATTAGTTATAACCATACCACTCGCGTGTGGGAACCACTTACCGCTATCGGTAGTTTGGGATACCAACGCATTGTTTTGCGAAGCCGTAATTATACCATTCGCCATATTCTCGGCAACGAGTCCCGAAACGTCAACCTTAACAGTTTCTAGGCGGGAAGCGCTAGTAGTTTTAATGTTTGTAATATTACCATAGTTTTTATTTACTGCTGACGTAAGGTAGCCGTTATCATCGGCAACGTTAGTCGCAGTCATATTCACGGTAAGCTCGACTGCCGTTATCGTGCCTTTATTCTCGTTCACGAAGGTGCTAACGTAAATATCTGCGTATTCTTGACCGACTTCTGCTACCCCATCGGTTATGGTGTAATTTCCGTTTGCTCTAACTTTAACGTTATCTATTATGCCGTGATTTGTACCTACGACTTCTGCAAAGCTCGCGTTTATCTCGCGTTCTACGTTTGCGACAACAAAGTTCACGTTAGTGAGCTTTGCGCTACTCTCTATCTTATCGAATAGCGTTCCGTTAAGGGTTATAGTATGCCCCTTTCCGTCAATAATGTTTGACAGCGTAAGTGGGCCATAGATAACGCTAGTCAAGTCTATATCGCTATCGAGCTCTATATTGCCCGACTTATTCGTAATCGCATTAATTAGCCCTTCTCCACTACTTATTACGATAACGTCGGTTGACGCATCATCGTTGCGTTCCATTAACTTAACCACACCGACACTAGTAAGAACTATACTAGCTATTGCAACGATAACGCAGATGCTCAAAACTATGCGCTTTTTGCTCGACATCTTCTTCCTAGGTATTTGTACCTTGCCGTTGACTTCTTTTATCTGCGCTTGATGCGTGTTTTCATAGATTTTTCTGATATTATTATCGCTTTTTGTATTAACAACGCTTGTTGCATATATTTTTTTTAGTCTACCGCTTTCTCCTAGTACTGCGAGCATTTCTTCCGGTGAAACGACGGCGTTATCCTTGATATAAAGCCTTAAACTACGTCCTGCTTTTTGTTTGAACGCATTATAAATCTCGTATTGCTCGTTCACTTTTCTATAGTTATGAACGTTTTGCAATTCGCGTTCGTACTTCTTGAGTATGCGATATGCATGGTATAAATACAATACGGATAGCAAAGGAAATCTTCCATACGAAATCGTATGGAGCGAATTATTCTCGACAAGCCTACTAAAAGCCTTGACGTCATCCTTTTTAATTTGCTCGAAAAGTTCGAGAGCTATCCTTTCTATATCCATTATTTCTTACGTACTTTAATCTTCCTATCGTTTGCCCATTTATCCAAAATATCGTATAAATATTCTTCATTTACGTCGCCCTTTTCGGTGACCTTGCGAAGTAAATCGTTAGTGGTCGTAAAAGTAGCTACCAACTTGTCTACGCCAGCACTTTCATCTCTTACTGCCTTCAAAATTTCTTGATGGCCACTCTTTACTTTATCAAGCTTGCTCGCGTTATCAGTCATAACGCCCGCAACGTCTTTATTTATGAAATCAGCAACGCGTTTTACATTTTCGTTGTAATTATCAATGGTTTTTTGAAGTTCTTTTACGTTGTAGCTACGCTTTTTTTCTTCCAAAACAACTGATAATTTATCTATTTCAACCTCTGCCTTATTCTCTAATTCGTTTATCGCTTTTAGTTTTTCTTCGGCTCTAGAAAACGCATCTGCAAGGCGTGCGATGTCCCCTGTATACTTATCGGCAACCGTTATAAATCTGTCTATTCTAGAAGAAAGGTCGGTTGCTTTTTCTGCTTGAGAAGAAAGATTTCTATATATTTTTTCCAAATTCGCTTTGACGTCGCCACCAAACGCGCTGTTTAACTTATCAATATCTTCACGCATCAATTCATACGTGTCCATAAAATCGGATAAGTTTGATTGTATAGGCGATAATAAATCACGATAGCCTTTGAATGCATCTATTAAAAGTTTCATTTCGTTATTATCCATTTTTCTTCTCCTTTGCCTTTTTAAACTTCGCGTTCAACGCCTTTTGGGCGTCCTTTAATTGTATTAAATCTCTTTTTACCGTGGATATTATCATATCTCGTGCGACTTCATTGTTGCATACGTCGGGGTAATACTTAATAATATCTGCCGAAAGCCCTTGTTCGTCACCATCCGAGCACGCTTCTATAAGGTCTATAAGTACTTTATCCCCCGACAGCTCAAACATACGCTTTGCGTCCGAAGTTCTACCGTATTCCCAATACCTTATACCGGCTTCACGATACTTGCCGTGCGATATAAATACTTCGTGGATTTCTATTCGTTCTAGCGCATCCTTCTTGTCGTCGCCATCGATAAGTTTACCTGAATTAAATCTAGCGTTATCGTACTGTCCGAGCTTGATAAACTGCTCAATTCTCTCTAGCAACTCATCTCTATCAACGTCTAGTCTTCCTACGTCACCCACGAGCGCGTCTATTGCTCGTTTAGCGTTCATTACATCGAAATTATCTTCGAAAAAGCTCTTGAACGCTCCGATTTCACTGTTTTCCACAACGTATATGTGCGCCTTTGCACGAGAAACGCCTACGTAAAATAGGTTAAAATAATATCTGTAAACGGAATTTTCGTCTGCTTTTTTACGATTAACTTTAGTACGAGCAAGCGCCGACCATTTCTCTTTATTGTCTGACAAAACGTCGTATAAAACTATTGTTTCACGCTCTAGTCCTTTAATTTCCGAAACGGTTAAGATTTCTTGGTTTTTAATGAGCTTCCTTAATTCTTCCTTTTTCTTTTGAGAAGCAACTACGAAGGTAAAATTGTCAAATTTCTCTTCACTTATAGCATTAATAAACGCCTTATCTTTAACGTAAACGCTTGTGGTTTTCACTCCACTGCCAACGCTTGAGCTCTTCAAAACGAAGCTATGCGTGCCGAATTCTAATACGTTTATATCGCCTAGCTTGTTAATCAGCTCTGCTATTCTCTCAGAGTTACGGTAATTATTCTCGAGCTCTGCTACCGATACGACGTCCTTTTCAAAAAGCAGTCTTTTTAGATATGCAAAGCTAAAATACGATGGATTTATCATTTGTAAAGCATCGCCTACGCAAAACATCTTCCTTGCGAGCACCTTCATCAGTGAAAAGTTAACTTCCGTCATATCTTGCACTTCATCGATAACGGCAAGTGAATAAATCGGGGCGCGTTCGCTAACGTCAATAAGCGCTCTGCTCATATCGTTATTGTCGATGCGCTTAAACTGCTTTTTGTTTTTTGCGTAGTCTTCTGCGAGAGAATATATGATTTCGCATTCAGGAACGGTGAAGCTATCCTTTCTCTCTAGCTTGTACTCATCTAACGTCATTTTTTCTTGACGTCTCGACAAGTCGTAACGGCCAAAAATAAGTCCGTAAATTTCTTTATAAATAACTTCATAGGAAAGATGTTTTACCCTATCAAGTTTCATTGCAAGTTGGTGGTTTTTTATGCCGTTAACATATTTTTTTATGAAATAGTTTTCGTCAGCAATAGAAACATCTTCGTTGAACTTATCTCGATATAAGTCTTCTATGAGCTTATAATCGACCTTATTCTTCAAGAATTCTGCTATTTTTGCCACGCTATCGGCTATTTCCACTTCGCTATCAACCGTCAAATACACGCCTAGCTTATTCTCAACGGCACGTTTTTTATCGCCATCGGCGTAAATAACCTTACCTTCCTTTCTCGCTTCAAGAAATTTATCTAGGCTCTTAATAAACGCATTGACCTTTTCGTTCGTATCGACAAGAAGTCCCCTTGAATAGGTAGTATAAAGCAAACGTCCTTTATACCCACGGGTTGCGGAATGCACGATTTTTGCTATACAAATGTTGGTTTTACCACTGCCTGCAACGCCTTGCACAACGACGTTTTTATCTTCTAATTCAACGATTTCTTGTTGTTCGGCATTGAGTAAAGGGAACTTAAAATTATCTTCTTCGGTGAGTTTATAAAGTTTCTCGAAATTATCTTCGCTATCCGCAATTTTTACCGTTGTTAGCGTAAAATCAATTTGCAACTTGCCCTTCATATAGTTCAATAATCCACTATCGTTACGGGTTTTTATAGCGTCGTTATCGATATATTTATAGAAAATTACGTCTTTCTTCTGTATATCCTTTCTCTTCTCAAGCGCATTGCCAAAAACAAAGAACATAGTGAAAAGCCCACCTGCGCTCTCTAATCGGTAAGATTTACCCGAAAGAAGTTTGTCCCTATTTAATATTATTCCTTCGGCAAGTTTGGTAACGAAAAGGTCTACGCCTTTGAATCGCGCAGTTGATTGTATAAATCTTTCCGTCTTATAGATACGGCTCTCGCCAGAGAGTACCATAACGTTTGTTTTTGCCGATATTTTGTATTCCACTTAAGCCCTTTTAACTATTATTCGTGATTTTTTTGAGAAATTCCGTCTTTTCAAATTCTTCTAGATTACCCTCTAGAAAATCTTTGTACGTTACGGAAACTTTGCCATCTGCAGAAATTATAATCTTATTCTCTAAATCATAATCTCTTATAACGACTTTTGCTGATTTCTCTCCGTCTTTTTGTGCCTTTTTGTATGCTTTTTCTACTTCCGAATCGCAAAGCTCTTCTAGGCGTTTTTTAAGAGTATCTAGCGCTCTATTTTTGTTCTTGAGTTGTGAGCGCTCGTCTTGGCACGTTACCACTATACCCGTTGGTAAGTGAGTTATGCGAATAGCTGTTTCTACCTTATTAACGTTTTGTCCGCCGGCACCACTTGAATGGAAAACGTCTATTCTTACGTCCTTTTCTGAAAAATTCGCACTCTTTGCTCGTTGCTTATTAACTACCGTAACGCGAACTTCTCCGCCCTTTACTCTATGCGTGCCGTGCTCGAAACTTAAAGCATTGGCTCCGTCAACGCTTAGCATCGCTCTTTTGATTACGCCCTTGCTCTCGGTAATTTCTTCTATAAAATCGTATCCGTTTTTGGAAAGGTAGTTTTTATATGCAGTTAGCATAACGTTTGTTATACTCGCGCCCTTTCCACTAGGGGCTAGCGTAATCACGCTCGTGCCGAGCTCTGCTTCTTTCTCTTTCAAAAGCGTAAGAAGCGTCTTTTCTTCACTATCAGCACGAGCATAAAGTTCGGTTAGTTCGCTTTCTATAAATGCTTTTGTTTCGCTATCAAGCTTGCTACTTTTAGATAGTTCAAGTTCTTTAACTTCTTCCACCATTGTCGAAAGCTTGTTCGCGCTATCCACAATATACGAAAGGCGCTCTTCTTCTCGAACGAGCTTGCGCCAATAATCGTTATGCGCGATAATTTCTGGGGCTTCGGTCAATTCTTTTAGTTCGTTATACCTAGCTATATACCCTTTACACGCGTCAATGGTATCTAAAAACTTATCTATCATTACCTTGCCTTAAAAACGCTCCAAACAAATTCGTTCCTGTAACAATTTTCGGTGTTTATTGCGCTCCATTTTCTCTCAATTTCTTCGTAGCTATCGTTCAACAAGTCGACCTTATCGCACTTGACGTTCATAAATCCCCAAGTGTTATTTTCTAACGCTACTTTGTACGTCCATACCGACCAATGTAAGCCTAAATGGTTGTATTCGTCTATGGTGTACTTCCATACGTCGGCGTTCGTAAAGCCCGTCCATTCCCCTATAAAAATGGGTACGTTGTGATAGTTCTTTTTGAAAGCGCGCTCGTAATCGTCAATCTTTTTGTCTACGAAGTCCTTTTGCGTACCATAATCGCCGTAATTATCCCAACAATAGTTGTGATATTCATAGACGACGTTTTCCCAATCGTATGCGGACGGAGGGGGTAGATTATTAACTTCCCAAACGCTCTCCATTATGATAATATGCTCGCTGTCAACGGCTCGAATAGCCGTATAGATTTCGTCAAAGCAATTCCATTGAACGTAATTCGTGTATCCGTTAACGCCCTCCGGCTCGTTCAAAATATCGTAGCCCGCAACAATGCTCCTATCCTTGTACCTACGAGCAACCGTTTCCCACAACGCAATCGTTTTCTCTACGTTTTCTTCGCTTGTGAATAAATCGTTATTGAGAGTATCTCCGGAATGGTCCTTGCCGTTTTGCGAGCCGTATGCACCGTGCAAGTCTAGTATGACGTAAATATCTCTCTCGTCACATTCGTCTATAAACCAATCCATTCTCTCAAATCTTGTCAACTCACCGTTTTCGTCTTCAAGATTGAAATAAGCAAACGGCAGGCGAATTAGATTGAAGCCTAGCGACTTAACGTTATCAAAATCCTTTTCCGTCCACCAATTACTCTCGTAAACTTCTATGAGCGCCATAGATTTTTCGTAACCGAATCGAGCCGTTAAGGTTTGTATCATACGAAGGTGGTCGTCGAGCGACGTCGGACACATCCATTCTTCTTGCACGAACAAGCCCCCTGCGTTAACCCCACGAAGATAAACCTTTTCTCCGTCTTGATTGACTATTTCGGTTTCTTTGGTCTTCAGAAATCTATTGTCGGTAGCGCTAGTCGAGAGATTAACGTCACGGTCTTTCATTTGTATATGATTAACGGCGAGCCCCACTGCAAGACTCGCGCAAATCGCTAGCAATATTACGACTACCAAAACGCTGATTTTCTTATTCATATCTAATTTAACGGGCAAGGTTTAGCCTTGCCCACTTATGTTAAAGTTGATTTTTGAGTGCTTTTTTGTGATTTGAAGGAATTTTCAATGCACCTTTCAAACATTTTCCTAGGCCTTTCCAGCCGTGGTCGCTATTCAAAATCATTAGAAGTCCTTCAACCATATCATCGGTAAACATACCCGATGAGAAGTTCGACATCGCTCTGAACGGAGTTTCTAGAATAATAGATACCATTGTTCCTTCTCCACCTAAAGCGCTATCTTTTACGAACGTTCTAATAAGCTTGCAAATTATTCTTCCCCATCTAGTCTTTTCTGCATCGGAGAAAGTGTTGCCTGCAGTGAGTTTTTCGTTCTCGCCCATTGCTCTTGGTGAAAGCGCTCTACCGAGAAGCACTTCAAACTCTTCATCGGTAACGTTCTCAACGGTGCCGTTGTAATAGCTAGGTAGGCTAAATCTTTCGTCTTCTAAATTGCTCGCATCGCCCGTTACTTCAACGGAAGTCGCTAGACGGATATCTTGTGAAGAAGCACCTACTAAAATATCAAACGTTCCCGTTTCCACTTGCCATTCGTGAGCTTTTACGTTGTAGAATGCAAACGCGCGCTTATCGAGCGTTATAGAAACTTCTTTTTCTTCACCCGGTTCAAGAGCTATCTTTTCGAATCCCTTTAGCTCTTTAATCGGTCTGTGGACGGTGCTTTCTCTATCTGCAACGTAAACTTGTGCTATTTCCTTGCCTGCTACAGCGCCCACGTTCTTAACCTTGAAGGTTACTACCACGCTGTCATCGCAAGAAATCTCATTCTTATCGATAGCTATATCGCTATATTCATAGTTTGTATAAGACAATCCATAGCCGAATGGGAATAGAACTTCTTTGTTAACTTTATCGAAGTAACGATATCCCACATAAAGTCCTTCCCTGTACTCAACCGTCTTTTGATATCCGGGGAAGTAGGCACTCGAGCTAACGTCTTCCAGCGCCATCGGGAAGGTTTCAGCAAGTTTACCACTCGGGTTAACGCTACCAAAGAGTACATCGTAGGTAGCACCACCAACGGCTTCGCCACCAAGATAAACTTCTAATATGCCTTTTACTTTATCTAACCAAGGCATAGCAATGGGTGAACCGTTATGAAGCACGACTATGGTATTTGGATTAGCTTTTGCTACTTCTTCTATAAGCGCGTTTTGACAAGGGGGCATATCAATATGCTTTCTGTCAAAACCTTCTGATTCATAATGTTCAGGAAGCCCCGCAAAAACTATTGCGACGTCGCATTCTTTAGCTATTTTTACAGCTTCATTAATCTTGTTTTCATCGATTTCATCGGTTATTCCGTAGCCTTCTGCGTATACTTTTTCGATGTCCTCTGCCACATCCCAAGCACCGTCTACTTTGTAGGTGTTGATGTGTGACGAGCCACCACCTTGGAACCTAGGCTCTTTTGCATACGCGCCTATGAATGCATATTTCTTATCTTTTGCAAGGGGAAGAATATTATCATCATTTTTCAAAAGGACCATACATTCCGTTGCAATTTTACGAGCAATTTCGTGGTGTTTTGCCCTATCGTATTCGGCAGTTGCGGTTTTACCTTCGTATTTTGCGATAATATTCAATATTCTCTCGCAAGCCGTATCTAAAATGCTCTCATCTAAAGTGCCAGCTTTTACAGCTTCAACGATTTTTCTATCGTTCTTACCACCACTAGACGGCATTTCGATTTCTAGTCCTGCTTTTAAACCTTCTACTCTATCGTTAATTGCGCCCCAATCGGTGATTACAATACCTTCGTAACCCCACTCGTCACGCAAAACGTCGGTCAAAAGCCACTTGTTTTCGCTAGCGTATACACCGTTAATTTTGTTGTAAGAACACATTATTGTCCACGGGTGTGACTTTTTAACGGCGGTTTCGAATGGTGCAAGATAGATTTCGCGCATCGTTCTTTCATCTACTTCCGATGAAATCGTCATTCTACGACCTTCTTGGTTATTAATTGCAAAGTGCTTCATGCTAACGCCGACTTCTTTGCTTTGTACGCCGTCGATATAACTAGCAGCTAGTTCGCCTGCTACGTAAGGGTCTTCTGAAAAATATTCGAAGTTTCTGCCACAAAGTGGGCTTCTCTTGATGTTGATTGCAGGGCCAAGTAAAGTACCTACGTTCTCTGAAAGAGCTTCTTCACCTAGTGTTGCACCTATGTTTTTCGCGAGTTCTCTATCAAAAGACGATGCGATGCTTACTCCGGTAGGGAAGCACGTTGCGACGATCGCTTCATTGATACCTAGGTGGTCCGCAGCATCAGCTTGTTTACGAAGCCCGTGAGGACCATCGCTAACCATCATACTCGGAACGCCTAGTCTTTCAATTCCTTTGAAGTGCCAAAAGTCCCAACCAGAACAAAGGCCGGCTTTTTCTTCAATGGTCATTTCTGATATTATCTTTTTAATATCCATTACTGTTCTCCTTATTTACCGAAGTTCTCTAGATACTGGTAGTTCTCGATATTAGTCCAGTATTCGTCGTAATAAAAAGTGGTTTCGAAGTCAATTTTTGATGCTGAACCCATAGGACCGCCTGCCCAATCGTCCATAGCGTGGAAGTATCTGAAGTATCCGTTATCCCAAATTTCATAAACTTGAACGAGTTTAGTATAGTGAGCGTCTTCACTACCGGAACTTGCCTTTAGTCTAGGAAGTGTAAGAGTGGTTGCAAGAACGGTGTCTAGTTCAACTTCTATTCTGTAAAAACCTTCTTCTTCGTTATAATCAACTTTTGCACTTTTAACTGATTCTCTAGTTATCTTTTGTTCAGTATATTCGAATACCTTGTCTTGGTCTGCATAATAAACAATCTTGTCTTCTTCGTATTCTTCTAGAGCTTCGCTCTTCCAATCTACGTCGTAGATGTACTTACCTTCTTCTTCATTGTATGCAAAAGTAGGAATGGGGTCTGCAACTCTTTGAACGATAGTTTTGTCCATAGTCGCATCGGTGTATTTACGTACTGCGTATCGTGTATCGAATAGTCCTACGATGCTTTGGATAAGACCTTGAATGGAAATTCCACCACCTTCGTTCTTGAATTCTTCTACAAAAGAATATTCTGAATAATATAGTTTGTCGGCATTTTTAACCAAAAATCTAAATCCAGGAATCGGAACGTCCATACCCAACATTTGCATGGTCGTTACGTTCTTAATCATATAACTTGCGTTTTCTGTATTCTTGAAGTTCTCATTTGCGGTTTCATAAAGGGTTACTGCAAAATCAATTAATTCTTCTTCAGTAGCATCTTCGCCGGGGACTTCTAAATCAAGCTTTTCTGCTAGTTCAACGGGCTTTTCGCCGATGCCGAATGCTTCATATTCTTTAGCTTCTATTTCCGCAGGTTTGAGCATTTGAATAGCAAACGTCAAAACTAATACCACTAGTAATACTGCTGCAAGAATAGCGATGGCTTTTTCAATAGCTGTTTTGTTTTTCATAAGAACTCTCTCCTAAAAAATTATCTATTTTATATTATACAATACGCGTGCGTAATTTACAAGGGCTATTTTTATCATTTTTAACATAAAAAAGGCTTGAACTTCACGTTCAAGCCTTTCCTGCTTTTGTTATAGCTATTAATCACCGTCAGCTAACATTTCTAGTTTCGACTTTGGTGGAGCTTTGCTATCGCCGTGTTTTACGAAGAACATAAGAACGATTGCAAGTACTACACAGATTGTTGCGTATAGGAATAGGTATTTATAACCTACGTGTTGCATAACTAGACCTGCGATGAAAGGCGTAATTGCTTGCGCACTCAATGTTGCCGTGTAGTATAGTCCCGTGTACTTACCGACGGTATCGCTTGAAGATAGCTCAACAACCATTGGGAAGGTGTTAACGTTAGCTATAATCAATCCGAAGCCTGCGATTAGATAGAAGATTGTGAATAGATACATAGCTGCGGAGCTTGGGTTCGCAACGAAAAAGAATACCAAAATAAATGATATGACTGCGAGTGCAAAACCGAGCATAATCGATTTTCTTCTACCAATCTTAACTGCGAGCATACCAACAGGAATGAATGCGATAGCGGATATACCCATACTGATACCAGAAATAATTCCGCTCAAACCAGAAGAAACTAGTAGCGTCTTGGTTAGGTAAATAGATAGATTAGAAGAGACAGCGTTGTAGCCCATGAACCACATAAAGATTGAAGCGAGAATTAGTATAAACGATACCATTCTTTCTTTGTCCGAAATCTTGGGTTTATCTAAAGTTTCGGCTTCTTTTTCTTGCGTTGCGGGTTCCTCTTCTTCATCATTACTGATTCCGTATTCTAGACAAAGCTCTTCACATTCTTTGACGAGTTTTTTCTCTTTAACAAGCCATAGGAACAAGCCGAGTAGAATTATCATTGAGCAAGCTACTGCAATAAATATTGCCATGTAGCCGTATGGATTTATCATAAACGTTATGGTATAAATCAAGAATGCGATTGCACCACCGGCGCCACCAACAAGGTTAATCATCGCGTTAGCTTGTGAACGCAACGGCTTGGGCGTAACGTCAGGCATAAGCGCAACTGCAGGCGAACGGAAGGTTGCCATTGCGACTAGAACGAAGAAAAGAAGTATCATGTAAATGATAAGCGACGTGGGGTCGGCTTTTGTAAATTTCTCGTTGATTTGCGCCTTGCTGTAAGTGTCGATACCTACTTGAACTAAATTCTTGTAGTCTTCATTTACAACTTGTTCGCCGTCGTCGTTAGTGGTGAAAGGTTTATTAGCGACTTCTAGATATTCTTCTATAGTATCTATACCGTTTTTCTTTAAGTATTCGTGGTCGCAGTAGTTTAAATTTGATTTACCTTCTTCATAAAGCATTTTATAAAGACCTTCCTTGTCATAAACAACGCCTTTATGGTCGGTATAGCTGAAGTTTTCGTCAACCTTAATTTGTTCGATTTCTTCACGAAGTGCGATACCTTTTTCTAGTTGCTTATTGGAAGAAATAGGAACGAAAATCATAAGAACGACAGCGGCAATCGTACCAATAACAATGAAAGGTGTACGACGTCCCCATTTCGAATTGCTCTTGTCGGAAATCTTGCCGAAAATGGGCAATAGAAATAGGCTTAACAAATTGTCAAGACCCATAACGAGTCCACGAAGCGAGTCGGATAAACCGTAAGTGTTGTCGAGTAGTAGTGGAACTACAAAGTCGTACGCCGACCAGAAAACCATAATTATGGCGAAAGCC
>JAFXIQ010000034.1 GCA_017533005.1 Clostridia bacterium | reverse complement strand
TTGTTCTCTAACCATTTCAACTTGGTTCTTAAGAAATAGTACCGATTTAGTAATAATTGCATCGTTTGATTTACTGCCAATAGTATTAACTTCTCTATTAGTTTCTTGTGTTAGGAAATCGAGCTTCTTGCCGATTGGCTCATCAACCTCCATAATTTCTGCGTAATGCGCAATATGTCCACGAAGCCTTGTCAACTCCTCGTCAATATTCGACTTATCGATAAAGAAAGTAACTTCTTGCGCGATACGTTGCTCGTCGATTTCGCTACCTTGTAAAGCTTCGCTTACTCTTGCAATAAGCTTTTCTCTATAAGCGCTCGCGACAAGTGGCGCACGCGTTGCAATAGCTTGAACTTCGCTCTCAATAACAGTGAGTTTGTTCTTAAGGTCTTCGATAAGCTTTTTGCCCTCCGTACGACGCATAGCGATTAGTCCGTCAAGCGCTAGCTCTCCTGCTTCAACAACAAGCGTTCTTATAATTTCTTCGTCGTCTTCGGTAGCAGTTTGCTTGACTATATCAGGGATTTTTAACAGCTCTGCTACTCCCAAATTGTCGTCGTAACCCATCTTTACAAGCGTCGTGCGCGCGTCAAGGTAGGCCTTAGCTAACTCTTCGTTTATACTAATCGTGGTTTTGTTCTCGCGATTGTCTTCATAAGAAAGGTAAACTTCTACGTGTCCACGAGTAATTCTTTCTCCGATAAGCTTTCTCAAAGCGTCTTCTACGAATTGGAAGTTGCGGGGAAGTTTAAAAAGAATATCTAAAAATCTGTGGTTGACAGACTTAAATTCTATGGTGACCTTCCTACCGTCACGCTCTGCTATGCCTTTACCATAGCCTGTCATACTGTTCATAAACTATCTCCTTCGTCTCGGAAAAGCTCGTCAACGGTAACTTTTAACTCAGTTCTTCCGTTTTTACTGACTGCAATGGGCTTTTCTCCAACAATTTTTCCTATAACCGTGCCTTTTACCCCGCTATCTGCGAGTGCGTTCAAAACATCTTTTTCCACAGGCGTTACGATAATTAAACTGCCACTCGATATCAATCTGTATGGGTCTATCTTGAGCTTGTCACAAATCTTCAACGTTAAAGCTGTGAAAGGTACTCTCTCTTCTATTATCTCTATTCCTTTGTTCGCGCCTTCTGCTATCTCTGCGATAGCTCCGTAAATACCACCTTCCGTAACGTCGTGCATTGCGTGAACTTCTAGATTTTTGACAGCGTTACCTTCTTGCTTTATGGAAAGAACGTCCGAATACGTTGCAAGTTCCTTTTTTTCTTCTTCGGTCAAATCAAGAATTTCCTCATACTTTTCAGCAAGGATTTTAGTGCCTTCTAGTCCCAAATTTTTAGTAACTATAACGCTATCCCCGTCGCGCAACGCTCGCGAAGAAACGTGCTCGGAAGTCTTACCGATAACTACGCAATTAACTATCATTCTGTTTACTGCAGAGGAAAATTCGGTATGTCCACCAACGATTTCTAGGTTGCTCTTTTCGGCTTCGCTCTCGGCATCTAACATAACGCGCTTGATATCGTCTGCTGTTGCCGTAGTAGGCGCAATTATCGTTAACATACACAAAACCGGCTCGCCACCACCCGCAATAATATCGTTGACGGAAACTTGTATAGCAAGTTTACCGATTTCGCTTGTCTCCGCTGTAATCGGGTCGGTCGAAATAAGCATAAGTCCGTCACACGAAAAAGAGGCGCAATCTTCTCCTAAGAATGCACCGCAAACGACTTCCTTACGCCTATGGCGTATGATATCCAATACGTTGTTTTTTAATTCTTCACTCGAAAGTTTACCCGTGCGCATGCTCACTTAATAACATACGCGCGCATATTTGTAAAGCATTTTAACGTAATTTTTTTGAGTTATCCACAATGAAATTTATTTTATTGATTTTAAGCGTTGATTAAAGCTAAAAATTCTTCTTCTGAAATGATTTCTATTCCTAACTTCTTTGCCTTTTCTAGCTTGCTTCCTGCGTCTTCGCCGGCGATAACAAGGTTGACAGATTTAGATACGCTATCCGCAGTTTTTCCACCTAAAGAACGTATGATTTCTTGGGCTTTTCCGCGTTTATAATGTTTAAGCGCGCCTGTCAAAACTACGACTTTGCCAACAAAAACGCCTTCTGTAACTATCTCTTCTTCTTCAAAAATTATTCCCTTGCTCTCAAGGTTATCAACTAGCGCTAAATTGTCGGGATTATTGAAAAACGACACCACGTTATCAGCCATTATTTCTCCAAAATCAGCAAGCGCAGTAAGCTCATCCTTAGTTGCGAGCTTCAATTCCCATAACGTTGGAAATCTATCGGCTAAACATTGTGCCGACTTCTTACCTATTTGCGGTATGCCTAGCGCATAAATAAACCTAGCCAAAGTCGTGCGTTTAGAACGCTCGATTGCCCTCATCAAATTCTCGGCTTTCTTATCTTTGAAGCCGTCGAGCTTCAATAAATCTTCCACCGTTAAATCGTACAGCTTATCTACGCTGTTTACCCCTAAATCGTTATAAAGTTGCTCGGCAGTTTTTTCCGAGAAACCTTCTATATTCATAGAGCCCTTTTCTGCAAAGTGGTCGAGCTTATCTACAATTCTCGGAGCGCAGGTTTCCTCGTTCGTACAGTAGTAAAATACGCCTTCGTTTTTAACGGGAGCACCGCACGCAGGACATACTGTAGGTGGTAGAATTTCTTTTGAATTTTCTAGATGCTCAACTGCGCCCATAATCTCTGGAATAACGTCGTTACTGCGCCTAATCAATACACGGCTACCGATACGCACACCCTTCTTTTGGATATCCGAATAGTTGTTTAAGGTTGCCCTTTTTACAGTTACTCCCATAAGCTCAACGGGCTCTAGAATTGCCAAAGGATTCAATTTACCGGTTCTACTTACCTGCCAAATAACGTCTTTGAGAATGGTTGTCGTTTCTTCGGCTTGGAACTTATAAGCGAGCGCCCAACGTGGTGCTTTCATAGTAAAGCCAAGCTCTTCACGAAGTGCTAATTCGTTAACTTTTAAGACTGCTCCGTCTATTAAATAATCAAGATTTGGACGCGAATTTTCTATCTCGTTTAAAACTTTTTCAGCGTCTTCTATCCCTGTAATTATACTGAAAACGCCTTCGGTTTTAAATCCGTTTTTCACGATAAAATCGTGCATTTCTTTTTGCGTTTTAAACGTTATACCTTCGTGATAACCTATGTTATACGCAAAAAAATCTAGCTTCCTTTTCGCAGTTTCTTTGGGGTTTAAATTTCTTATTGCACCTGCTACGGCGTTTCTTGCATTCTTCAAAGGTACGTCTGCCGTTAGGTTATATTCATCAAACGAAGATAGTCGCATAACGCCTTCGCCTTGTATTTCGATAAGTCCCTTAAACGGTATTGTTAGTGGTACCGTTCTTATGGTTTTTACTTGTGCCGTTACGTCTTCGCCGACTTCTCCGTCGCCTCTTGTCGCACCTCTAATAAGCTCGCCGTTTTCATAGGTTAGTGATATCGTTAAGCCATCAAATTTATGCTCAAGAGTCATTTCCGGAAGCACTCCGACTTCTTTTATAATACGATTAAAAAATGCGGTTACTTCGGTAAGCGTTTTTGCCTTGTCAAGAGAATAGAGTTTGCCTTTATGTCTATATTCTTCGAAGCCTTTGAGCGTTTCTCCACCTACCCTTTGCGTGGGGGAATCAGGAAGCACGAAAACGAGTTCGTTTTCTAGCGCAACAAGCTCGTCGTAAAGCGCATCGTATTCCTTGTCGGATACGCTGGGATTATCTAGCACGTAGTATTCGTACGCATATTTGTTAAGCAGCTCTACGAGCTCTCTCATTCTCTCCATAATTACTCCTATTCAATAACAGTTAAAGGCGCTAATGCTAAAATAAATTTCTTAACGCCTAAACCTTCAAAAGCAACGGTTACGTTGGTCTTGTCGCCGGTACCGATAACGATTAGTATCTTACCAACACCGTATACGGGGTGTTGAACTTTAGCCCCACCAACGAATTTAGACATATCCTTGTTGTATATCTTGGGTTGAACTTTAGGTTGTACTTGTGGCACGTACGTAGATTTCTTAGGTGAGTCGTTCCAATATTCAGGTTGTGGGCCTCTACGCTCCATATACGCACGCTTTTCGTTGTATATAGCGTAAGCATTCTCCCTTGTATCAACACTACCTTTTGCTTCGCCAATAAACCTAGAAGGCAAATTTTCTTGTACCTTATTGAAACGGAAACGCTTTTGAGCGTGTGAGATGTATAACCTTTCTTTAGCACGAGTAACTGCAACGTACATAACGCGTCGCTCTTCTTCTATGCCACCTTCCCTTTTGCAACGCGCTGAAGGAAATACGTCTTCTTCACAGCCCACGATAAATACGACTTTGAACTCTAGTCCCTTAACCGAGTGCATCGTCGCAAGAGTTATCATCTCGCCATCATAAAGTTCTTCTTCTCTCTCAGGAGCAAGGCTCACCGTTTGTAAAAACTCTTCCAACGTAGCGTTAGGACGTTGTCCTGCGAACTCTTTTATATGTCTTAAGAACTCTTGAATATTCTCCCATCTATTGAAATCTTCATCTTTACCCGTTGAAGTATAAGCATATTCAAAGCCGACTTTATCTACAAGGTAGTTAGCAAATTCGTGCAAAGGTTTATTCTTGTTCTCACGAAGGTCTGCAATTAAATCTCTGAACTCTTCTACCTTCTTTGCGGTAGCGCCCGTTAGCACGCCATTCTCCGTTATATCAAAGATTACGTCTATAAGATAAACACCGTGTTCTCGAGAATAGGCTCCCATTTTCTCAATAGAAGTATCCCCTATTCCCCTTCTTGGGAAATTGATAATACGCTCGATAGCTTCGCTGTCGCGAGTATTGGCAATCACTCGCATATATGCTATGACGTCTTGAATTTCCTTTCTATCAAAGAATTTGAAACCACCGAGCACGCGATATTTCATATTGCAAGACGATAGTTTATTTTCAAATAGTCGCGTGAGCGAGTTGACTCTAACTAGAATAGCGAAGTCTTTATTGGTATAACCGTTATGTCTTTTTAGCGCCATAATATTGTCGATTACCCAGTCGGCTTCGTTATAATCGTTATACGCGCTGAAATATTCTACACGCACGCCTGAAGCCCTATTCGTAAACAATTCTTTTTCGTGGCGAGCTTTGTTATTTCTAATAACCTTATTAGCAACGTCAAGAATTTGTGGAGTAGAGCGATAATTTTCTAATAGTCTATATACTTTTGCGTCTTTGAAAACCTTATCAAAATTTAAGATATTTTCTACCACTGCGCCACGCCAACCATAAATACTTTGGTCGTCGTCGCCAACTACGAAAATATTTCCCCATTTACCTGCAAGCATTTTTACAAGCTCGTATTGTACTTGGTTAGAGTCTTGGAATTCATCGACGTGGATATATCTGAAACGTGTTTGATATATCTCTAGTACGTCGGGGTTTTCTTCAAACAACTTCTTTACTTTATGCAAAAGGTCGTCAAAATCCATTGCGTTTGAAAGCTTAAGAAGTTCTTCATATCTCTCGTAAATATCGCAAACAAGTTCGGCATCGTTCACTATTCCGTTTATATCCTTGAAATATTCATCGGGAGATAAACCACCGTTTTTAGCTTCGCTAATATGGTCTTTTATTCTATCCTTTATGCTATCGTTTTCTAGATGTTTTTCTCTTAAAACCTTTTGAATTACTCTATTCGAGTCGGTTTCATCGTAAATACTGAAGTTAGCGTCATAACCTAGTCTATCTGCAAATTTACGCAAAATCGTTGCGCAAAGTGAATGGTACGTAGATATCCATACGCGATTCTCCGTGCCAAGTAAAACGTCAAGACGTTCTTTCATTTCCGCAGTAGCTTTATTGGTAAATGTTATTGCCAAAATATTGTAAGGAAAAACCTTTTTCTCCCCTACTAGATACGCTACTCTATGCGTCAACACGCGAGTTTTTCCCGAGCCAGCTCCGGCTAGTACTAAAACCGGACCTTCTGTATCGACTACTATCTGTTTTTGGACGTCATTCAAGTTGTCGAGTATATTAGCCATTAGTCCTCCCAGTTAGCAGGGATAAAGTGTTTCTCAAACATCTTTACCGCGTAATTATCGCTCATTCCCGCGATGTAATCTGTAATAAATATCTTTGGGTTATCCGTGTTTACCTTGTATGAATCGGGCACTTCTTCGGGGTGTTCCATATAGTAGTCGAAAAGTAAAGTGAGCATTCTATCGGCTTTTACTTCTTCTGCTCTTGCTCTATCCGTTAAGTAGACTTTTTCGAACATAAATTCTCTTAACTTCTTCATAGCAGTTGCACATTCTTCCGATTGCATAACGTAAGGTTTACCATAGGAATTCTTAACTATATCGTTAACAAAAACGTCGATTTTCACCCCTATTCCTCTGCCCAAAACGCGTTCAATATCTTCAGGAATGTCACTCTCATCAAATATTCCCGCTCTAATAGCATCGTCAACGTCGTGATTTAAGTATGCAATTCTATCTGCAAAACAAACTACTTTCCCTTCAAGCGTAGTCGGATTTCCGTCACTTCTATGATTTAATATGCCGTCTCTAACTTCGAACGTCAAATTCAAGCCATTGCCGTCTTGTTCAAGAAAATCGACCACTCTCAAACTTTGTTCATTATGTTCAAAATGCGACGTTTTAGCCCTTAAAACGCGCTCGCCTGCATGCCCGAACGGTGTATGCCCCAAATCATGACCTAGCGCGATAGCTTCCGTCAAGTCTTCATTTAAACGAAGTGCACGCGCTATAGTGCGAGCAATTTGAGTAACTTCCAACGTATGCGTTAAGCGCGTCCTGTAATGATCGCCCGTGGGAGCTAAAAATACTTGAGTTTTGTGCTTAAGTCTGCGGAACGCCTTACAATGCAAAATTCTATCCCTATCCCTTTGAAATTCCGTGCGTAAGGGACAAGGTTTAATCGGGGTTTCGCGTCCGCGAGTGTCTTCACTCTTGGTTGCGTATGGAGATAAAAATTCTCGTTCAAATCTTAAAGTGTCTTCTTTCATATTAAGCGTATTTTCTGTTTAAATAAAGCTTACAGCTTATCATAGGGGCTCTACCCTTATTAACTAGCTCTACTATCTCTTTTTCGTGTGCTCTTAAGGCTAACGTGAATACGTCGGGGACGTTAAACTTATGCTTCTCTTCAGGGTTAAGCATATAATAGAATTTCGACCTGCTAAAATCAATCATGTCTATAGAAAACATTTTGGGAAGGTCGGCGCCACCGAATAATGCATCGAAATTCTTTTTCTCCGAAAGCACTCTGATAACCATATCTTTAGCGTTTTCGTCCATCTTAATCCAATTGTAAATCGTGACGGTCTTGGGTTCTTTTACTCCAGCGCTTGCGATTTCTATAGGAAGTCTAATTCTATTCATATCGGCTAAAAATTCATATACGTCGTCTAGCTTTGCACGTTCTCTCTCACGCCTTTTCGCATTCCATTCGTTTATTGCAAAACTTAAACTTTCAACAAAACTCTTTCTATAATTTACTTCGAAAGTTCTGTTGTCCTTATTGTAGTAAATCAATCCATAATCAGCAGAGATTTCGTGCATACGCATTCTGTCGGTAGGAGTAAAATTAGCATAGCTATGAACCGTTACAATTTTACCATCACTTTTTGATATTAATTTGTACAACAATGCACAATCTTCTTGTTTTAGCTTGGTTGCAAGTTCAACAATCTTTTCGGGAGGGTAAAATATTATTTTCGCGCCTAAATCACACGCACTTTTAACAATACTTTTTTCGTCGGCAATTACTACGTATTCTTCTCTTTCGTTTTTCTCTGCAAGACCGTTTCTAATCAAATACATAATCACGTCGAAAGCCGTACCTAACGTGCAACCGAACTTTTTTGCAATAGAATGCATCGTATATACGTCACCGGTTTCTATATGCTCTATAACGTTACAAATTTTTTTGTTCATAAATTTATAATTTTCCCTTATTGTTTAGCAAATTTTTTCGGCATTTCTACCTATTTACGCCATCAATTTATTACAAATTATTATACCATTTTTACGGCGTTTTGTAAAGAGCTTTTTATGCGCATACGCGCACACTATAACAATACTACCTTAACATCTTATATTGACACAAACGACACTCTATGTTATAATAAAATTTATTCTATACACGAGGAAGACTTATGATAAAAGAGATTTTCAAAAACTATGAAACCTTCTACAATATGGTGCTATCAACCACCATTATGTCTAATAACCAAAATTACGATTTAATCAACGATGATAAAAAAATTATCGATTTCATAGGACAAGCACATAAATTCGACCAAAATTTCATTGACTATTGCAAAAAAGTTATTACCGAGGACTTAATTCGCCTTGCTAGAACAACTGACCAACAAGCAATTTATAACTCAAGACGTTTCGGCGAACAATATACCGATGAAGATTCTCTCTTCGATATCAAAGGCGACGTGCTTTACATACTCCAAGACATCGGTAAAGATGCTATGTCACCTTCTTCTTACAATAAAGCAATTAACCCCGGTTGGTTCGACTACAGCCACTATAAATCTTATCAAGCCGACGTTAGATTTTCAAAAATCGATATAGCGGCTTCTACCGGTAACGTTATCGCTACAAGACAAATAGGTATCCTATACTCACTAGGTATCGGCTGTAAGAAAAACCTAGACCGAGCAATCACACGTTTCAAGTACTGCGTATATTGGGGAGATATCTCATCAATGTATTACCTAGGATATGTTTACGCACTCAAAGGCGACCTAGAAAACTCACGCATTTATTACGACATCGCTACAATTTGCGAGAGCTACTTATACGCCGGTGTTACGGTGCTTCCCGATAGCATCAAGAAACGTTATAACGAAACCGTAATCAATAACTACATTTATATTGCTTCAATTAAGCAAGATATTATCAAAACCTACAATATGACGAATATCGACTTCTCGTTTGTTGAAGCAATTCTAACGGAAAGTTTAGACTTCCACCAAAGAATGAATTACATCAACAACTATAGAGATTTGAATTGGAAAGAGATTACCAACTCATCCGCAAAAACACGCAAACCTATCGGTTTTAATTAAGGAGAAACGCTATGATTACACGCTCATTTTCTGAAGAAATTATCGCTAAATATTCCAACGACTATCTAGAAAACGCACAAAGAGTATACTACTACGACATTGGCGAAATGGGACTAAAAGGCGTAGAAAGCGTTCTTTATAAAGATTTACCAAAGACTGAAGTTAAAGGTTATCCCGTTGCTAGCGACTACGTAGATAAAAACGGAAAATCTTATATTTTAGCTGAATACAACGCGCTCACTCCCGCAAAAAAGAAAAACTGTAATTTGCGTTTCTTGTTCCTACCCAAATTCCACGAAATATACATCGGTAGTACGGGTAGCGGTAAAACAACGGGTGGTATAGAGCCACAAATCAGAGCTATTTCTTCACAAAAGAATAAACCTCACCTATTCATTACCGACCCAAAAGGCGAGCTATTCCAACACAATGCAAGACACCTAAAAAAGCACGGCTATCGCACATATATCGTGAACTTCCGTGACTTCTCAAAGTCTGATATTTGGAACCCCCTACTAGAAATGTACGAAACTAAGGTCAGTCTTCTGGACGTAGGTAATAGTGCAAAAATTCGTTCCGGCAAAATCGACCCTGAACTAATGCTTTTCGGTAGTATAGACGACTTTTCTGAAGACGGTTGGATAGAATATGACGGCAAGGCTTTTCCGACTTCAGAGTCTTTTGACACATACCTAGAAATCAAACGCGACAGCATAGAAGCAAAGGTATCTTCTCTAGTAAACGAGTTCGCAAACCAAGTTATAACCATTGAAAGTAAACAAGATAAAACTTGGGAACAAGGTGCTCAAAACCTACTAAAAGGTATCCTATTGTGCATGTTACACGATGCAGTCAAACCCGACTCCGGTTTCACAAAAGAGATGATGACCTTAAAAACCGTACAAGATTATTACAACGAATTACGTGGCTTTTTCGTTGACGGAGATAGACATAGCAACCTAGATGAATTCGCGCTTCTTCGTGATAAACCCTCCATAGCAAAGACCTATATGAGAACGGCGCTATGTAACGCTACGGGAACATCTAGAAGCTACTGCGGTGTCTACGAAGACAAGATGCAACAATGGGCTCAAGCACATATTTTCGCACTAACTACTGGTAGCACTATTAGCCTTGACGGAGATGAGCCTTTTGCTATATTCATTTCTACTCGTGACTACGATAAGAGTGACTTCGCTATCGCGGCGCTCTTCATAGATTGGGTATATCGTACGATGCTCTTGAAAGCGGACGCTTCGCCTAGAGATGCTCAAAACAACCCCACTACTCGCGCCTTACACTTCTTACTAGACGAGTTCGGCAACATTCCAAAAATCGCTGATTTCGAGAATAAAATTGCTACCGCGCGTTCAAGAAATATTTGGTTCCATATCTACATTCAATCCTACGAACAACTCACGCTCGTATACGAAAAAGAAACCGCTAGCGTTATAAAAGACAACTGTAACGCACAAATATTTATGGGCTCGCAAAGTAAAGAAACCAAAAAACTCTTCTCCGAAGAATGCGGTGAAAAATGGATACCTTCTATCCGTTCATACTTCAATCCAGAAGACAGGTCTCTCGAAAAGGTTGCCGTTATTCCGATAAGTGATTTGGATAAAATCAAGGAAGGTCAAAACTACGTTAAACGCATTTATTCGCCCGTTATTCTTTCGCAATACGTTAGAAGCTATATGTGTGCTAACAACGGTGATTTTGCGGATTTCTACGACGATAAAGCAATTCGCGACCTTGCCCCTATCAACAATCTTTCTTACAACTCGCCTGTATTCCAATACACTAAATTACACGAACATAAAAAGACGAGTAGCTTCGATTTCTAATACATAGATTATTTAAAAAAGGCACTTCGCACGAAGTGCCTTTTTTTAAATTTATTCTTAGGCATATATGCTCTTTTGAGTAAATACGTAACGTTTAACACTACGTGTCCGTTGATATAAATAATTTAAGCTGATATTATGATTATAGAAAAACTCATTGACGCAAATAGCGTACAACCTATTTTTTAATCTCCCTCCTGTAAAGCTAAAAGGCACCATTCATTTGAACGGTGCCTTTTAGTTATTATATCCCTTTTATAGTTGTTCGACCTTCTTTTCTGCTACAAGTCGTTCGCAAATATGCATTCTTTCGCAAAACTTTGCGCCGTTCAACGCGTCGTCATTCGTTATCCATTTTTCAATAGCGGAAATAAATCCATCAATCAAAAAGTCCACATAAAAATCTAATGCGTTCTCTCCTAGTAATTCTTCCATTTTGCTACGAATAAACGGCTCTATTAGCTCTCTAAAATGCTCCGAAAGACAATTTTGGTCTTTCTCTTTCAAAACCTTTTTGTAAAAGTTCTTATTGTCGTATAGGTAGTTTATTAACTTATCTATATTACCTTTTTTAATGTCGTTAATGTTAGTGCAATCATCTGCAACTATATTGACAAATTCAGTATCAAATATCCAGTTGATTAAATCGTTTTTGTCTTTGAAGTGGTAATAAAAACTTTTACGATTCATATCACACAAATCGCATATTTCCCCTATTCTTATCTTAGAAATAGGTTTCTTATTAACTAATTCCTTAAGCGCCGATGCAAGTGCTTTCTTCGTTATGTTCGAGTCTGCCATAGTATTCTCTCCTAAACTATTTTATCAGTTTACAGATATAAAAACGAGCCATACCTGTAACACAGATAAGTCTCGTCAATTAAGGTAATCCCAGAGTATAACTCGAGTTGTTGGAATCCCACGCTTTCGTGCCGACTACTCCCTTATTTAGTTAATTCTAACACAGCCTATATACCTTGTCAACACACCCCTTTTGGACAAAACCTATACTTTGTGCAAAAAAAAGACACTCTTGCGAGTGTCTTTTTATAGCTATTTAAGTTATTTTCTTGGGTTAGCAATGTTAGCTTGTGCTCGTTATCTTTTGCCCTTAGCGACAAATTGCCCGTTTAATTTTAAGCTGTTATCACGATACTGTTATCCATATATTTATCCGCCGTAGCGGTTGTATTCAGTTTTAATTTTTTTAAGTTTTTCCCTTATCATTCTTATGTTATATAAACACCTTTACCGTCAAATCTTGCCATTGATTTGGTCTAA
>JAFXIQ010000033.1 GCA_017533005.1 Clostridia bacterium | reverse complement strand
ATTGAGCAAAACAGTTTCAATGCAGGTAACGCAACGGCAGATAAGGGTAGTTACGTTTATAATGAAACGGCAACGTTGACGGCTACTACGAACGCAAATTACAACTTTTTGGGTTGGTATGATACTAATGATACGCTAATCAGTGCAGATGCCGTTTATGAATGCAAAATCCAAGACGATTTAATTATATATGCTAAATGGCAAGGTGTAGCGTCAACTCTAAAAGCTTATTATAATCGTAATGAAAGCGACGAGGAGTTCTTTAATACCGAAGTTTACTATGGAGATAGCTTTAAGTTAAATCCGCCTACAAGACACGGCTATTTGTTCGTTGGTTGGTGTTCAAATAGAGACGGCAGTGGAGAGAAATATACTGGTTATAGTGGTAAATTCAAAAACTACGCCTACGTGGAAGATTTAACCGTTTACGCTATTTGGGAAGTAGCTACGGCAAATACCAATTTCAATTATGTAATAAGTAATGATGACTCATATGTAACGGTTACGGGCTACAAGGGTAGTGACACTGAAATATATGTACCTTCTAGCATAAGCGATATACCGGTAACGCACATTGCACCAGGAGTTTTTGCTAATTTTAATGCAGAAAGAATAATAATTCCGTATTCTATAACTAATATCGGAGAAAACGCCTTTAGCAATACTAATGCAAAAATATATTTTGATAGGGGCGCAAAGCTTTCGCTTATAAACGCTAATAACTTTACTATTTCACAAGAAATTTATGCTCACGCTACCAATCTTTCATATGATGAAGATAAAATTGAGAATTATCTTGCTGGTGGAGAAAATGCATTGATTGACAATTATTATGTCTACTTCAGGGACATTTATGCAGACATGAATGCTAATAGTGTGGACGAATTCTTAGCATTTGAAGGCTATATGTATCTTTATAACGATGTAAATAGATACGTTATCAAGAATGAAACGGGATACACAGTGAATGAGCTAACGGATAAGTATACAGGCATATTGACAAATAGATTCAATACTGAAGTAAGTAGCCAATATCGTTCGGATATAAAAACGGGCTATTTCATTATGTCAAGTGGCGACAAATTGGTATTTAAATTCACACATAAAACGGAAAATTTAATCGCATCTGCAACGACTGAATATCCCACGCAAATTCAAGGCATAAGCATGGGTGTATATACAGGGCTAACCCCGGGCGAACACCTTCTACCCATTGATAGAAATCCCGAATATCCCGTTTATACGTCAGAACAACTGGTTTACGCAGTAGAGAATGGATTTAGACCGTCATTCCCCGTTGCAGGAACTGTTGCAGAAGCAATATACAAGGAAGCCGTATCTGTCTTAAACAGTATAATAAACGACGAAATGAACGATTTGCAAAAAATAACGGCTATTCACGATTGGATTGTAACTAACGTAGTATACGACACAAAACTTCTCGATCTAGCCACTTCGGACGCGGTTACAACGGAAGAGCCTATTAAGTATAAAGGCTTCTACCTAGAAGGCGCATTACTAGAGAAAAAGGCAGTTTGTGACGGAAAAACCAAGCTATTTACACTTCTTGCAGGAATAGAAGGTTACGAAACGATTAGAGTGACAGGCGAACTTCGCAACCCCGACCCCAAAAAACCAGAAACCGAGGACCATGCTTGGAGCAAGATTAAATTGAACGGCAAGTGGTATATCGTTGATATAACCAACGACGACCATAAACAATCAATTCTTGGCATAGCTCAAGAATATGAAGTGCTTTCTCGTAAATATTTCTTGGTATCAGATGAAGCAACGGCTGATACTCATATCGAAGACGTTCCCACTAAATACCCCGATGCTACCGAGAATTATGCTAACGTAATGAAGAATACGTATTATGCAGAAGGTAAAGATTTATATATAACTACAAAAGGGGAATTGCAAGAATTATTCACTGCGTTCAAGGCACAAATTGATGCAGGCAACGCAGGAATGATGTACGTTCTTGAATTTGAGCTAGTAGGATACGTTGCAACACAAACCGACATTAACAAGATAGGTTACAACCACGCCCACCAAACCTACGGCACTAATGGTCATTTATATTACGTTATTAAGTAATTAATATTCTAATAAAAAAGCACACGATGGTCGTGTGCTTTTTTTGTGAGAAGATTTGATTATTTCTTATACCAATAATTTAGGCTATTAACGAATGTATCTATATTATTTGTTAGATTAGCTATGTCTACTTGCGTTCCGTCAACTTTATCTGCCCATTTATTTGCATTATCAACGCTATACCAAGTGGTAGTGTCGTTGAACGTTATGCTTGAGAGAGAATTGCATTTATAGAATGCATACTTTCCAATACTTGATACAGCGCTACCTATTGTTACGCTTTTGAGAGAAGTGCAATAGTTGAATGCATTATTTCCTATGCTTGTAACGGAATTGGGTATAACGATACTTGTAAGTGAAGTGCAACCATAGAAAGCTTCATTCTCTATACTAGTTACGGAATTAGGTATTGTTATGTTTTCGATAGAATCGCAATTATAGAACGTACGATAGTTTATGTTTGTTACTGAGCTACCTAGCGTTACGTTGGCAAGGGAACTACAACCATCGAAGGCCGCGGATCCTAAGTGTGTCACAGAATTAGGGATAATTATACTCGTGAGAGAATAGCAACTATCGAATGCACGAAATTTTATACTTTCTACTGCGCTACCAATCGTTACGTTGGAGAGAGAAAAGCAACTAGAGAATGCATACTCTCCTATGCTGGTTACAGAGTTGCCAATCGTTACGTTTGTTAGTGAACTGCAATAAGAAAATGCATAGTCGCCAATACTCGTAACGGAGTCGGGGATTGTAACACTTGTGAGTTGATTACACCAAAAGAATGCATTGTCGCCAATACTAGTTACGGAGCTAGGTATGGTTATGCTCGTCAATGTAGTACAATCACGAAATGCGTCATTTCCAATACCTGTTACCGGCAAGCCTTTATGCGTTGATGGAATTACTACGTCTATGGGGTATACTTTTTTCCAGCTTGTCAACCAATAGCCATCGCCGTTTAACTCAAAAATCCAATTGCCACAATACTCGCCACAAACGTCACATGCCTCATCGTTGTTATTATCTGCGCATTTGGATAAATCAATATTACAAATATCACATCTGTGATTATTGTCATTGTCTAGGCATTTAGAAGTCTCTCGTCCGCATCCGTCGCAGGAGTGGTTTTTATCTTTATCGAAGCAAGGCATTGTTGCTTCTCCACAATTATCGCATATGTGGTCGACGTTTGCATCTTTGCAGTGGTGTATTTCTTCCACACAAGCCACAAGCATTAGAGCTAATAGGCAAACGCATAGGGTTAAAATAATGGGAATGATTTTTTCATAATTTTTCCTCAAAAGTTATTTTTATTATCTTATAACGTCGTCGCCGTAATCTACTAGAGTTAGATAGAGTTCTTCGTAGTCGATAGCTAGGTCGTCGTATTTAATAGTGTCGCGAGCAAGAATTTGATTTATTTCGAAGCTTTCATCTTCTGTATCGATAGTAATCATAGTACCACCTCTTTCATCGCCGTATGCGAATATGTCGCGCATATCGTAGGTGTTGTATTGACCACGTATGATATCTACACGATAGTAGTGGGATACTCCTGAATGTTGTCCGAAAACAAGGTGTATACCATCGTAAATTACGTCGAATCCGTTGCTGTGCCAATGTCCGGAGAACATCGCAGTAGTACTGCCGAGTTCTTTACATTTTTCGAAAAACTGACAGGAATTATATTGCGCGTTAGAGTTGCTACCTTCCACCCAGTCGCCGTAGCAGTAGTTTTCGTTAGGATTGCCATTGTTCCATGCACTCTCGAAAGCATCAAATATTTCGGGCACGGGAACGTGGGTAAATACCATTGATTTAACTACTTCATCAGATTTTCTATTTTCTCCATATTTTAGGTCGGAAATGTTATTTATATGTTTTTCGTACCAAGCAATTTGCTCGGGTGTTTTTTCTCTATGATATTCATCTTCTTGCGGTTCGTAAACACAGTCCATCATGCAAAGAGTGTACTTGATTTCTTCGGTTTCTTGTTCTCTAACGTTTATGAAATAGTTACCTACGCCACCACCTTTTTCAGCATCACCTTTTACGATTAAACAATGTGGGAAAGCGCGCATGGTTTTTACAATAGTTTCTTTGGTTCTTTGACCGAATAGATCTTCATGGTTGTTGGTTTCATAAACGTAGGAGCCTTCGCAGTCGTGATTTCCAAAAGTAAACGCCCAATAAACACCTAGTTCTTCGAAAAATTCCCCATATTCAAGGAAATAAGAGTAGTTATTCATCATTTGCGACATTACGATGTCACCGGTAATGACTACTAGGTCGGGGTCTGTGGCTTTTACGAGTCTTTCTATGAAAACAAAAGTACCTTCGTTACTGCCACCTATGTACTCATAGTCGTTAACAGGGTATTTTTGTTGGGGGTCTGTTAATTGGAGTATTTTTAAGTCATAGTCTTTAGGTGTATAAATTGTGGTGTAACCGTCCACTCTAGACGTTGAAAATTCAACGTAAACTACGGGCTTTTCGGGTGTAAAAACATCACAAACGACAGCTACGCCGACGGATAGGCTTAGTGCGAGCATTATAATGACTACAACAACGGAAATCTTTTTCATATGAGCCCTCGAAAAGTTTATATTTTGATTATATTTCAAAAATTGCATAAAGTCAACGCCCATAAGTATTTAAAAGTTATGTAAAATTAACACAATGCAGAAAAGATATGTTATAATATAGTCATGCAACCTAATCAATACGTAGAAGTCACAATAGAAGACGTTGGAATAAACGGCGAAGGCATAGGACACCTAGAAGACAAAACGGTGTTTGTGCCGTATGCGCTTCCGGAAGAAGTCGTAAGAGTACAAATCGTGCATATTAAGAGAAATCTTGTTTATGCACGTCTTGATACTGTAATTAAGCCGTCGCAATATAGAGTTAAGCCGGAGTGTAATCGTTATGCAAAATGCGGTGGTTGCGATATGTTGCACGTTGTATACGAAAAGCAACTGGAATACAAAAAGAAAACATTGCAAGAAACAATGCGCAAAGCAGGTTGCCTAGTAGAAGTTCAAGACGTAGTTCCGTCGCAACCGTATTTACCATATAGAAACAAGATACAACTACCGTTTGGCGTTGTTAACGGCAAAGTAGCCATGGGATTTTTCAGAGAAAATTCCCATAAAATCGTATCTATAACCAAGTGCTTTTTGCACGATGAATGGGCGACTAAGCTTATTCGATTAACTTTAGCGTACGCTAATGAAAACAATGTTAGCGTGTATGAAGAAGATAGTGGAAAGGGCTTATTGCGTCACTTGGTCGCAAGGAATATAGGTGGTACACTCACGGTAACACTAGTAATAAACGGAGAAAGTTTACCTAATATTGATAGCTACTATAATTCGCTCAAGACGGAATTTGAAGTAGTCGCATTGTATTTATCCGTTAATAAAAAGCGCACGAACGTTATACTTGGCGACAAGCTTATTCCTATCTGCGCACCAGAAATTAGCGTCAACGTTATGGGAGTTGATATAGGTGTAAATCCAATGTCGTTCTTCCAAGTTAACGATTACGTAAGAGATTTAATTTATAAAAAGGTTATAGAATTGGTAGCTCC
The DNA here is from genome assembly GCA_017533005.1 of Clostridia bacterium. Taxonomy (GTDB): domain Bacteria; phylum Bacillota; class Clostridia; order Christensenellales; family DTU072; genus RGIG6449. The sequence continues at coordinate 977 of JAFXIQ010000033.1, read as the reverse complement.
CGACGAAGAAAGCGTAGTTATAGATGCATATAGCGGAGTGGGACTTTTAGGCGCCATAATGGCAAAGTCAGGAGCCCAAATATATAATATAGAGATAATTCCAGAAGCGATAGAAGATGCTAATAAGCTCTATGAAGCTAATGGAATTAAAGATAGAGCGACTAACGTTTGTGGCGATAGTGCAGTAGTTCTTCCAGAGATTATTGATAAACTGAATTTAGATAATAAGCGCTTGTCAATAGTGTTGGACCCGCCAAGAAAAGGAATATCGCAAGAAGTCGTAAACACGTTAATATCGCTCGCAGAGAATCACGAATTTTCTTTAGTCTATGTATCTTGCAATCCGGCAACGCTTGCTCGCGATATCAAGCTATTATCATCGGCTTTTGAACCGACTGAAATTATTCCCTTCGATATGTTCCCCGCGACCAAGCACGTCGAGACGCTCGTGTGCTTGTCCAAAAAAACGGAAAAACATATCAACATTGACGTTGAGTTCGGCGAAGGCGAAGGGCAACTGTCTCTTAAAAAACTTCAAGAAGAATTAAACGAGCAAAAACCTAAAAAGAAAACGACTTATAAAGATATACAAGCGTATATCGAAGAAAAGTACGGATTCAAAGTGCATACGGCATACATTGCCGAAGTGAAACAAGATTTAGGATTACCTATGTATGATGCACCGAATGCTGTAGAAGAATTAAAGCGTCCGCGTTCACATCCAACAACTGAAATGATAGAAGCAATCAAAGACGCTTTGAAATATTTTGCGATAATTTAATGTAAAAAATTTTAAAGAAAGACAGATTCCTTTTCAAAGAAGTCTGTTTTTTATTGAATTTTTTGCCATAATGTGCTATAATATGACATATTAAGAAACATAATGGAGGAAAACGCATGACTCTGTCACAGAAGGTAAGATACATAAGAGCCGAGAGATTACTAAGCCAACAGGAATTTGCCGATGCGGTGGGCGT
>JAFXIQ010000005.1 GCA_017533005.1 Clostridia bacterium | reverse complement strand
TAACGATTCAGTATCCGTAAAAACTAAATACGTTGCAACTAACTCGGTAGTCGATTACACCAAGAATGCTGAAGAAGAACAAAACGGTAGTGGTTATAAGGTTCTACAAATTAAACTTGTAGCAGTACAAATTGGCAATATTTCCATGGATAACGCATTGAACGTTTCACTAGATAATACTACCGGAGTTCCTGCTGGTTGTGGAGCATATATCATTGCGAGTGACTATGCAACCGACGTAGCAAGTTCTTGGTGGGGTATATCAAAGAAAGAAGCTCACTACTACACAGGTAAGTTCAGACAAGTTAATGTAACAAGAACAAATAGCTACGGTACGTTCAGTGTGAATTAATAACTAATCTAACGTATAAAATGCTCCCTCGAAAGGGGAGCATTTTTTTATACGAAACAGCAATATAAAATAAATTGTTATGTTTGACAAAAAGTTTAATTTTACTAAACAAAAAAAGTTTAATAAAATTAATAAAATTGTTTGACAATACTAATACTTATTGCTAATATTAGAATACTGACAATAGGAGGAGTTTATGGATATCGGACCAAAGATTAAAGCAATTCGATTACAACGTGGACTTACGCAAGGCGAGCTTGCGTCCAGGTGTGAATTGACCAAGGGATACATATCGCAATTAGAGAACGATTTAGCTAGTCCGTCGATTGCGACTTTGATGGATATACTTAACGTTCTAGGCGTTACGCTTCAATCGTTTTTTACGGAGCAGAAGGAAGAACAGATAGTTTTCGGTAAGACCGACTTTTTCCATTCGAGTGACGAAGAAGGAACGACGGAGAGCGTATGGCTAATACCTAACTCGCAAAAAAACGATATGGAACCGATAATGCTTATTTTGCAACCGGGAGCAGAGAGTGAAGTGAGATACCCGTTTGAAGGTGAAGAATTCGGATACGTTTTAGAAGGGAAAATAACTCTTGTAGCAGGGGAAAATAGTTACAATGCAAAAAAAGGCGAAGCGTTCTATATAAACGGCGCAAGAGAGCATAAAATTGTAAACGCAGGCGCAACGCGCGCAAAAATAATATGGGTAACGACCCCCAGTAATTTCTAACGAACGAGGACAATGATATGGCTAAACAACCAAAGAACAATAACATTATAGAAATTTGCTCTGTTAGTAAGAGTTACGACACCAAACCTGTTGTAGAAAACATCAGTCTTTCGATTAAAAAAGGCGAGTTTGTTACCTTGCTTGGCCCTTCGGGCTGTGGTAAGACGACCACGCTTCGTATGATAGCAGGTTTTGAAAAACCCACGGAAGGAGTTATCAAGATAAACGGCGAAGACATTACGACGATGCCACCACATCTTCGTCCTGTCAACACCGTATTCCAAAAATACGCGTTATTTCCACACCTAAACGTTTTTAACAACGTTGCTTTTGGCTTGAAACTTAAAAGAATACCCGACGGTACTACCAAGACTACGAAAAAAGGTGTGGTTTATGAAAATCTTCGCAAGCTAACCAAACAAGAGATAAAAGAAAAAGTCGATCGTGCACTCAAAATGGTTGACCTAGAAGATTATGGACATCGTAACGTCAATAGTCTTTCAGGTGGACAACAACAAAGAGTTGCGATTGCAAGAGCGCTCGTAAACGAGCCCGAAGTTCTTCTTCTTGACGAACCACTCGGAGCACTTGACCTAAAAATGCGTAAAGATATGCAAATCGAACTTATGCAAATGCATAAAAAACTCGGCATAACCTTTGTTTACGTTACCCACGACCAAGAAGAAGCTCTTACAATGAGTGATACTATAGTCGTTATGCGTCACGGTGTTATCCAACAAATAGGCACGCCACAGAAGGTTTATGATGAACCTGCTAACGCTTTCGTTGCGGACTTTATCGGTGAATCGAATATTTTCTCGGGTACGATGTGCGCTGACTGTGACGTTGAGTTCTTCGGACATCATTTCGAATGCGTAGACAAGGGCTTCAAGAAGAACGAACCTATCGACGTTATCATTCGTCCGGAAGACATTTACGTTCTACCTGCTGAAAACAGTGGCGCAATGCTAAAAGGCGTTGTTGATAGCTGTGTTTTCAAGGGCGACCATTATCAAATTATCGCTATAATAGACGGCGAACACGAACTACTTATTCACGATAACACGGAATGTAAAAAAGGTGAAGAAATCGGTATTTTCATTAAGCCGTTCGACCTACACATAATGCACAAAGCTCGTATTATAAACGAAGTAGAAGGCGAAATGTGGGATGAAAACACCGTAGAATTTTGTGGTGGAAGATTTCCGTGTGAAACCACGCTTCCTGCAGGAACTAAGGTTAAAGTTAAGATTGACTTTGACGACGTAATCGTATATGACGACGAAGAAGACGGCATTATAAGTGGTGAAGTCACTTCTAGCATATACAAAGGCAGTTACTATCAATGCATCATAAGAACGGATGAGTCTTATTACAATTTCTTCGTTGATACCGAAGACGACTGGTTGAAAGGCGATAGAGTAGGGCTAGGCGTTGCTCCCGAAAAAATCATAATCGAACCTATTGAAGAAGAAAAGGAAAACGCAGATGAATAGAATAAAAGAAATGACAAAGGGTGCCGTTTCTTTTATCAAAGGCACTCCACAAAAGATTAAATCGGGGCTTAAAAACTTCCACTTAACCCGTAAAGTCTTTTCCTATCCTTACATATTGTTCTTATTACTATTCGTAATAGTGCCTACTGCTATGATTATCGTAAGGGCGTTTATATCAGAAGGTAAGTTGAGTTTTGATAATTTTGCAACTTTCTTTACTGACGGTGCGAGTCTTATAACTCTAGGCAACTCTATGTTGATAGGTGTTTTGACTACCGTTATATGCCTTTTGGTAGGCTATCCAGTAGCTTTTATACTATCAAAAATGAATAGTGGGAAAGTGTTGGTTATGCTTTTCGTATTGCCGATGTGGGTTAACTTCTTAATTAGAACACTCGCGACGAAAGCACTTTTCCAAGCCGCTAGTTTGCCACTCGGATTAGGCGCAGTGCTATTCTGTATGGTATATAACTATTTGCCATTTATGATTTTACCGTTGCATACCACGATTAGTGGTATCGACAAGAGCTATGTAGAAGCAGCTCAAGACCTAGGCGCGGATAAAGTTACCGTTTTTGTTAAGACGATATTACCGCTATCACTTCCCGGAATAATATCAGGAATAACTATGGTATTTATTCCTACGATTTCTACGTTTGCAATCACGGAATTCTTACGCGGAAATAGCGATATTTACCTATTCGGCGATAGCATTTACATTAAGTTTATGAATAATGCTTGGGGCGTAGGCGCAGTTATGAGTATAATTATGCTCATTATGGTGCTTATAAGCAACTTCTTTATGAGTAAATTGAACGACAGCAACGATGGTAGCCAAGTGGGGGCAAGACTATGGTAAAGAAGATTTTAGAAAGAAGTTATTTATTTTTAGTGCTTGCATTCTTATACGCACCAATTATTTTCGTTATGTGTTTGTCGTTTGCTGGCGATGGCGCGAGATTTTCTTTGTCTGGTGGATTTAGCATTGAATCTTATACGAGTATATTCACTAGCGATAAGACGCCAGCGCTTCTTGATGCACTTAAAAACACCATGCTCATTGCCGTTATTTCTTCGGTTATATCTACCATACTAGGTACCGTTTCGGCAATAGGAATGTTCCATTTGGGCAAAAAAATGAGCAAAATTGTAAACAACGTTAACCAACTTCCTATTATCAATAGTGAAATAGTTATGGCAGTTAGCTTTATGTTGTTCTTTACGACGCTAGGATTCCCGGAGGGCTACGTTAGACTTATTATAGGCCACGTAACGTTCTGTACACCATACGTTGTTCTTGCGATTATGCCTAGACTATATCAAATAGACCCCAATATCTACGAGGCTGCTCTTGACCTAGGCGCAACTCCGGCGAAAGCGTTGTTCAAAATCCAACTTCCTATGATTTTACCGAATATTCTTTCGGGATTTGTGTTGTCGTTTACGCTTTCTATGGACGATTTCATTATTACGCAAATCAATAAAGGAACTTCGTCGGGCATAGAAACCTTGTCAACTTATATTTACGAAGACGCCAAACTTAACGGACTAGAGCCGTTTTGGTTCTCGATTTTCACAATAATCTTCGTTGTGGTATTAGCGGTTTTGTTAGTAGCAAATCTTCGCAAAAAGACGCAGAGCGTGGGAGGTAAAAATGCAAAGTAGAAGAATAGTTGCAGTATTACTCGTGCTTGTTATGGCGATACCACTCGCGTTTAGCCTTACCGCGTGTAACAACAAAGAAGAAACGCTTATCGTTTATAATTGGGCTGACTACATCGACGAGAGTGTTATAGAAATATTTGAAGAAGAATACGAAAAAGAATTCGGCGTGCCAATTAAAGTTACGTACTCTACTTTCGATACGAATGAAACGATGCTCACGAAGGTTATGAATAACGACGCGTACGTAGACGTAGCTTGTCCGTCCGAATATGCTATTCAAAAGCTTCTAAAAGCCGATGCGCTATATAAGCCGAATAAAGAGAACATTCCTAACGAAGCAAATATCGATGCAAATATTGCAAAAAAGGTTAAGGAAGTTTTCGGTGAAGAGTTATACGATTATATGGTTCCGTATATGTGGGGAACGCTAGGAATAATGTATAACGCTGATGAAATAGACCCAGAAGAGGCAGAGGCTGCAGGTTGGGGACTATTATGGAACAGTACGGACGTAAAGGGCAGTAAAGAAGGCGAGTCGCTTAACGGAAAAATCTTAATGAAAGACAGTATAAGAGATGCTTATGCTGCAGCAGTTATGTATTTGAAGGAACAAAATCGTTTGCCACAAAAATACGTTAACTATTCCGTTGCCGACCTAATCAACTGTGTAGAGCCCGATATGATAATTGCCGTAGAAAAAGCGCTTACCGAGCAAAAATCGCACTTGAGCGGATACGAAGTCGACTTTGGTAAAGACGATATTATCGAAGGTAGAGCATGGGTAGACCTAGCATGGAGTGGTGACGCACTTTACGCCATCGAAGAAGCCGGCGATGTCGATATCCGTTACTTCGTTCCCGAAATCGATGGAGCACAATGCGGTAACATTTGGTTTGACGGCTGGATTATCCCTAAAACCGCCGAGAATAAGCGTGGTGCAGAGAGTTTCATAAATTTCCTTTGCAGGCCTGAAATCGGTATTTTGAACGCCATTTACATTGGTTATTCGTCTGCTATTGATAAAGAAGTCTATAGAAATTCGGAAGAAGTCATTCTTACGTTAGAAGACAATGAATACGATCCCGAAGAATTCTTTAGCGATGAAGCGCGTTATCCCGATACTACCTTGACGACGCTTGGCGTTATGCAAGACTTTGGAGAAGCTAACGATGCAGTCGTTTCTATGTGGGAAAGAGTTAGAACTTCTAATGCAGAGGGATTGCAAACGTGGGCGATAGTGCTAATAGCGCTCGCAGTAATAGTAGGCGTAGGCGCGATAATCGTTGTAACGTATTACATAATCGACAACAAAAAGAAGTCGAGAAGAAAACTAGTTAACCCTAAAGAATAAACAAACATTAAACCACGCTATGCGTGGTTTTTTTATTTAGGTAGGAAATTTCCATATTGATTTCTATACTACTATGTAGTATAATTATGATATATAAACCTTAAGAGAGGATGAGATTTTGATTAAAAAAACTATTGATTATTTCGTTAAAAGTGGACTTAAAGGCGATTTATGCCGTATGGCAAGAAAAATATATAAAAAAATAGGCACGCTAAAGGCAGAGTATACGTATTCGCGCGAGCCTATACCATTCAATGAAAAGGATAATTATACGTTTAAGCCGATAAAAGTTGGCTCAACGTGGTCGAAGGATATTTACGGTTGCGCGTGGTTCCATTTTACGGGCGAAGTGCCCGATGGATACGATGGCGAAAAGCTTGCTTGCTTGGTTTCCGTAGAAGGAGAAGGCGCCGTTGTAGATAAGAACGGAAATCCTTTGAAAGCAACTTCTAGGTTATCTGCATTCGTTGAATTTATGCAACCATCGAAAGGTAAACGCTATTTGCCGTTAGAGAGCTTAAGTGAAGACGGTAAGAATATTGATTTTTATTTCGAAACAGGCAACAACGTACTACCTCCCAACAATCCATACACAATAGCTAAACTAGCTCAATGCGATATAGTTGTAGTTCGTGAAGATATTCGCGACTTGTATTACGACGTAATGGCTCTTACTATGCAAAAATATGTGGTAGAAAAGGGTTCGGAAAAGTACGTTTCTATAGGCACGTCCGTTCGTGACGCAATGCGCACGGCAGGGGATTTTGCTCCTGAAAAAGTCGCAAAAGCTCGTGAAATTTTACAAGCAGAAATGGAAAACGGCGAAGATAGTGAATATACTTTCTATGCAACGGGACACGCGCATTTAGATTTAGCGTGGTTATGGCCGATTAGAGAAACGCAAAGAAAGGCAGGCAGAACGTTCAGTAATCAACTATATAACGTTGAAAACTACGACGGATATATATTTGGCGCTAGCCAACCTCAACAATTCGAATGGATGGAAGAGAAGTATCCTGCGCTATTTGCTAGACTTAAGAAAGCTATTGACGATGGTAAAGTCGAGCCACAAGGCGGTATGTGGGTAGAGTGTGATACCAACGTAACTTCGGGTGAAGCTCTAATTAGACAAAATTTATACGGAACTCGTTATTGGAAAGAAAAATTCGGAAAAACGGTAAGAACGTGTTGGCTCCCAGACGTCTTTGGCTTTAGTGGAAACCTACCACAAATTATCAAAAAGTGTGGTATGGATAGCTTTTTAACGATAAAATTGAGTTGGAACGAACATAATAAATTCCCACACAGGACTTTCGTATGGGAAGGAATAGACGATAGCCAAGTGCTAGTTCATATGCCACCGGAAGAAACCTATAATAGTGAAGGACATCCTTGGGGATTTGATAAAGCGTTTAAGAATTTCCCAGAAAAGAACGTTGTCAAAGATATGGGTTGTCTATTCGGTATCGGCGATGGTGGCGGGGGCCCCGGCGAAGCACATATTGAACTTGTTAAACGCGCAGGCGTGATGAAAGAAATGCCAAATGTAAAAATGGCACCGTCAACGGAACTATTTAATAAACTTGACGGCTACAAGAGTAAACTTGCAGTACATAAAGGCGAATTATACCTAGAGAAACACCAAGGCACTTACACCACGCAAAGTAAGAACAAGTATTACAATAGAAAGACGGAATTTGCGCTTCATAATACGGAATTTTTGTCGACGTGTGCGCTTAACAAAGGTTTTGAATACCCTAAAGAAATTCTCGATAAAGTATGGAAAGAAGTGCTTTTATACCAATTCCACGATATCATTCCGGGCTCATCTATTAAACGTGTTTACGATGAATCTGTTGCTCGCTACGAGCAAATGAACGAAGAGCTTTTAGAAGTTCAAAATAAAGCTCTCGCAACTATATCAACTGGTAAACGCCTAACTGCGATAAATCCTAACTCCTATCGCGTTAAGGACATAATTTATCGTGGCGATAAGTGGTATACTGCGGAAGTAGCTCCTTATTCTTCAGCACCGTTGAAGGAATATCAAGGTGAACACGAAGTGGTTTTAAGAACCACGGAAAACAGCATAGAAAACGATATTTTCGTAGTTAAATTCGATAGCTATGGCAATATTAAGAGCTTGTTTGATAAGAGATATAAAAAAGATTTTGGCGACAAATTCTATCTCAATAAGTTAAACGTTTATAAAGATAAACGCTTGTATTACAATGCTTGGGATATAGACATCAATTATACTAAACGTATGCCTAGCGAGTTTAAGCTTATCGACCACGACGTTAAGATAGAAAAGGGCGCCGTTATTCGCGAGAATATGTATAAATATGGTCATTCTTCAATCTCGCAAAAGGTAATTCTTTATATCGGTAAGCCCATCGTAGACTTTGTTATGACGGTAGATTGGCAAGAAACCCATAAGATGTTACGCGCAGACTTTAGACCTAGCGTATTCGCTGACGAAGTCACTTGCGATATCCAAATGGGTAACTTGAAACGTTCAACCAAGAATGATAACAAGTACGAAAAGGCACAATACGAAATTTGCGCTCATAAATGGATAGATTTATCCGATGGCGAATACGGTTTGTCGTTTATTACGGAAGGTAAATACGGTTGGCGTGTAAAAGAAGGTTTGGTATCCTTGAACTTATTGAGAAGCCCGATGTATCCAGCACCTGATGCAGATAAAGGCACTCATACTTTGAGATACGCGTTATACCCACACGCCGGCGACTATAACGAAGCCGAAACCCAATCAGTAGCGTATGCTTATAACAATAAGCTAATAATAACCGAAGAAGAAGTTGATATTCCGTCTTTTGCAACGACTGACGACACACACGTTGTTATCGAAACAATCAAGCGTGCAGAGAGTGGAGAGGGCGTTGTAATTCGTGCCTATGAAGACACCGGCGCAAAGAGAAAGGTAGATATTAACCTAGCTCAAGAATACAAGGAAGCATACGAAACCGATATGTTAGAGAACGTAATAGGGGAAGTTAGCCTAAAAGGCGTAGAATTCAAACCTTTCGAAATCAAGACTTTCTTAATTAAATAGTAATTAAACAAAGAGAAAGCCCACTCGCAAGAGTGGGCTTTTTAGTATTTTTTAATTTACTTAACGAGTTTTGATGGAACTAGCATATTTTGACATACCGTCATAATGCTATTGAATTGAACTGCGTAGCTATCGCCTGCGCCAACGATTTCAACACAACCTCTTTCAACGCATTCTACGAAGTCGTATCTACCAGTTAAAACTGCGATACAGCCGTCTGGATTGGGGAATTTGAAGAGAACGAAGGGGTATTTTCTTAATCCCTTGCCTGCTTTACTCTTACCCATTTTAACGCGTAGATAAGCATCAATTTCGGGGTATAGTTCGTTGCCGTCTTTATCTAGCGTAGCACCGACTTGGAATTGATAAGTTCTATCGGGTTGCTTTGCCGTCCATTCAGACATAGTTTCCCAACCTAGCTTATTAGCCGTGGACAATGCTCTTGTAATTAAGTATAGAGAGAGCTTAACTTTGAGATATTGTTCCCAAGGCTTAGAGTCATCTGGAGTGAAGTTAGGCATCGTTTTCATAAGCGTCAACATAAGGAATAGGAACTTAAGTGTGACGGGATTGAAAATGTTTTTGACTAAAGGTGCAACAATACCTAGCATTTCTAGGGGAGAATCACCTTTGAATACGCCTAACAAACTAGGAATTGACTTGAAATACATTTTAACTACTTTTAATTCGCCGTATTTCTCGCCGTCTGCCATTTCAATGTAGCCGGGGTATTCACCTTGATAGACTTTAAAGCGTTTGCCTTCTGCGCTCTTTTCTGCCATTTCTTCGGTTAGGAAGACAATGTAACAAGCGAGAGGGTTTTCGTCGTCTTTTGCTCTAAATTCTACAACGGCATTGACGTTTTTGAATTTAGCGACCTGTTTGGGGTCTTCTTCTAGTGGCACGCGTAGTGCAGGGAAGGCGGCATTGAAATATATTTGTGTAGTCAAGACGTCTTTTTGACTTGCTTTCATACTTCTTACCCCCTAGATTAGTCTTCGTCGTCCCAATCGTCTTCTTCGATTTCTTTGCCCATAAGTTCCATAACGGTTTCCATAATGCCTTGGCTGGATAGCTTGTAAATAGCATATAGGTCTTCGGGCTTGCCGATAGGTCCGAATTCGTCGGGGATACCAATCTTAGTTAAGATACATCTCTTACCGGATTCAGCAAGAACTGCTGCTACAGCATCGCCCAAACCGCCGATAACGTTGTGTTCTTCAACTGTAACGATACGACGTGTCTTTACGGCAGCTTCGATGATAGCTTCTTTGTCGATAGGTTTCAAGGTGTGCATATTGATAACTTGTGCGCTAACGCCTTGTTCATCTAGCATTTCACCTGCGATAAGAGCGTCACGTGTGGGAATACCACAAGCGATGATGGTAACGTCGTTACCTTCTTTAAGAGTCATAGCTTTACCGATTTTGAATTCATAGTCGTCTTCACTATTATGTAGTAGGGGTTCCATACCACGACCAACGCGCATATAGAAAGGACCGGGTACGTCGATACAAGCTTTTACAGCACTAGCTGTTTCATAAGCGTCTGCGGGGATAACGACGGTCATATTAGGAATTGCGCGCATAATTGCGAAGTCTTCTATGCAGTGGTGAGTGCTACCTGCAGCACCGAATGATAAACCACCGTGAGTTGCGATAATTTTAACAGGAAGATTTTGATAAGCGCAGTCGGTTCTTACGAATTCGCCACCGCGTAGGCAAGCGAAAATTGCGAAAGTAGAAGCAAAGGGGATAAAGCCCGTCTTTGCGAGTCCCGCTGCTACACCGAACAAGTTTTGTTCTGCGATACCGACGTTAATTAGTCTGTCGGGGAAACGTGCGCCAAAGACACCGATGTTAGTTGATTTTGCAAGGTCAGCAGTAACGCCAACGATACGAGGGTCTTTTTCGCCTAGTTCTGCGAGAGTTTTGCCGTACATAGCTCCCGATGACATTTTATTTGCATCATAAGTATTCCATGCAGTTCCCATAGTCTTACCTCCTAGCCTCTAGCGTTGATTTCATCGATGTAGACTTGCAAGTCTTTGCGGTCGTCACCGAATGAGCCGTAGTGCATCTTGACGTCGCCTTCGAATTTCTTGACGCCATAGCCCTTTGTTGTGCTTGAAATAATGCAGACAGGGCCAGCGGTTTCCCATGCTTCAGCAAGAGCTCTGTCTACGTCTTCCATATCGTTACCGTTACATTTAATGCACTTCATACCGAATGCTTCAACCTTTTTATCTAGTGGTTCTAGAGGCATAACTTCTTCGGTAGGTCCGTCGATTTCTAGTTTGTTACGGTCGATAATCCAAATTAAGTTTTCTAATTTGTATTTTGCTGCCGCCATTGCTGCTTCCCAGTTAGAGCCTTCTTGACATTCGCCGTCACCGGTCATAACAACGACTTTAGCGTTGATACCTTTCATTTTTAAGCCGATACTCATGCCAACGCCTATAGGCATTCCGTGTCCTAGAGAGCCGGTAGAAGCATCACAACCTCTAATTTTTTTGCTATCCGGGTGCATACCATAAGCAGAACCGGTCTTGTTGAAATCAGCAAGAGATTCGATAGGAATGAAACCTTTCATAGCAAGACAAGGTACGTATGCAAGAGCACAGTGACCTTTAGATAGTATAAAACGGTCTCTTTCTTCCCAATCAGGGTTAGCTACGTCAACGTTAAGGTACTTGAAGTAGAGTGCAGTAAGCATATCTGCACAAGAAAGTGAACTGCCTACGTGGCCAGAAGTAGCGTTGAAAGTTGTTTCTACGATATTCAAGCGCAATTCTTTAGCCTTTGCTTTAAGTTCAGCAACAGAAACATTACTTGGCATTTTTTGCCCTCCTAAAAAAATTCGTTAAGCAAAACTATATCTAGTTTCAACTATACTATTATAGCTTATATAATAAAGAGAGTCAATACCGAATGTGTTCAGAAATATGAAAAATTTTAATAAGAAAATTAACGAACAATAGTAAAGGCACTCGTTTGAGTGCCTTGGTTTTTTAGAATTTTGATTGTGGGTCGTAACGAAGTTTTTCGAGTGAAAACGCTATCATTAATACGTATAGAATGTTGCAGTTGTCTGCCGTTCTGATTTTGTATCCGTTTGCGTCGTGCGTGTCGGGAACAACGTTTGCGAGTAGGGTAGCGTCGCTGAAAATATCGTATGCGCGTTCAGATGGTTTTCCCCATATTGTGAAATTGTAAGCTTCGCCACCTTTTACCGCGCTGAAAAATGCTTCGTCACCTTTTTCCGTTTCGCCGTAAGAGAAAATAAATTTATCTTCGCCAACCATAGCTACTTTGTATGCACCGGGGAAAGAAGGCTCTTTTTTGACAATAGACATACTTGCGGTGTTTTTGTCAAAAGTAATTTGTGCAACTTGTTGACCAAGTTTGTTGTAAATATAATAGCCACGATTAAGTACGGCGATTTTACAAATTGTTTCGCCTATAGCGTTTTTTACAGCGTAATCGGTTTTTGATAGGAATATATCTTTTTTTAATTTTAGAATCATATTAAGTACCTCGCTTCAATTCAACATTCTACTATAATTTCTTCTTTATGTCAAGACGGAAGGCGTTTTATTTATGATATCCTAATGGAATAACGCGCGCGTATGCGCGAAGAAAATTTCCTCAATAAAAAAATTATAAAAAATTTTAAAAAAACCTATTAAACTATTTGACAATGATTTCTATTGGTGTTATTATAATCAAGCTATCGTAAAACGACGATGGCTTTTATATGTCAAAACACATTGCTAATGTGGACACGAACATTTAAGTTTTGGGGGTATAGCTCAGTTGGTAGAGCACCTGCTTTGCAAGCAGGGGGTCAGCGGTTCGAGCCCGCTTATCTCCACCAAATATAGACTGGTAGCTCAGCAGGTTAGAGCACCACCCTGATAAGGTGGGGGTCGGTGGTTCGAGTCCACTTCAGTCTACCAACCACTTTTGTGGTTTAACCTTAAACGCACCTTGACAACTGCATAGTAAAAAGAGAAGACATAAAAGAGAAAAAATATCTTAAAAAGAGTCAAACAAGAAAATAAAGAGTAATACGCGAGTAGAACGATTTACGAAGATTCACATGATATTTTTGCTGAGGAAAAACCTTAAATAATAGTAGTTCTTTTGAAATAGATAAGACGATTGACGAGATTAAGCTAAGAAGAGCGTAGGGTGGATGCCTTGGCACTAGGCGCCGAAGAAGGACGTGACAAGCTGCGAAAAGCTACGGGGAAGTGCAAATAACTTACGATCCGTAGATATCCGAATGAGGGAACTCAACACAGGTAATGCTGTGTTATCCATACCTGAATACATAGGGTATAGGAAGGGAACCCGGGGAACTGAAACATCTTAGTACCCGGAGGAAGAGAAAGAAAACAATCGATTTCCTGAGTAGTGGTGAGCGAAAGGGAAAGAGCCCAAACCATGAATAGAGATATTCAATGGGGTGACGGACACTTAGATCAAGAAATCTGAATAGCAGAACATAGTTGGAAAGCTAGACCAAAGAGAGTAACAGTCTCGTAGGCGAAATTCAGACGAAGTGAAGTGTATCCAGAGTACCACGGGACACGAGGAATCCGGTGGGAAGACAGGAGGACCATCTCCTAAGGCTAAATACGACCTAGTGACCGATAGAGTATAGTACCGTGAGGGAAAGG
>JAFXIQ010000032.1 GCA_017533005.1 Clostridia bacterium | reverse complement strand
CACTCCTCCTGTCGATAATCCTCCTACGGACGATAACGACGGTCTTGGAACGGGTGCTATTATCGGCATCGTAGTAGCGGCAGTTGCAGTCGTAGGCGGCGGTGGATTTGCAATCTTCTGGTTTGTTATCAGAAAGAAAAGAAGATAAAACACAATAAAAGAGCCTGCAATTTAGCACAGACCCTTTTAATAACAAAGAATGGCGGTGGGCTTCGGCTCACCGCTCGTTTGACCTTTGCTATTTTCTTTAAAATTTTATATAATATATGACGAAAATTGTCATATTTACTATGATATAATAAGAACGGACAATAGAAGAACTAGGTAATTATGAGAAAAGCATACAGAATTATTTCCATTGAAGCGGCGGATATTTATCGGCAAGAACAAGAAAACGGCTAAGGACAAATGATGCTTTCAACCTATGTTTTGAGGACTTTTTGGCTTTACAACCTCCGTTTTTGGCACAAAAATATACCTCTTGGTCTTATGCCCCACGTTGAGACGTTAGTGCATTTCACCCAAAACAAAGAATAATAGGCGCAAATAGGAGAAATATGAAAGAAGTAACGTTTAGATTTGCAGAGAGAAAGGATTGCAAATTAATACTTGATTTTATCAAGAAACTTGCTAGCTACGAAAAAATGAGCGATGAAGTCGTTGCGAACGAAAGCCTTTTAGAAGAATGGATATTCGATAAGAAAAAGGCAGAAGTTATTTTTGCCGTTGTAGATGGTAAGGAAGTAGGATTTGCGCTATTTTTCCATAACTTTTCCACCTTCTTGGGAAGAGCGGGAATATATTTGGAAGATTTGTTCGTGCTTGAAGAATATCGTGGTAACGGTTACGGCAAGGCGCTACTAAAGAAGCTCGCGCAAATAACCAGAGAGCGTGGCTGTGGTAGACTAGAGTGGTGTTGCTTAGATTGGAATACACCAAGTGTTGATTTCTATTTGGCACTAGGCGCAGAGAGAATGGACGACTGGACAACGTTTAGATTGAGTGGTGATACGCTCACAAACTTTTAATTGTTACTTGAAATTAAAAAACCTAGCGACGTCGCTAGGTTTTTTTGTTGGTTGTTTTATAGTGATGCGCCGAAGTCGGTTACGATTACTTGACCGGTTAGGGCTTTTGACATGTCGCTTGCTAGAAATGCTATAACGTTTGCAACGTCATCGGGCATGCATGGATGAATTTTTAGGTCGTTATGCTTTGCCATTGCGCCCATCATACGCATATCGAGTTGCGATTGAGCCATTCCCATTGTCATAGGAGTGACAATCGAGCCGGGGCATACTGCGTTACAACGAATATATTTATCAGCGAGTAGTAGGGCTGTATGTTTGGTTATACCAATTATAGCAGCTTTTGAAGAAACGTATGCTGCGCCACCACCACCGTTGTATCCTGCTACAGAAGCAATATTTATTATCGAGCCACCTTCGGTTAGATGTGGAACTGCAGCACGAATACATTGCATGGTACCTACTTGGTTAATAGAAAGTATTTTTTGTAGTTCGTCGTCGTTGAAAGTGTCGATAGGAGCAAGACCCGTATCAAGAACGCCTGCGTTGTTAACTAGTACGTCAATTTTCCCGAATTTTTCGATTGCTTTTTGCATAAGTGCTACGCAATCGGCGTTTTTTGAAATATCGGTAGCTACAACGAGTACGCTACCACCTTCTTGCGTTATTTTATTGGCAACTTCTTCTAGAGCACCAACTCTTCTTGCGCTGATGACGACATTTGCTCCGAGTTTTGCGAGT
>JAFXIQ010000031.1 GCA_017533005.1 Clostridia bacterium | reverse complement strand
TTTGGTCTGGGTGAGAAGATTTGAACTTCCGGCCTCTTGAACCCCATTCAAGCGCGCTACCAAGCTGCGCCACACCCAGTTATATTAAGCTAAATTAGCTTAATAATTTGTGATTATTCTGCAACTGCTGCCTTTTCTAGGTCAGATAGAAGCTTTGACAAACGAGCAACTTTACGGCTTGCTGTGTTGTCTTTGTAAACTCCTGATTTATCGATAACAGATACTACTTCGGGAAGAAGTGCTTTTGCGCCAGCAATATCGTTTGCTGCGATTAGAGCTTCGTACTTCTTAACGAGATTTTTAACTCTTGTACGCTTGCTGTTGTTAGCTGCATTTTCTTCTCTTGTGATGAGTATTCTCTTTTTTTGTGATTTAATATTTGCCATTATATTTCTCCTTGCGGCTATGTGTTCTTTTTCATGCGTTTAATATTCTAACATAAAGATTAAATGTTTGCAAACGTTTTATTATAAATTTTGTGGAAAAAGGTAAACTTATTTATTATGAATGATAATTTTTGCTCCCTTTATATGGAAACTGCTGTTTCAAACACTAAAAATAGGCATTTTACAACCGAAATTGCTACTTTTGACGACATAACCGTTTCTAAATCTCAAATAGAAAACGGCGAAGTCTATATGATAACCTTCGAAGAAAACGTGTTTTTCCAAGAAAAAAAGAAAAAGTATCTAACCGAAAGTATAAAAATCGCGCTTGTCAAGCTCTTAAAAAAACATAACGTCCGTCTAAATTCTCTCGTGCTTGTAGCAGGCATCGGCAACGATGGTATGACTGCTGATAAACTAGGCGTTGAAACGTTGAAAGGTATCCGTGTAAGCGAACATCTATACAAAAAAGGCCTTAAACCTAACGGCGAAGGACGACTCGCGACTATTGCCGGTAGAGTAGTCGGAATTACAGGTATACATTCTTTCGACGTAATTAAAGGCGTAGTATCCCGCATTAAACCCTCTATCGTGATTGCCGTGGATACTCTCGCAACAAAACACTTAAATCGATTAGCACGAACCATACAATTAACCGACGGTGGTATCACTCCAGGCTCCGGTGTAAATAACTCGTGTAGACCTTTAAACAGCGAAACGCTAGGCGTGCCTGTAATCGCAATCGGCGTTCCTTTAGTAACTTACGCTAGTAGCATTGCGGAAGCCCTTACTAGTAGTTACGCAAGGCGTAGCTTAAAAGAAAGCGAGCTCATTGTAACGCTAAAAGAAATAGACCCTATCGTTGAAAATTTATCACAAATAATAGCCGAAGGAATAAACCTTGCCGTGCATAGAAATACTATTATTTAGTATCCATAGCTACTAAATTTGCATATTTATTAAAAAATTAAAAGCTGTCGTTTATGACAGCTTTTACAGTCTAATTAAATTATCCATCTGACTTCATCGGGCTTATCTATATGAAGTTCGCCCCATTTGCCGAGCTTCTTTACCCTACACGAACCATCGACTACGGGAGTCCCTGCTTCGTAGATAAATGGAACAACTACGTTGTTATTTACGTCTATATAACCACATTCGCCACCTTTGCATACACAAGCGTATCCTTCGCTGAACGATGCAGCCATTTCATATTGTGGTTCAATGATAACGTTTCCCTTTCTATCGATGTAACCGAATAGCTCGTTCTTTTCTACACAACAAATATCTCCGTGGAATTGGAATACTTCATCGTATTCTGGACGAATAACTTCTTTACCCGACCTATCGGCAAAGCCCCATTTGTTGTTCTTGTTTATCTTTATATATTTATCAACGACGTGTTCCACAACTGGTCTTTGTGGACGGCGTTTTTCGCGTTCTTCTTTAGTTCTCTTCTCGCTTATGCCATCTGGATCAAGAATACGCTTATCCTTTTTAGGTTTAACGTTTTCCTTGGGCTTATTGCTTTTATCTTCCTTGGGCTTTTGTTGAACGGGTTGCGCTTTTGCAACAGGTTTGTCGTGAGAAGCTCCCGTGTTAGGTTTCTTGTTTTCTACTTCTTTTTTTGCCTCTTCTTTAACTTCGGGCTTTGGTGCCGGTGGCTTCAAGAAAAGTCTTCTATTGTTGAGAGCATTCTTGACTTCGCCCAAGTTCTTCTTGTCAAAAGTGGGTATACGATAAAAATCTTTTTCTTCTCTACGTACTACGTCGAAAATGGTTTCTATTTTCCCACTGCGAAGTTTAAGAGTTACGGCGTCACTCAATTTTAAAGTGTCGATAGATTGTTGCAATACGTTTGCTCCAAACGGTGGAACGTAGCTCTCGTCAAGAAAACTCTTTTTATTTTTATGGAATTTTCTATGGTTATTTGCCATTACTTAATTGTTTCCTTATTTTAATTAGAATACGGCTACTCTACCTAAGAGTAGCCGTATTCTTTAGTGTTATTTTAATACTTCTCTCTCTTTACGTAAGACGTGTGGAGAATTTCGTGTGCCTTATGGCTGTTAGGTGCTCCAAAGTAGGTGTCGTAAAGTTCTTTGACAACGGGGTTTTCGTGTGATTTACGAAGTGCCATTGCGCTATCGGTATCATAGATAGCTTTTGCACGAAGAGCTTTAACGTCGTAGTTGTTACGGATGAATGCGTCTTTGATAGGTTGTCCACCACCGTTTACGCAACCACCGGGACAGCTCATGATTTCTATGAATTGATAATCAGCTTCTCCACTACGTACCTTATCCATAAGAACTTTTGCGTTAGCTAGTCCTGATGCAACTGCAACTTTGATTTCTTTGCCAGCAAGAACAACGGTTGCTTCTTTGATGCCTTGCGTGCCACGAACTGCTGTAAAGTTAACGTCTTTAAGTTCTTTGTTCTCAACAACTTCTGCTAGTGTTCTGAGAGCAGCTTCCATAACGCCACCGGTTGCACCGAAGAGTAGTCCTGCGCCTGAAGCAATTCCTAAAGGTGCATCAAACTCGCTCTCTGGTAGTTCGTTGAATATGATACCTTGTCTCTTGATGAGTTTAGCAAGTTCTCTCGTTGTGATTGCGATATCAATATCCGGAATACCTTCGCCAGCTGCGCTTTGGTGAGGTCTGCCTTTTTCGAACTTCTTGGCGGTACAAGGCATAACTGATACTACAACGATATTCTTGGGGTCGATACCAAGTTTTTCTGCATAGTAAGTCTTGCAAACTGCGCCGAACATTTGTTGTGGGCTCTTGCATGATGAAAGGTTAGGAATTAAATCAGGATAGTTATATTCTACGTATTTAATCCATGCAGGTGAGCAAGAAGTCATCATAGGTAGAACGCCACCATTGTTAATTCTGTTCAAGAATTCCGTGCCTTCTTCCATAATGGTAAGGTCAGCAGTTACATTTACGTCGAAAACGTTCTTGAAGCCCATCATACGCATAGCTGTAACCATCTTGCCTTCTACGTTAGTGCCGATAGGTAGACCGAATTCTTCGCCTAGTCCAACTCTTACAGATGGTGCAGTAGCAATGATTGTGTATTTCGTGGGGTCAGCAAGTGCTGCGTATACATCGTCGATTTCTTCTCTTTCGTGAAGAGCGCCAACGGGGCAAGCTACGATACATTGTCCGCAACCTACGCAAGGTGAATCTTTAAGTTCTTTTTCGAATGCACAACCAATGTGGGTATCGAAACCTCTGCCGTTAGGACCAATAACTGCGATACCTTGGTATTCTTTACATGCAGCAACACATCTTCTGCAAAGTACGCACTTGTTGTTGTCGCGAACGATACAAGGATTGCTGGTTTCTACTGGGAATTCGTTTACAGCGCCTTTGAATCTCTTTGCGTCGCAACCTAGTTCTTCAGATAGTCTTTGAAGTTCACAGTTTTGGTTTCTGTCACAGCTCAAGCAGTCTTTGTTGTGGTCTGATAGAATAAGTTCTACCGTTGTACGACGGCTTTCTACAACCTTTGCGCTGTTTGTGATAACTTCCATACCTTCGTTAACAGGATATACACAAGCTGCTACCAAGCTTCTTGCGCCTTTTACTTCTACTACGCAAACACGGCATGCACCTATTGCGTTGATGTCACGAAGATAACAGAGTGTAGGAATTTTAATACCGACAGATTTTGCAGCATCTAGAATGGTTGTTCCTTCTGGAACCGTTACTGCTAATCCGTTTATTTTTAGATTAATCATTTTCTTTTCCATAATTCTTTTCTCCTAATTACTTTCTGACAATAGCATTGAACTTACAGCTTGACATACATACGCCACACTTAATGCACTTGTCTGCGTCAATAACGTGTTTTTCTTTAACCTTACCGCTGATTGCGTTAACAGGGCACTTTCTAGCACATAGCGTACATCCCTTACATGCATCTGTGATTGAGTAAGAAAGTAGTGCTTTACATACGCCTGCAGGGCACTTCTTATCAACAACGTGTGCTACGTATTCGTCACGGAAGTAACGAAGTGTAGATAGTACGGGGTTGGGAGCTGTTTGTCCTAGTCCGCAAAGTGCGTTGTCTTTTATGTAGTAGCAAAGCTTTTCCATTTCGTCTAGGTCTTCTAGAGTTGCTTTACCTTCGGTAATCTTATCTAGGTATTCTAGAAGTCTTGTCGTACCGATACGGCAAGGTGTGCACTTACCACAGCTTTCGTCTTTCGTAAATTCTAGGAAGAACTTAGCAATGTCAACCATACAGTTGTCTTCGTCCATAACGATTAGACCACCTGAACCCATGATTGAACCGATTGCAGCAAGGTTTTCGTAATCGATTGGAACGTCGATAAGCTCAGCAGGAATACATCCGCCAGAAGGTCCACCGGTTTGAGCTGCTTTGAACTTCTTACCGTTAGGAATACCACCACCGATATCTTCGATAACAGTACGTAGTGAAGTTCCCATAGGAATTTCTACTAGACCTGTGTTAACAATCTTTCCGCCTAGTGCGAAAACTTTTGTACCACAGCTCTTTTCGGTTCCCATTGACTTGAACCAATCTGCGCCTTTCAAAATGATTTGAGCGATATTAGCGTAGGTTTCTACGTTGTTAAGAATGGTGGGTTTAGCGAATAGACCTTTGTTAGCTGGGAATGGAGGACGGGGACGTGGTTCGCCACGCTTACCTTCGATTGAAGTCATAAGAGCTGTTTCTTCACCGCAAACGAATGCGCCTGAACCTAGTCTTATAGCGAGGTCGAAGCTGAAGTCCGTACCAAGAATGTTCTTGCCGAGTAGGCCGTATTCTTTAGCTTGTTCAATAGCAATACGTAGTCTTTGAACTGCGATAGGATATTCTGCACGAATATAAACGTAACCTTGGTTAGAACCGATAGCATAACCTGCGATAGCCATAGCTTCGATAATAGCGTGTGGGTCGCCTTCTAGAATTGAACGGTCCATGAATGCGCCGGGGTCGCCTTCGTCAGCGTTACAGCAAACGTATTTGATACCGGTTTCATCAGGAATAGCGTTACGGCAGAATTGCCACTTAAGTCCTGTGGGGAAGCCTGCGCCACCACGACCACGAAGGCCTGAAGCTTTGATTACGTCAATAACTTCTTGAGGTTGCATTGTGGTTAGAACTTTGATAAGTGCTTGATATCCGTCGTAACCAATATATTCGTCGATATTTTCGGGGTTGATAACACCACAGTTACGGAGAGCTACACGAGTTTGCTTCTTATAGAAGTTTGTCTCAGATAGAGCTTTTGTCATGCTCTCTGCTTTGGGGTCTTTATAGATGAGTCTTTGAACTGCACGACCTTTAATTAGGTGTTCGTTAACGATTTCT
>JAFXIQ010000030.1 GCA_017533005.1 Clostridia bacterium | reverse complement strand
TAGTGTCGTGTAATGCTAAAGACGACTCTAACACGGTTGTTTCTAACGTTAGCAACAGTACCGTTTTAACTGATGACGTCCAAGCTAGCACTATTTTAGCATCGTTTATCGGCGGGGGCATTGAAGGCGACCCTTATATCGTCGACTCTGCAGAAAAGCTTCTTGCTATACCCACGGTAGGTCTTGACAAGCATTACCTACAAACTTGCGATATCAACCTTAGTGGCGTTACTTACACCCCTATCGGAGCTAGAATTGCAGTCGATAATACCGACGGAATTCCCGAAATGACAGGAGCTTTCAGCGGTGTTTACGACGGTGGAAATTACGAAATCAAGAACCTCACTTTGAATTCTTCATCGCATTGTGAGGCGCTTTTCGCATCAAACACCGGAACAATAAAGAACGTTTCTCTCCGTAATGCTAGCATAAAAGGCTCTTATTACGTTGCAGGTATCGTTGGTTTAAACAATGGTCGCGTTATTAATTGCATAAATTACGGCTCTACTATCAAATCATTGGGCTCGGCAGGTGGCATTACCGGCGCTACTTGGAACGGCTCTATCGAGAAATGTATGAATTTTGCTAGCGTTACCAAGGTTTCCGATTCAGAGGACTCTGCTACTTACACAGCATGGGATACTCACTGGTATGCAGGATTAGCAAGTAAAAATAACCACCCTGTCGGGGGATTGACAAGCGTATTAACAAAAACAACTACAGGAACAACCATAGGAACCAATGCAGGCACAATCACCGAATCTGCCAACTATGGAGCCGTAGTTTCGGCTAAAATTGGTCACGCCGCAGGTATTGCAGGAGCTGCAAACGGCACGATTTCTTATTGCATCAACGGTGGTAACGTATCAAATACAGGTAGCGACCGTGCTGCATTAATCGTCTGTAACACATTAACTGGGCTCACTATCTCCAACACTTATAACTATGGAACGTGCTCTTGTAGCTATAATGAATACACAAACGACTCTTTCGTAAACTTTGGTGATTTAGCTAACAATTCAAGCAATAAAGTTAGTGCTTCTACCTTTGGTAGCACAAACTATGCAAATGCATCCGCTGCTATTTCCGGCTATGCTAACAATTCAAAGTTCGTTATCGACCCACAAGTTAATAACGGTTACCCCTATCTAGCAAACACTCAATACGGCAAAATTTACGGTGTAAGGGGTCTAGAGAACGGTAGCGTTACCAATGGCTATAACAATACTTCGGGTACGGCAATCAGTTCTAAAGAACAATTTTTATCGATTCTTCGTCCTTGGGGCACCGGTGGCGAAACCACTTTAAGTGGCAACTACTATCTAACCGCAGACATAGATATGTCCGGTTGGGACAGCAGTATGTATGACAATAATAGTGACGGCGTTAGAGAATCATTCTGGACAAACTCTGGTACTATGCCTAACTTCACCACATTGACGGGCACTATCGACGGTAACGGTCACACCATTACTTTTTCTCCGGCAACACCTTCGTTGGATACCTTTAATCCTACCGGCACTGGAAAGGCAAAAGTTCTTGCTTGTGGACAAGGTAAAAAATATGCTGGTTTCATAGTCGACAGAATGTCAGGTGGCACGATTAAAAATCTTAACGTCATATTCAGAGGTAGATATATAGGACAAGTTAACGACCCTGGCGAAAACAGCAGATACGTCGGTGGCGTAGTAGGCGCAATGGAAGGCGCTTCACAAATAATAAACTGTAACGTAACTTACGCCGAAGGTAGCTACTATGAATGTTATTCTTGGTGTAAATCTTATACCGGATATGGTGGTATAGTTGGCTCAATGGGTGGCGATGGTAGTTCTTGTACAGCAAAAATAATCGACACCACTCTCGTTATGAACGGCTCATTAGTCGCAGACCACGTAGGCGACGACTGGGGTAACGCAGGTCTTGTATCCGGTTTTTGCAAAGTTGACAGTGGACACACTCCCATGGAGCGTTGTAGTGTCTACAGCGATACGACTAGTGCAAGCATAATCGGCAAATCTGTAAATGGCACCAACGTTGGTGGCCTATTCGGAGAAATCACAAATGGTGCTAACGTCACAATAAAACAACTAGTATTCGGATATCTAGGAACGATAGAATCTTACGTTAATGGTTCTAGTACTCACTCCTATAGTCGTGCAGGCAAATTTATAGGCACGCCTGGTGGTTCTATAACCATAACGAAATTACACGAATTAAGTAGAAATTACTCCTCCGTTTCTTACAACAATTCAGGCTCTGAAAGATTCAGTAATGATGAGGGCGTAATTACAGTTTCTTCAACTTCGCATTATTTTAGACCTTTATTATTGAACAGCCCTACTTCTATATCTTACAATCAAAATAATGCTCGTATTGCAAGAATATTGCTAGACCCAACTAATCCTAGTGCGGTTTATATGAAATCATATTTTGCACCGAGTATTCCCAACGGATATTACGCTCTAGCACAAGTTACGGCAGACAATACTACACCCTATTCGGGTCCCTCTGCCACTGCCGACGGACTTATTTTAATTGGCGATAACGCTGCGCTCACCGATAACGGTAATTACATATATTTGAAACCCCATAAAGAAAACGCTGCTAACATCTACGCTACCATTCGTATAGGCACCAAGGCAAAAGTTTCCGTCAACAACACTTCTTTCACCAGTGGAGACAACAAAACCTACGGCGACCTAGCTAACGAACTCATGAACGCTACTCCAAGTGGGAACTTGAGCAGTGGTAACGGATACTGGACCGGCACGACGAATATGGTTCAATCTCTCGGCAGTAACGCAAGAGTAAGAATTTACGACCATAATATGGCAATAGCTTACGAAAGCTGGAATTCTAGCTACGCTAGCTCTACGGACGTTCTTGAACCGGGAACTTATTACGCAAAATACGCAACTTCGTTGAGCCCAATGGGTATATCGATGTTATCGGTCCCCACAATATCATTGAATACGAGCTCAACTAATAACGTAAACAATCAATTCTACATTTATTTGGAAGATGAAAACATTATTACTTTCCACATCGTAGAAAGAGACCTTGTAAACGGCTCCGTAGTTGATGGTTATAATTCAACGAAAGGCACGGCTATTTCTAGCTGGAATGACTTCTTATCTTTCCGCCAATACGTTGTCGGTGGCACTTACGGTTGGGTAGACGTTACGGGTAACTACTATTTGACACAAGACATCGTAGCTCCGGCAGGCTGGGACTACTTCGAAGGATATACGACTTCCGGCTGGGACGGCGCCGATAACTCTCCTAAAGCTATCAATTTCTCGGGTATTTTCGACGGCAATGGGCATACGATTACGTTCTCCCCTATCAGCGATAACGGCACAGATTATACTTATGCCTTCGGCTATAGCCGTGACCAAGTCGGTTACATCGTTGATAAACTATCAGGAACCGGCACTATTAAGAACTTAAACGTCGTCTTTACAAGTGCAACGAATTATAAATTCAAAACGACTAGCGATTACGGTTATCAATGCGCATTCGGTGGTATTGTAGGTATTATGCAAGGCAATTCTCGCATAAACAACTGCACGGTAACCTACGAGAGTGGCTCATACATTGAGATGAGAACCGACGCGTCCCCAACTGGCCATAACAACTACAATATGTTAGGCGGTATGGTTGGACGTATGGGTGGAACTGACGATAGTTCTTCTACCTCTGCCAAAAACAATCCTATCACGTCAGGTAACATACAAATAATCGATAGCACTGTTACCATTGACGGCACGCTAAAACATACACAATCTAACAACGCAACCGACTGGCTCGCAGTAGGCGGTTTCGCAGGTCAAGCCTGTGCATCAAGCTCACAACTATTCACTCGTTGCGCCCTATACGGCAAGGGTAGCATTGAAGGCGCTTGCAAGGCGGACAAAGGTGCTAACGTAGCAGGTTTCATCGGAGAAATCAAACACGGCAACTCATCTGAAACCGTTGCTCATACTGCGATTGATTTGGTTTACGGATTCCAAGGCTCCATTAATTCAACAGGTGCATCTACTTCCAGCTACAACAGAAAATACTGTATTACTACTCTACAAGGTGGCGCTACACTTAATATCGACAGAGTCTTCTACTTCGATACGGGAAGAAGCTACACCAATGGTTCAAACGTAAACCTAGGCTCTGAACCAAGTTATGCTTGGGGAATTTCTACGATATCAAGCAAAGTCCAAATCTTTAGGGCAATCGTTCCTAACAGCACTGATGCAGTAACGCTAAATGCTTCTAACGCTTACCTTGATAGAGTTTATTTCACGCCGGGATTAGAAAAAGAAGTTGTCGTTCGTGCTACTTTTAACGCAAGCATTCCCGACAATAACCACGCTTTCATTCACGGAAGTTACATAAATAACAGTTCAACTCACGTTGGCGTTTTCAGTACGAACGCCGATGGTGGTGTAGACGGACTAAAATATTTAGGTACGAATAGCGATATCGGAAGTGGTGTAGAATTCACGATTCCTTTCGCAAATTATAGTGGCAAAGCGATTTACGCAGTGGCTCGCATAAATCAACCGTCCACGTTCGCTGTTTCCGGCACTGATTTGACGTATTCGGCGGACACTACTGCTAACACCCTAATCAATGCATTAAGAAATAATAATAGCTCTACTTTGAGTTCAGCTCTCGGTTACTGGCTCAATACTCATACTTCGATAAGCAACCTATCTACGGCTTCCGTCGAAGTTCTAGACAACAATAAAAACGTAATTTACGATAGCTTGTCGGGCGCAAGTGACGTTCGCTTGAATGCAGGTACTTATTACGCACGCTATCGCACTACGCTCACTAACTCCCTACCCTTCGTTGCACTAAACGTTCCGTCAAGCGCAGCGTCTTACAGTAGTGGCTCCGCTACCCCTATCGGTATTTACTTGGATGAAGATAATTATATCGAATTTACCGTAGCCGAAAAGGATATTTCCTTAACAATCGATAATAAGACTTCGGTATACGGCGACAGTATAGTCACGTTAACGGCAACTTACGATGCGAGTGAAGTTATAAGTGGCGACGTTTTGAATTACACTTTGACTACGACTGCAACTTCTACAAGCGACGCTATCGATTACGATATAATCGGCACGGACAACGACAGCAACTACAACATAATTTTCACAAACGGCACTTACACTATCACCAAGAGACCGTTAACCGTTAATATCGGCGACACATCGTCTACTTATGGCGATAGCATAGCAGAACTTCCACATTCTATTACGGCTGGCAACATCGTTAACGATGACCCGAACGTATATTCCGTTTCGAAATTAGGTACTTTGAATGCTGGAACGTACGATATTGTCGGTACTATAAATAACGACAACTACGATATCACTTTCGTGGGCTCTAACGGCGATAAAGGCGTTTATACTATCAACAAGAAACAAATTTCCGTTACAATTGATGCTAAAACTGCGCATTACGGTGAAGCACAAGTTGAACTTACCTACTCTGTTGCTGACGGAGCTATGGAATACGGCGAAGATAAAGACGACGTTTTGGATATAGTGTTATCCTGTTCTGTTGACAACAGCACCACTACTGGTACGTACAACATCTCTTGCAATAGTGCAACAGCTGACAACTATGACATTAGCGTTAATTCAAGCACGTATACGGTAACCAAGAGACCATTAACAGTTAATATCGGCAACGCATCGTCTACTTATGGCGATAGCATAGCAGAACTTCCACATTCTATTACGGCCGGCAACATCGTTAACGGCGACCCGAACGTATATTCCGTTTCGAAATTAGGTACTTTGAATGCTGGACCGCACGATATTGTCGGTACTGTAAATAACGACAACTACGATATCACTTTCGTGGGTGAAAACGGTAGCAATGGTATTTATACTATCGAAAAGAGAGCAATTACCGTTACTATTAACGACAATAACTCGGTTTATGGCGACGATATACCCACGCTAACTTCTAACGTAACGACTGGCTCTATCGTAAATAACGAAAGCGTTTACACCCTAGCAAAAGCAGACGGTGTAACACCCGGCGCTTATGCTATTTCAGGTACACAAATAAACGATAACTACATCGTAACCTTCACAAATACGACTGGAACTAGCGAGCAAGCTACATTCACTATTTCCAAGAGAGAAGTGAGCGTAAATCTAGGCAGTTACACTTCCGTATACGGCGATACTATCAAGACTCTTGCTCCTACCGTTGTCGTAGGCTCAATTGCCGATGGCGAAAATATTTCCCTACTTAATATCGCATATAACGGCGTTGCTATCAAAGACGTAAGCACTTACGACCTTGTTTCAGGCGCAACGTACGATAACGATAACTACGACGTAACGTTTACTGCAGGTTCCTATGAAGTTACACCCCGTGTTGTTTATCTAAACTTCAATAGCTATGAAATCGTCTATGGAGATACCCCTTGGACAATTCCGACGGATTGCTACACGGAAAGCAACGGTAGCCCGAATACGCTTCTAGACGGAGAATTTGCACCGGGCATTATCCTATCTCGTGAAGAAGGCGACGTAGCAAACACGGCTACGAATCCGAGCTATGATATTAACTTCACTTACACTAATACTAACTACACTATCACGGTACTAGAACACGGCACGTTAACGATTAAGAGAAAAGCTATTACTCTCTACATCAACGACGTTACTACGACGTACGGCGATGCAGTTGTCACGGAATTCACTTTCAGTGATAATGATAACGCTATCATCGACGGTGACCAAGATAAGATTAGCCCCTACTATTCAACTACTATTTCGGGCGAAAGACCTAATTCGCATACCTATGAAATTTCTGCATATTCTTTAAATACTAACTACACGATAACTTTCGAAAAAGGCGCTTACGTCATTAACCCGAAAGCTATTACCGTTACTATCGATGACAAAGCTTCTATTTATGGTGACGATATTGAAGTACTCACTTCTAACGAAGCTAGCGTTGTCCTTGCCGGTGATAGCCTAGGCTTAACGTTGACAGCTAACGTTGACAATACTTCTACCTATGGAACGTATGATATTACGGCTTCTTCCACTAACACTAACTACGTTGTTACTTTCAATGGTACAAACGGAAATAAAGGCGTTTATACCGTTAATAAGAGACCATTAACCGTTAATATCGGCAACGCATCGTCAATTTACGGCGAAGAATTAGTAGCACTTCCACATTCTATTACGGCCGGCAACATCGTTAACGGCGACCCGAACGTATATTCCGTTTCAAAATCAGACGGTGTATTTGCGACTACTTACGATATCGTTGGTACGGTAAACAATGATAACTACGACGTCACTTTCGTAGGTGCAAACGGAGATAAAGGCGTTTACACTATTGAAAAGAGAGCTATTTCTATCATAATCAACGATTTAGAATCATTCTACGGTGATGAGCTTGATACAAACTTCTCTTATACAGACGTTGATAACAAGCTAGTCTACGGAGATAGCCTAAACGTTGTATATTCAACAACAATACCGAGCATAGATTATCCTAATGCAGAAACTTACGACATCGAAGCTACTGCAAACAACGATAACTATGATATTAGTATCACGTTCGGTAAATACACCATTAAGCCCAGAGAAATAGAAATCACTATCAATAATCAAGATAGCAAAGTTGGCGAAGCTATCAAGGAACTAACTTATAATGACGTTCCTACAGTAGGCACCATCGTTAACAACGATGAATTGGGCATCACGCTTTCTACAACTGCAACTAGCACTTCTCCGAAAGGCGAATATCCTATTACTGGTAGTTGGAATAACGATAATTACAACGTAACTTTCGTAAAAGGTACTTATTACGTCACTCAATCACTCATAACCATCACTATTGACTCCAAATCACAAATTTACGGCGAAGCTGAAAAGGCACTCACCTACTCCGTATCAGGTGACTTTGCAGACGGTGACGACGAGTCCATATTTGGTATTACTATAAGTAGAGCTACAGGCTCTAACGTCGGAACGTATGCAATTACCGTAGATTATATCGAGAACGACTCCTATTCAGTAGCCGTTAACAGTGCAAACTACGTAATCACTGCAAGAAAGCTTACAATTACTGCTGATAATCAATCTTCCGTCTATGGTGATGCAATTAAGACCTTAACCTACTCGGTTACCGCAACTAACGAAGCTGACAATTTAACAGGTAGCTTAATTTGTACAAACGACGACTTAAGCATTATGCCTATTACGTCTGCTAGCAGATACTCTAAAGCACAAGAATACGAAATAACGATTTCTGCGAACAATCTCAACGGAAATTACGATATTACCACAGTATCAGGCACGTATACTATCAACAAACGTCCCGTTTACGTTGTTGCTAACTACGTAGAACAAGTATTCGGCAATACCCCAAGTGCTCTCGATTACACCGCTACGGGTCTTGTAAATGGCAACAGCCTATCAGGTTCACTCGTTAGAGATGCCGGCGACACGGTAGGCGCTTACGAAATCAAACAAGGTACTCTTGCTCACGAAAACTACGATATAAACTACACTTCCAACAACTACGTAATCGTAGCTAGAGAAATAACCGTTACACCTATCGCTGAAACGCTCGTATATGGAGATGCTCCTATAACTGCATTAAGATGTAGCGTTAGCGCAGGTGCAAACGCAAACGGCGATGCCCTAGTCGACGGATACCCGTTAGAAGGCGCGCTCACGCGTGAAAATCCCGATATTCACAATGCAGGAACTTACCTTATCCTACAAGGCACGCTTGATAATAACGACGGCAGAAACAATAACTATGCAATTACGTTTGTTTCGGGTATTACCTACTTTATCGATAAGAAAGCTTCTGAAATCACTCCTAACGGCGCAACGCTTGTTGATGGCGAATATCAAATCACAACAACTTATTCTAATAGCGTGTACGAAGTAACCGGTACGTTGAGCCACACCGAAGATGGCGCAACCGTTACCACAACTTCTACGGGTGACAATAAGAACTCAACTCTAAACGGCACTTTCTATCTAATCACCCTATCCGCTACTGAAACTACCAACTACTACGAACCTGCTAGTGTAGAAATTAAACTCTTCATTAACCCGTACGATATAGGTAGCGTTTCAGCAGATGCTCTTGACAGTAGCGTTTTAACAAAAGTTTATGGCGACGTAGACCCCGAATTCAAGGGCACTGTTGCAGGCATAAACGAAAACTTCGAAGTAGAATTTACGAGAAACGCAGGTGAAACGGTTAATGCTATCGGATACGCATTCAACAGCGTAACTTCTTTGAATAGCAACTACGTTATAACCTTAAGCACTAGTGACGTTAGATTTAGAATCACGAAGAGAGACTTCTTCGTAACTCCGTCCGTCTTTGAGTACGAATACGGTGCAGAAGAAATCAACGGAGTTTACTACGACGTAGTTTCTACTGGATTTAATAACGATAGTTTCAACGTTGTATATACACACGATGATATTACTGGCGTTGGTGCTTTCAATATCACGGGAATTAGCACTACCAACCCGAACTATAACTTATTCCTCGCAGTTGACTCTGGCATCGGTAAAATTATAATAACCGAAAGAAAACTATACGTTACTGCTAATGACGTACCCGTAATCTTCGGCGAAAGTGCTTCCCTAACATTCGAAGTAGAAGGTCTACTCGCAAGTGATACGATTGATAGCGTATTCTCAGGTAGCCTAGAACGTGAAGCTGGTACCGATGTAGGAACCTATGCTATCAATATAGGCACACTACAAACGAATGATAAATATAAGATTGAATCTTTCACGGGAGCAAATTACATTATCAGCGTTCGTGATATTACAATAACTCCTACCGGTTTCACAAAGGAATACGGCGCAGAAGACGGCACTATTAGTTATGAAATAACTACAGGCGCTCTTGTAATAGGCGTTCCTAACGCAACGTTAACCGGTACGTTAGCTCGTGAAGAAGGTAACGGTATTGGCAAATACGCAATTACTATTGGCACTCTAGCAAATTCCAACTACAATATAACGCTAGAAGAAGGTTTCTGCTATATTGAACCTAAAGCTGTTATCGTAACGCCTGACCAAAACCAAGGCCACGTATACGGCGAAAGTGACAAAGTAATTACTTATACCACCACTGCTCTAGCATATAGCGAAACCACACTACTCGGCACGTTGTCACGCGTATCAGGCAAGAACGTTGGCGAATATGCAATCACTATCGGCGATATGGATACGGCTAACGCTAATTACACCGTAACGCTCGCAGAAACCACCGTATATTACACGATTACACCTCGTTCGATAAAGGTTATAGCTAAAGATAGTTATCGCTATTACGGCGATGCAGACGGCACCTTCGCATACGACGTTGAAGGCACCCTACTAGACGGTGACTATTTCACGGGTAAACTTGAACGTATTAGTGGCGAAAACGTAGAAACTTATATTATTACACGCGGTACACTAGAAATAGCTAACTACGAAATCGAATTCGTACCCGGAAAATATGAGATTAGACCTAGACCTATAGAAATAACAATCGGCAATCAATCTTCCATTCTCAATGAAGAAATCGTAATCGACCAAGACAACTATAGAGTTACCATGGGTAAAGTATTACGTGGCGATGACCTAGGCATCGTAATTGTAAAAGCCGACGGTACCGCAGCAGGATACTACGAATTGACCGGTGAATATTCCAACCCCAACTACGAAGTAACTTTCATAAACGGTACTTTCCACATCTACGGCGAAGTCGCTAGATTTGAAGTCCCCTACTATGAATTCAAGTTCGTTTACACCGGAAATGCTTTCGTAATTCCTGTTACAGTTACGAGTGGTGCACCTATCGAATTCTACGTTGACGGCAGTCTAACCGAAAACTCTTTCGTAACGCCCGGCGTATACGAAGTAACTATGACTTCACAAGCAACCGAAGAATTTGCAGCACCTAATCCCATAACCGTAACGGTTATAATCTGCGACACGGTATTGAAAGAAGATACAAAAGACTTCACCGTAATTATCGAATCTGCTAACGGTTTCGACCCCGAAACAAACCTTATTCTAGAAGCTATTACGTCTAGCTCAGAAACAGGCACCGAAATCCGTGGCATTATCGGCTCGCACGAACGCGTAAAATCCGGTTACAACATTAGCATTGACGGTATAGACGTACTAGACGAAGACGCAACGCTTACCATAAAGGTTGATGAAAAACTAATTGACGAAAACGGTAAAGTAAAAGTCGTTATCAAAGCTGCAGGCGAATATCATATTGCCGAACTAGAAGTTATCGACGGAACAATCCACCTAGAAAACGCAGCTGACGTTGAATCTATCGGTTTCATAGAAGTTTATACAGGTGGATACGTAAAGATTGTATTAATCATTCTAGCACTTGCGATAATATTCTTAATTATCGTTCCCGCATTCCTCTTCCCGATTTCTCGCAAGAAGAAGAAACCTATTAGATTTGCATTCTAATTAAAATCTATCAACAAAAGCGTGTTCTCTTCACGAGAACACGCTTAATTTAATGACGTTCAAGGGAGAAAATGGATAAATTCAGTAACACAGAATTTCGTTTAAAGTTTGAGTTACTTAACGACAATACTTATTCCGTAGTTGGTTACGACGGAACCCCTGTTTATCTCGCAATCCCGTCTAGCTATAACGATTTACCCGTAACTAACGTTGGGGGTAGCGCTTTTTTCGGCTGTAATAGCCTAATAAGCGTAATAATTCCGGATAGCGTAACAAGTATAGACTATTGCGCTTTCGCGACCTGTAGCGCGTTAAATAGCGTTACGATTGGACGTGGAGTAAAAGAAATTTCTGATAACGCATTCTTTAATTGTAATGCTCTCGCGCGCGTAGATATTAATAGTATAGAATCTTGGTGTGGAATAACGTTTACAGACCACAACGCTAACCCTTTATATTACGCAAAAAATCTATACCTAAACGGCGAACTTGTAAAAGAGCTCGTAATACCCGATGCCGTTACAAAAATCAATGATTACGCATTTAATAACTGTAATTCGCTTACCCGATTAATAATAAACGACTCTGTAATAAGTATAGGTAGTTACGCGTTTCATAACTGCGCGTTACTATCCGACTTAACGCTTGGGAATTCACTAATTAACATAAGTGATTATGCGTTCGGTAGTTGCGATTTACTCACTCACGTAACTATCCCAAAAACTGCAAGCTACGTTAGTAAAAAAGCTTTTCAGCATTGTAATTCTCTTACTAGCGTTACGATATCAAATAATTAAAAATAAAGAAAAGCACACTGAATTCAGTGTGCTTTTTTATTGTTTTACTACGCCCTATTTCTTTTTATCGTCTTTGAATACGACAGCGCCTACAAGGAAGCTCGTTATACTACCGAACGTGAGTAGCGTGCCTAGTTGACCGATAAGGTCGGTAACGAAGGGTTTACCGGGCTCTTCATGCCACGTGAGAGTCAAGCCGTCATCCGTTACGAAGTGGAATACGTAATAATTTATCGCGAAAACAACTAATGCTATAATAAGTAGTATCACGCCGAGTTTAAATAGTTTTTTTCTAGTATTCATTTTATCTCCTTATAATATTAAAGTGGGCGGATATTTCTGCCCACTTTATTAGTAAATTTTCGACTATTTAGCCTTTCTAATTCTAGCTCTCTTTACGTTTACGACTAGAATCCAAATAAAGCTCAACAAGCTAGCGCCAAGTATGCCGTAAGCAATATACTTTGTTGGGTCGTTTTCAGCTCTTAAAGGGCTGATTTCGCCGGTTTCTAGGTCGCATTCATAACCAACGTAGTATAGCTTTTCACCATCATAAGTTAGTTTACCGAAGGTGGGGTTTAATAGAGTGGTGTCGTGCAAGTCTTTACCGAATTCTAGAGGAACGTTTTCGTCTTCTACGAAGTCGTAGAACTTATCACCCATCGTACCTAGAGTTACGTATAGAACTGCGCCAGTACCTAGTTCGATTGCTCCGTCTTTTGATTTAGCCATATCAACGGCGTTACCATCTCTATCGATGAAGTAGCTTTCGCTGTAGGTATGGTCGTGACCTTGTAGAACTAGAGCAACACCGTTATCAGCAAAGATAGAAGTTACTTGTTCACGGATAGCTTTAACGTCTGAATCTTTTACGTGTGCGCCCGATGAATACGCACCCTTGTGCATTAGAACTACTTTATATTGTTTAGTGGTGTTCTTTAGGTCTTCTTTTAGCCATTCAAGTTGCGCGTCTGACAATCCGTTGGTATCTGCGTCGATGTCGTTTGTGTTCAAAACCGTGAAGTGAACGCCACTGTAATCGAAGCTGTAATATGCGCCTGTCGTGTCGTCTTGTTCAGGATATGAGAAGTTGTAGTGCATTAGAACGTAGTTATATTCGTTGTCAACTACTTCTACTCCTGACATAAAGAAGCCGTCGTCTTCACTCTTTTCGAAGCTGTATTTGCCGTGGTTACCTACTGCAACTACTTGTGTTGTATTGCCCCAATATTTGCCGGGGATATTCAAGAATGCGTCCCATTGAACAAGGTTTCTGGAATTATCAACTACGTCACCACAGTTGATTACGAAATCATAACCATTTTCGAATACTTTATCAACGTTTTCTAGAACTTTTGATGCTTTATGGTAAGTATCACGTGCATAACCTTGTAGGTCGCTGAGAAGTAGAACTTCGAATGCTTGGTTGTCAGCAGGAGCTGTCTTGAATGTGTATACTTCGCTCCACCAATCTTTTGATGGGCTACCTACTCTGTAGCTGTATACGGTATTGGGTTTAAGACCGGTTAGCTCAACGGTGTGTCTACCAACTTCGATAGGCATTAGCGTTGCAAAAACGCCTAGGTCGATACTTGCTGTAGAAGTTAGATAAACTTTGCTGTCGCCATTTACGATTTCAGCATCGTCTTCATCAAATTCGGTACCTTCAACGTATTGAATTTGGGTATCCGTAACTCTTCTATCGGTAAACCAAGTGAAGTTTTTATCAGTTGTGGGGTCTTCACCGAAGTTAACGGTTAACATTCTAGGAAGTTTGCCGTTTTCTTGAGTTGCTTCGCTCTTAACTGCGCCTTCTAGATAAGTTACTTCTAGATAGTCGTATGGCAAGTGCAAGGTTTCTACATCGTAGTCACCATCGGGGCTTTCGTCTATGTAGAATTGGTATAGAATGTCGTATGCGATTTCGCCTAGACCTGTATACATACTTTCCGTAATGTATGAATCAATAACGCCCATCAAGAAGTCGGATACAGAGCCTTCAATCTCAATGCCTAGGTCCATTAGACCATTTAGTAGGTTGAGAATGCCGGGAACGTAATCTTCTAGCATAATTGCGCTAGTATCAACGGTGTAACCTTTGGGAGCAATTAGCGTGAAGATTGTTTCTACGCTACTTGCTTCTTGCTTTGTCATACCCTTAGTTAAGTTGATAGGTTCTTCAAGTAGGCACATAATGACGGGTAGAAGCGCTCTTTCTTCATATAGGAAGTTATCGATTAGAGTCTTAACTACACTACCGTTCTTGAAGTTTTCTAGAGCAAGGTAGATATCTTCGGGCGTTTCTTCGGGGAGTCTGTCAACACCGCCAACGTGGCTCAAATAACCACCCATAGCGAAGTCAAAGAGTGTTAATCCCGTTCCGGAAACGTCCATATTGATTAGTTTGTCAACTAGTTCGTAAGCATATCCACAAAGTTTAGCGCCGGTAGCATCTTGTTTATAATCAGGGTTGTCGCCGGTGTATTCATAATCTTTTAGTGCTGTGCTTTCTACGTGGTCGATAATGTTATTGATAAGAGTTTCTGCAAGAGGTGCTATACCTTCTAGCATTTCAGGAAGAATACCTGATACCATTGAGCCTAGACCGCCGATAAAGTCAACCGTCAAGTATTGAGCGATTAGGTTATCAACGATATTTCTAAATAGTTTGGTAACGGTATATTCGCTAACGTTAACGCAAGTTAGACCGTCCATATATGGGTTAAGTTTGTTATCTTCGAAGTACTTTTCAGTAACAAATCCCCTATTAACTAGTGCGCTCATATCAACGTTAGAAACGGGGATAAGTTCGCTCGTATAGTTAACAGCGTAGTCGCTACCAACGCTACCTTGTTCTAGTTTTGCTAGGCGGATAGCGGCTCTATAACCCGTCAAAGAAGCGGTTTGCGTATCGGTTAAGTGGTTACCGTTGAAAGAAATATGGCTAACAACGTCGTTAGCGTGCATATGTCCGGTGAACATAAATCTAACACCTAAATCTGCCAAGAAGTCAGCGCTTTCCGTCCAGCTATAAACCGTGAAGTCCATTAACAAAGTATCTTCAAGGTCGAAGTGTGGAACAACGTTGTGGTGGCAAATACCCACTAGGAAGTCGTCCTTAAAGGTTGACTTCATACTTGTTAGCCAATTTTCGGTAGTTTTGTAGATTTTACCACCGACGTGGTGGAAAACTTCGTCGTTAGAAATTTCTTCGTCAATAGCGATAATCGTAACGTCGTTTGGACAATATGCAATATAAGAAAGTTCGGAGTTTTCATAATCAGCCCTGCCGTCTAGTTCAGCTTGGCGAGCAAACGTAATATCATCGCTATTATTACTGCTTACGTAGAGTTTGCCAGCGTCAGCATCGAATGGAAGATTTGTCTTGACTAGCTTGTCTTCGATAGAAGCGTAGTAGCTATCTAGTGCTGCTTCATCTTGATTATCAAAACCTAGTCCCGAATACAACATCGTGATGTCGTATCTGGTAACTGCAGGAGCTTCCATCGTCGAGCCGTCGATGTCATAGCGATAAGCTTCGTCGTTGTACATATCGTGGTTACCGGGGGTAACAAATATTTGGAAGTTAGGCTTACCATTTGCACGGATTTCATTTTGAATTTGACGTAGCATATTGGCGAGTTCATAGTGGCCTTGCATTTCGCCGTTAAGCGTCAAGTCGCCGGTCACTACAACGTATTGAACATCAACGTCTTTTAAATCTCTAATTCCTTGAACGTTAATAAGTTGACTCTCGAGTAGCAACTTGGGGTTAGAAGAGATTTTCGCAAAGAATTCTGTGCCCTCTCCGGGATAGCAGTAGTTCAAAGGATAGTAATGCAAGTCGGTGATATGTGCGATTTTTAGTTCGCTATCAGCCTTGAACTCATCACTAGCCTCTGCCACTGCGCTCGGTACCATAACTGCTGTCGTAATACAAAATGCTAGTGCTACGACAAGAATTACATAGAGAAATTTCTTATTTTTCATATTGCCTCCATATGGGGTACGCGTTGAGCGTGTGGGATTAAAATTTATAAACGTCTGCGCCTATGGTATCTAGAACCAAGCGAGTCGACGTCGTTAAGCAAACGATTGTGCGTCCTTTAGCTCCGTTGATGAGCTTAACTAGCGCGTTGTAGTTACTTGTTGATAACTCTTCAGCGTCCGAAATAACGATAGCACCTTTAGTTTCAAGCGAAAAACATACGACAAGGGCTAACAAACGCAATTCATCGTCCGTTGCTTTTTTAAGTTTTTTATCTAGAACTGCGTCGCTTCCTACCAAGTTGACAAGCATATTTCGAACGTTGTTTTCATCCACAAAGTTTTTTACTTTTTTGCCTGTTGCGAGCGCGCGCACTATGCTTTCGAAGCATACAAGGTCACTATTTTTAGTGTTTTTCACACCCAAATCTTTGCCGTAAGCGCGTGCGATACCTTGGCTTATAGAAATACCGTTAGGCGTATTTCCTGCCAAAATCTCCATAACGGCAAGGGCTTTTTCCTTGCTATCAGTTCTCAAAATCGTGGCGACACCCTTTTTTACGTTGAAACTAACGTCTTTAAGCATATAAGTATCGTCGGCATCCCTTTTGTAAGAAACCTTGATAAATTCTATAGCGTTATTCTCGTTATACAATTCGTAAACGGGCTCTTTTGCTTCAGAAGTAACGTAGCTGTCGAAAACGGCAGGAGCTCCCGTCATAGGCAAATTCGGGTTAGCAATCGCCCTATTCATATTTTCTTGATGAAGCGCCAAATACTCCTTTCTCAAGCTATCTTTTTTTGCCATTTCTTCACGAAGTTCACGAGCGAGTTCTTCAGCGTCTTCGGTCTCGAAACGTGCAATAATTTCCAGTTGTTTTTTCTTCAAAATCTCTTCGTTTTTAATGAGAAGTTCGGCTTCTTGAACGGCGCGTTTAGTGGCAATCAATTGCGCTTCTAACTCCAAAGCGTTCTTTTCACGAGAGATTTGACGGCTTCTCGCATTCAATTCAATTTCAGCGAGTTTAGCGTTAATAAGTTCTGCGTTACGGTCGAGTTTCTTTTGGAAATTTTCTTCTTCTCTATTCAAACGCGCAACGTATTGTTCGAATTGTTTTTCTTGGGTTTCGAGTTGTTTTTCCAGATAAGCAACCGTCTTTCTTTGCTCTTTGAGCGCCTTTTTCTTTTCCGTTTTGCTCATAGCAACGGAAACGTCACGTTTCCACCATAACGGCGTTTCTTCTTTTCTTATGGAATATGATTTATAAAATTCTTCTTCCGAAATTTCATCTTCAACAAGATAACTCAAAAACGATGGCAAAATATATGAGCCATTAGCCGTATTTTTAACGATAGTTTTAGGTGTCTTTCTCAAAGGATTATTTGCCATTTAAATTCCTATGCGCGTAAAACGCGCGTGTTTTATAATAAAGTATTATACCACTCACGCGCGCCCGTGTCAATATGAAACTTCTCATTAAAAAAGCCCACCTTGCAAGGTGAGCTTTCCAATTAAACTAAATTTATTTCTTATACCAAAAACGATACGGGCCGTTATTGGTATAATCCGACACAAACTCATTGATTCCAAAATCCTGGGGATATGTAATCAGCGTTCCGTTTTCTTTGTTTTCCCAATCGGTTTTATTCCCCACCCTATACCAATCAGTGGTATCTTCGAATTCTATACTTGTTAGTGAAGTGCAACCACAGAAGGCCCAATTTCCAATACTCGTTACAGAGTTAGGTATCGTTACACTCGTGAGCGATGTGCAATAATTGAAGGCCCAATTTCCAATACTAGTTACGCCATCTTCTATTACCACGCTTGTGAGCGACTTGCAACTCGAGAAGGCATCATAACCCATACTTGTTACGCTACTTGGTATTACTATACTTGTGAACGCGCAACTAACGAAGGCATAATTACCAATACTTGTTACGCTATTAGGTATGGTTATACTTGTTAGTGATGAGCAACCCCCGAAGGCCCAATCGCCAATACTAGTCACGCTATCAGGTATGGTTATACTTGTTAGTGATGAGCAACCCACAAAACCTGCGCTTAACTCATCTCCACCAAGAATCGTGGTAACGGTGTAATTTTTATAGGTTGAAGGAATCACTATTTCATGCAATAATCTTGCTGTTCCTACTGCTACTGCGCATTCTGTGTCGTTAATTGGATAGAATTCTAGTCCTTCCGTGCCGTTATGGTCTTTGCTTGTTGAACCTTGTGCGCTAACGCCGGTATCAACGCCGTCAACAAACCAATTACCGTTTTCGCCAATAGTGATTTCTGGAGTATGACCATCTTTACCGGGCTCCCCCTTAATGCTTGCGAGCCATTCTTCGTATGAGAGTGGAGTCGTGCCGTTTTCTTGAGCATAAGCAACGTAAGACTCGTAAATTGCCATAATTTCTGAATTAGTGTTATCCGTGCTATCAGTTGAATCGTCGTTGCAAGCAACAAGCACAACGCTAAATGCTAATACGATAACAAGAATTGCTACTAGCAAAAAATATTTCTTCATTTTCCTTTCTCCTAGCATACCTAAATGAT
This sequence comes from Clostridia bacterium, assembly GCA_017533005.1. GTDB lineage: Bacteria > Bacillota > Clostridia > Christensenellales > DTU072 > RGIG6449. The sequence continues at coordinate 38,615 of JAFXIQ010000030.1, read as the reverse complement.
TGTAACTAGTATAACATACCTTACAATATGCTTCAAGTAATAAAGATAAAATCAAAAATGTATTTTCGATTTCATACAATTCACGATTGGTCGGTAAGCGTAAGCGTTATGGAATAACGGTGGAGAAACGAGTAGAACGAAAAAACAGCCCGACGGGCAAGGGGAGTTTACTATGTCGTAAATGACTAGCGCCCACCTATTTCAACGACCTGCACCAGCGTTATGGAATAACGCGATAGATACGAGTAAGACGCGAAAAGCCCCCAATTCTATGACAGGAGCATACTAAGGCGTATGTGACTGAATAGAATTTGGGGGCTTGACAAAGTATTACGAAGTATATATCGCGCTATTTTTCTTTTGATTTGTTAAGCAACGCCTTAACATCTTCGTGTATTTCTGCTACAATTTTCAGTTTGTCAGCAAGACCATCGATAGTCGTTTGATATTTATCTTCGCGGGTTTTGCTATCCTTGATTTGTATAAAAAACAACGTTACGAATAGTATTGCCCAAATTCCACTACTCGCTGCAGTCTCAAAAATTTGTTCCCACATACTTCTCTCCTATTTATCGTTATCATACTTTTTGACGAGCTTAAGATAATTTTCAATACCGATGCTAGCGATGACGTTCAACCCATAAAAAACAAGCTCATCGTGTGCGTTTTCTCTATCCATAGTTGCTAGATGTTCGTCAAGCGCACGCGCTCTATCATTTTGTTCTTGAAGGCGCATTTCTTCGGTTGTCAAATTATCCAAATTACTCCTGTTCTCGGCAATCTTATTTTGCCTTTCTTCGTAGTATTTTTTAACCAATTCAGGGCGCTCACGGGAATACTTTTCTTCCCTTTCATAAACGTCGATATTATAGTCGGATATCTCTTTTAAACGCTTCTCTTCTTCTTTCTTAAGGCTAGCTATTTTCTTCTCCAAATTCGCGGCGTATTTAACGTCGTAATTTAGCAAAGCATCTCCGTATTCTAGTTCGTAAGAAGTTATTTTCGCCTTGATATCACTAACCTTTTTATCGTAGTTTTCATTAATCTTTTTTAAGCTGTTAAGGGTATATTCTTCTATGTCCTTAATGCCCTCGTCTTTAATTGTAGAATTGGTTAGCCCATTCATAATCATATCGCTTATATGACTATTCTTCAGCTCTTCTTGTTTATTGTGAACGGATAATTTGTCTTCTTCCAGTTCAGTGCCTAATTCATCAATTTGGGTTTCTAGCTTATCGATTTTAGTTTCCTTATCTTTTAATAGCTTATTTTTCTTTTCCTCATATTCAGGGCTCAATTCTTGCTCTGCGATAGATTTAATTTCTTCATCGCTTTTAGCATTATACTCTTTTTTCTCGAGTCCCAAACTCTCGGGAACTACTTCTTCTAGCGTCTTATTATCTCCCGTGAGCGACAACAAATAACTCTCTTCAAGCTCCTTAAGTTTTTTAACTAATTCACTACTTTCTTTAGGCTTGTTGTCGCTAGTTTTTCCACGAAGCGCGTTCTTTAATCGTTCAAGAAAATCATCGGCTTTATCGGTGATTTTTTCTATTAATTCCTTTCCTGTTGATATGCTCATAGCTATTCACCCCTTGCGATTTCTAATAATTCATCGACTTTTTTTGATAGTAAAATTACCCTATTCGTTAGCTCGATGAGCTTTGAAATTATATATTCATTTTGCATAATATCTCCTTACTAAATCGAATGAAAATTGCAATTCAGAAATCATTAAATCATCATTCGTTTTTATCCTGTACGATATTTCATCGCCTACCGTAGAGAAGGCGGTTTCCGTAGGCGAATTATTGCCACTAACAAGCTTTTCCGAAACCATATCTCCTTGCTTAATCGTTAGGTTGAAATCGTATTTGCTCATTACGAAAATTCTGCGTAGCGCCTTGAGTCTTGTCAAATCCCCAACGTTACTCGTGGGGCTCACAAAAAGTTTGTCTAGCTTATTGCCGTATAACTTGCCACTCCAATCTAGCATACCGATATATGCGCTTCTCGCGTTATTGAAGTACACTAAAAGCTCAACGTAGTCACCGATAACTAAAGGCATAAATCCCCTAACGTCAACGCCACGCATTATAGCTACGTTATCGCTGAATAACGTGTCGAAACAAAATATCGCGTTGTTTTTCGGTGTGGAAAATTCTATTTCGTCACCCACCTTTTCATTACCTTCCTTTTTCATTCTAACTGAAAGATAATACTTACCTTTAAAAGTAACGCCAACCGCGAAGTCGCTGTTTTCTATGAGTGCAGACATTCCGTCATAAACCTTAGAAAGATTATATCCGTCGAATTTATATAACGAATTTCCACATAGGAATACAATGTATCTATCGGCAACGGCAACGGTATCGGCGATTATTTTTTCGCTAGAAGTGAACACTTTTGAAATACTGTACTCGCTAGGCTCGGTATATGCCGTAAGTCTATGTATCGCATAATCGCGGAAAACAAAAACGTAATCCTTGAAGGATACCACTTTGTTGATTTTTCCGCCTTCATCCATAAGGCTTATTGAGCCACCACCGCTCTCAACGCTAAAATCAGTAGGTACGAGTGGTGCGCTAAAATGAATTTTATTATAGTCCTTGCTATCAACGCCGAACACCCTATCGTAATGCATACAAGCTGATTTCAAACCAGGTGCATTCTCAAATTCAGTAAGCGTTCCCGGTACGTAATGAAACATTCCACCGTCCCCCGTATACACCAAAAACGCGTCCTTACCGTCCATATAATAGTTGATACAAGTCACGTCGTCGCTAGTAGAAGAAAGCCCTTCTATTTCCACGTAGTTACTGCCTTCATATAAACCTACTTGATAAAATTTATTATCAGATGCACGAACGATAATTCTATCGTTCTTCAAATTATACTCGTAATCATAAGCGCGATAGACGTATAATCCTTTAATCGTCTTGAGCATACTCGACATATCGGGGAGTATGCGCTGATTACCATTGCTATCCGTTAATACTGCGGGATTTATACCTATCCCGGTCTTTAATATACCATTTTCTATGGCAATATTGTAGCTATAGCTACCAAAAGAAAGTGGAAGCTTGGTATTATCAGTTTTAGCGTCAATACCGTCAAAAGCATTTATTTTATAATTATAACGACTCACCTGTGGGGTTTTGTCGCGCCTAAAAATTCCTATCATATAAATCTCCTTTGAGGAAGGCAAGTGCTTTTTCTTTTTTTAGTCACGTTGTTGACGCTATTCTCGTAACGCGTCTTATAAAAAACAGCTTCATCTACCAGTCCCGTCCTATAGTAATACTCTGACACTATGCCTTGTGCTAGAACGTGCGAAGTAAACGCCGGTGGCAACACGATTTCGCTATCGATGGTTAACTCGTCGGGGTAGTACAAGTACGTTACTTCGCATTCGCCTTCCGCATTGCTTTTTACGTACAATGGATAGCACTCGAAGTCGTATTTACTTACGCCCTTTTTAACCGTTAGCACTTCTCTTACGTATTTAGTGAAAGAAGCGTAATATGCCCTACCATCGCTGAAGGTAATTTTTTCACAAGTTTTCAAAGGCACGTATTCTATGATAAGTTCAGAATAAATAGCATTAGCACACGAAATCAATTTATTAAGTTTAGTCGACGGGGTATTAACGTTTACTTCATTTTCTAGTCCTAAAATATCTATAACCTTATTTATAACTTCTTTTAATTGCATTTTTTCTCCTTAGCTCGCAACGAGCGAGGTCGCTCGTTGCGAGCGACCTCGATTTAAATTATATAATGTCTTTTAGTAGCGCTTGACCGCTAGTTCTCATACAGAGAAGGTTAGCGTATTTTACAAGCGTACCTGAATAGGTAGCCGTTCTATCAATTTGATTTAGAACGTGACCATTGTTGCCTTCAATCCATTCCCAGTCGCAAAGTTGTACAAGCTTGAAGTCGTTAGTATTCAAGAAGTACATATTTCCGTCGGGAGCGAATCTTTCAGCATATAGCGGAATGCCGTTATACGATAGAGCCTTGAAACCACCGGCAATATTCATATAGTCAACGTTGCTTCTTGTGCCTTCCATACAAGCCACGTATTTTCTACGCGTTAGAGGTGAACACATAATGATGTTAGGAACGTTACCGCTACGTGTTTCAAGTTCGTCAAGACATTCCTGAATTCCAGCAGTAGTGAGTTCGCCGTTCAAGCTCTTTTCATAAGGAAGTATAGAAAGTGCCGAACTACGGCTCAAACCATAGAACACTGCTTGGTCGTGGTCGAACATATAAGGAACGCCTGCGATTTCACGATTGTATGATTTTTGAAGCGTAATTATATCGCCAGTGTTGAGCGTAACATTATTAGGAATTGAAGGGTTGATATACATTTTTTTAGTATCTCTATCAATTCTCAAAATACGTAGCCCAGAAATTTTGACTTCTTCAGTTTCCGGATCGACAATGTCAATAAGCATACCTTCTGCAATATTTCTATAGTCTTGAATAGGGAGCCAGTTAGCATTGGTATGGGAAGCCATATCGCCAAGTTTCGTAATTTCGCCACTACCGTTTTGCCATAGCATTCTTCCGAAGTTAAACTTGGCTGAATGTAGCAATCCGTCTACTTCTAGGTTGAGTAGATTGATGATTGCGCCTGCATCGTTTCTAGATGCGCGTAGTGCTTTATCGGTAATTTCGATAGTGCCGTAGATGTTTCTTAAAGGCAAACTAAGATTACTGAAAAGACTGTTGCTTGCTACCGGGAAGTAGCCGTCTTCTTCACCGCTACCGATACCACCGTTGACACCGATTTTAGTGGGTGCAACGATAGATTTGCCAGATATTTCTTCGCTACCTTTTTCAATTTGAGCGTAAAAGGGGCTGATTTTGTTGTTAAGTTGGTCGCATATTGCGCTTAAATAATACTCTTTTAATGCCTTGTCGGCTGATGTAATTGTAACCATTTTTTCTCCTATCTATTTGAATTGAAAATTGTTTTTGCGAGCGCTCCCGCCTCTTTAACAGTCGACGGAGTTCTCGGTAATATTACAGGGATTTCGCCCCCTGCAAGCGCCACTTCGGGCGTGTTAAAAGTCAGCGCATCAAGATATTCTCCTATTATTTTTCTTTTACTTTCCTCCGAAATTTGAGTTTCTTGTTGCGTGTCCTTCGGGGTAGAGTATTTTCCGTCAGCAAGCACTATTAGCAAGGCTTTTTCTAGGCAATTTTCATCCTTTATTAGTTCCTTTTTACTAGAAAGCACTTCCGCAATTTCGCTACCGAGCTCCTTTGAAATCGGATACTTATTATGGAGTGCAACCACCTTTTCTTGCCACTTGTCATCAACTTTTTGCGTGCTGATTTCCTTTTCCAGCTCCTTTATTCTCTGTGAACGTCTAGTAAATTCCTTTTCCAAAGAATTGTAAGCCGCGAGCAACTCTTCCCCTGAGTTGAATTTGCCGTAGGCTCTTGTTTCTACCTTGTCATCTTCATTCGATGGGGTATTAATAAGTTTGTCCTGCATATTTATCTCCTTGTCCCTAATGTCTATTATTGAAGATTAGCTCTTCTGTCCGCCTCAAGCGTGAGGCGCTTCATAACCTTGTGTTCTCTAATGTGTTCAGCGAGTAGCTTTTTACTATCTTCACTTAAGCTGTCGCGCCCACTAACAAGGTATCTAGCGTGTTCTTCTACGTGTATATCGTGGTCGTCCACTTCTTCTAATTCCACACGCTTTTTATCTAACATATCTATATTTTCTAGGGTAGCTTTTTTAATGTGGACTTCGTCTTTTGCACGAGACGCTTCCCAGTTGCCAAACCCTAGCATTTCTAATATCTTTGCACGGTTGCGATTAGTGATTTTTCCATTTTCGTCACCCAAAAGCCCGTATTTTAGTAGCTCTAACACCATATTTTTGCGAGTAGCCGGTGTTTCCACCATTTCGCTATTGCTTTCCATTACGATGTCGTCGCTAGTGAGTTCGCTACCTTTAAAGTGCAATACTTCCGGCTCTCCGTTTTCACCGCTTATCTTAAGGAATCTTGAATGTGACGCGAATTGTCTATATAAGCGTAGTAGCATTTTGCACACTTCTTTAACCGCACTTCTTATGCTCTCGGTCGTAACTGAAAGTCTAGAATAATCTTGCTCTAGTATTAGCGATAACGCATAACCCGACACACTTGACAATGCTGATGAGCTAACGTTTATCATATTGCTGATACCAGATATGCTTTGAAATTCCGCGAGCAACCTATCTTCTTCATCACGAAATTCCGTAGGCACAGTACCCGTGCTCATAAGATGTGGTGGGGTTGCACCCTGCCTATACGTGATAACTTTACCAGGGGATAATCCTTCATCTTCTAAACTTTCTACGTCTATCGAGCCGTCTTCAACTGCAATAACGCCACAAGAAAGCCTATTGATAAATTCGTGCTTCCTATTTTTGATTGCGTTGTATGCGCGTTGAACGGGAATTAACCTTTCTATAACGCTCATACCGTAGAAACAAGTAGGTTGTGGTAGCGAAACTTGTCTTACGAATGGGAAGCCACGTTTACCATCAGCTTTATTGATATATGGTAATTCTCCCTCGTAAACCAATACGTCCCCTGCGATAATAATCAATCTTCCGTTGGGATATTCTTTGGTGGGCATTTCATATTTTTCGATAACGATTGCATGCTCGCTCTTCGTATCCGAATACACTCTGTAGCTTCTACTCATACCCTGACTTTCGCCCGTATCTGTGGTATCCATAGAAATAACGGACACGTCGCCACCTTCCACTTTTACGCCCCAATTTTCTTCGATAAATTCAACGGGGTATGCGCGAGCGTGAATGATAGAATGGCAACTATCAACGTCCCCTGCGCCCAAAGTGTCTGGATAAATTTCATACGGTGGGCAAACCACTATTTTCGGCGCGCCTTCTCTAACGAAGCCCGTTGCATTCTTACCGATTTTTCTACCTACGGATTGCGACCATACCACCTTATAAAAAGCCGTTCCCGTGAGTTCAGCCCAGTAGTTAGCAAGGTTTGATAATTTCACGAAATCATTGTCTTGTTGCGTAACTTCTATGAGTTTGGTAGCGAGTTTCGCCACGTCTATGTCTTTATCTTCAGCAGATGCAGGGCGCACCACAACGCTACAATTAACGCGTGTAAATTTAGCAAGACGTGCTTCTATTAGTGGCGCTATGTGATTAAAAACTTCGCGCTCTTGCCAGTAATATTGTTTACCGTAATCTACGACGTCCCCACTAGGCGAAATATGTGAATGTTGGTTGCCAAGCATAAAATTAATGTTCAAAAGCCACTTCGTTTCTAGTGATTTTCTTGCATTTCTTCGATTTTCGAAGTCTTCCAAAACTTCTCTAACGAGTTTTTCCTTACGGGTTTTCTCTTCCATTTTCTCTCCTTAATTCATTTTTTTTAGGTTGTTTTTGTAAACTGCGTGCCGTCTTAACAGCATTTCTTTATACATTAAATGCGGAGACTTTTTGCCGACAGCTTTTTTCGGTGTGATTGGATGCTTCATAAGGAAATATCTCAATTCATCCAGCGCGTGGTCATCCTTTTTAACGGGTGTGTCGCCTTTTCCCCACCAATAAGACTTGATTTCTCTTATGAGATTAACGCAGTTTTTGAATATCACAATGCGTGCAGGTCGCGCTCGCAAGTATTCCTTGACGGTAGCAATTCCTGCGAATAAATCTTTATCCACCTTTGTGTCAACGGCTATTCCTTGCTCGAAAAATAGTTCTGCTACACTTTTAGGTCCATTCAGGCTTTTTTGCGATGCGGCAGCGTCTATAATTGCATTGAGATTACCGGACGCATCTCTCTTCCAATTAAGGCTATTAGCAATTTCCTTAATCATATCCGCGTGCTCTTTTATGGTAAGGTTTTTCGCGTAATGCTCGGCAACGACGTATACCTTTCCGTCGTAATCGATAGCATAAAAATGACACGACAACGGATTGTGTAATCCGGGGTCAATACTTATACCCGCCTGAAATTCTTCGGGAATATTGAAGGGCTCAACAACGTGTACGTCGGGGTCAAACTCCGTATAAACCAAACCTTCACTCGCAGAAAACCTTCCGTATCTACGTGACTCACGCGTTTCATCAGACATACTACTACTCAAACGTGCAACTTCTTCCGCATCAAGAAACGGGTTATCTGCCCACTCCATCATTTCATACCAAGTTTCAGCATCGTGCGAAGCGTTCAAATATATCTCATCGTATACCCAAGTGAGTCCTTTTAGTGGCGTCATAGTTCCGAAAACGTCCCCCACTTTGTCTAGCACACGCATACGACATTCTTCATAAATTTCAAAAGGTGGTTCCTCATCAAACCACACGAAATCCAAGCTCGCACCTTGAAATTTCTCACGTCCTTGTTGGCAAGACTTAAATCCTAGCTTTGATATACCACCGAACACGTTTTTAATATATAGGGTATCTATTATTCCAGTTTCAGGATACTGACTTGAGCCTTCTTGCATAGTGATTTTTTCTATCCAATCGGGATTTATGTAGAACAAAATCTTGGATTGTGCGACTTCTCTCTGCACTTCATAGGTAGGCGACACCACCCAACCCGTGACGTTCTTTTTGTTCTTCCTATAAGGATGAATTCCTCTTAAAAGCCATATTGCTTCTACTGCGCCACACTCGGTTTTTCCACTACGGTTACCGCCGAATACCCACCTATTGCGTAACGGACACTTATGAAACGCGAGTTGCTTTTCGTGGATTTTTTCGCCGGTATTGTAATACGATAGTACGTTCTTTCTCCCCCTTAACGCAACTTCACGTTCAAGCTCTAACAGTCGTTCTATTACTGCTTTTTCATCTTTTTTCAATTCGTTCACGCTCAATACTCTCCTCCAAAAATTCGCAAATTTTTTCTTTGGCTTCGCTCGTTGCGTCACGTTCTATCTTCGCGTTATTCATATCGATTTCTTCGATTATCTGAGCTAATCGCTCAATGCGCGTCTTTCTCGCGTGAACAAGCGCCCTTTGGTCAAGTTTTTCATAAGGAAAAACAAGTATTAATCCGTAAGGTTTTCCTCCGTGAAGTTCGAATTTCTTTGTAATTTTGTTATAGTGTACGTCGTAAGTCGCGTCTATTTCTTTCAAGCGCGAAGCAATATCAAACACGTCGTTTTCAATTAACATTTTTCCACCTTATCTTTCATTTAGTTACAAACTTTCTTATATTTAACGCCAAGCAAATGGATATAATATTCCATATAATTATGAAACGCCTTCTACTAATTGCCGTAATAATAGCGACTTGTATACTACTCACTGCAAGCACCCCTATGGAAAACACGAACAGCACTCCACACGTTGTTATATCGGGGGAAGTTTGGCTACTCACCGAAACGGGTGAGAAGCTATTTTTATTGCCTGACAGTTACTATGCACGCATAAACAATCTTGACGAGAGCTACTATTACGTAACTTTTAACGGAGTAAACGGCAAAGTCAGCAAAAATATCGTATCGACAACGGGCTATCACACTACTGCACAAGGCACAATGCGTGATATAAACGTCGCTAGCGAATATGCTGAATTCGTTTCTATAAACCTTAAATCCCGACCCGATTTATCATCCGAAAACGTCACAAGCGTGCCAATTAACGAGCCTTTTACCTTTCTTGGAGTATATCCCGCGGAAGACGGCAGATGGTATTACGTTAAGTATGCCGAATATTACGGTTACTTGAAGCAAGAACGCACCACGATGCCTAGTTACGAAGTTACGCCTTTCGTTCCAGAAACGCTCCCCGTTGTAGCGCCCGAAGAAACACCTAGCGAAGAAGATAACTCCGAGCCCGAGCCTCTTGATAGCAACTTAAAAATCATTATCATAGTGGGACTCGCAGTTCCCGCTGTCTTTCTCGTCATACTCCTATTCAAGAATAACAACAAAAAAGAACGCTATTATCGCGATGAATAAATGCGTTCTTTAATCGTTAGTATGTCTGTTTAATGCGTCCAACTCACGTAAAAGTCGTTCCTTTTCGGCTTTTAGTTCGCTGTCCGTCATATTATCGAACTTATTTTCCTGCCCTTTCAGTTCGATATACGCTTTCATAGCAGATATATCGGGTGGATAATACTTTTTTGCGCTCTTTTCTTTTATTACTCTTCTATTTCCGTCTTCGTCTAGCGCGTATTCAGTAGTTATTTCTTCAACGGTAAACCCGATAGCTTTCTTAAAAAGCGTTTCAAGCATCTTTTCGCTCTCGGTCACAAACTCTGCCCCTATAAATTAAATGCTTGGCCTTTTTCCTCATTTCCAAGACCTTTTCATACCACAAAACCACTATCGGTTCATCGTTGAAATAGTCTAGAAATCGTTCGTTACTAAATCCCAACATATTCAAGTACGTGGCTAATTTTTTAATTGCCGACAACCGAATATTTTTGAATTCGTTATCAGTTATTTGTTATTCTTTAATTATCTTTTCCCTTCTCATGCGCTTGAAATAACACAAATCAATGATTTCCTTTTGTCTGTCGTTAAGAAAGCTCGTTGATGCACGTATAGCGTTAGACAATATACTTAACTTTTCAATGCGCTCGTTTGTTTCAAAAATTTTCTCACAAATTTCCCTTGCTGAATGCACTCCCGTATTGTAGTCGTAACTAAAATACTGTTCAAGTTTCTTTTTGTATGTATCAATCGTGAAACTTATATCGGGGTGCACGTATAATGCTGTAGTCACCCATCTATTCTCTAACATTCTTATTACCTTATCACCTCGCTTTCAAAAAAATTTTGTGTAAAATGCGAACATTTGTTCGTGTCTATTGCTAGTATATCATTATATTCAATCGGTGTCAAGGCGTTGGTGAAAGAAATTTTTACAAAAGAAAACGCTTTTCTAAATTCATAGAAAAGCGTGCATATTTTTGTCGAAATCTCACGAAAAATCGCAAAAATTACAAAATTGTTCTTTCGTCCACATAGAATTTTTGCTTATTTACAGTGAAGTAATTTACAAGCGCTATAGATGCCATAGATATGATTGCGATGGGATAGAAGAACATAGGAACAACGCCGAAAGTTACTATTGCAGTTGACATACAAATTGCGAAAGTTATAAATACGATGAACAAATATGAAGAATAAGTTCTCGTTATTTGTTCCTTAATATTTTTGAATGACTTCTTGATTGAAACGCCTACTTTTTTATTTTCGCACACCATTGTAGGAATCCAACCACTTGTAGCCGATACTCTTAACGCAAGCAAAGTTAGCATAAGCGTTAAGCCTATTATGATTCCGAAAATACTGATACCTTCTGCGAGCCAACTTGCTAGAAAAATACAACCTACCAAAATAATTAGGTCTACGGGGGTAGTAATTAATGCGTGGATAAGGCTTATAAGTGCGGTTTTCCCTAGCATAGCGACCATTGCATTGATATAACCCAACTTATAATTACTTGCCATTTGGTTATAAATCACGAAGGTTGCGGGAGCTATTGCAAAAATCGTAAAGTACTTAAATAGGAAGAATAACAACACGTAGGCTACGATTGTAAAAGAAATTTTCGCTACGTTTTGGTTCATAAAGAAGTTAATTTGGTCACCAATGATATCGAACGCGTTAGGTACGCCGTTTATGTAATCGGTAAATGAGCCTTTTAAACGCTCAAAGAAATCGAATTCAGTTTCTAAAGCTTCTAGTATAGGATTAGAAATAGCTACGAATATAGCTACGCAAACGAGCATCATTATTGCTGTAAATATAAACACTTTAGCAATAAGATTTGTATTATTGATTGTAAGAGAAATCGCGTGTCTAAATATCATAATTATTTCTTCCCTCTATATAAAATGTAATCTCTCGGATAATCTACTCTTTGTAGAGCGTTTATTTCGTAGTAAGCGATAAACGATAACGCTACAAGGTACGTATACAACATCGAATAAAGCAAACTTTCCACTAGAACTTGTACCCAGACGACTTCCACAAATCCGAGCATTGCTCCTGCTACGATAATAGCGATAATAGGTAGCGCGGTAGCGACTAGTAGCTTAAGGCCGGTTTCGCCCGTGCATTTTGCAAACGAAGTGTGGAATGCATGGAAGGGATTTATACCGTTAATAGTCATATAAGGCATAAACAGCACGCTAACGGCAATAAGTCCTCCTACTATCAAGAAGAATAAAAGCATAGTGATTATGCTCAAAGCAAGCCCCGTAGCAACTGCATTAGCGCTTTGCCAAAATACAAGGAATACCGTAAAGACTATTTTTAGAACAATTCCCGATGGGATATAAATAATTGCGACGTAAAGAGCCGGGAAAAAGCTCTCGTTAAATTCTCTAATAAGTCTTGTAGGTTTAAAAATACCCACGCGCAAAGAGCGTGAAATAATAGTTGCCATCATAGCTAGCGTTATTACACCGAATATAATCACGCCAACCACGCCTATTATCATAGATTTATAATCTTGAGTGCCTGCTAGTTGAAGTGCATCAAGGAAATTATTATTACCAACGTCGAAATTTTTAATCCAATCAACGTATATATGGCTAGGCATAGCAAGACTCGCGAAAAATCCCATGGGTAGTGATAAAAGGAATAGTATTAAGAATCTTTTTCCTTTTTCTATCAAAAATAGGTATTCTAGCGTTTTATTGAGAAATTTCATAATCTATCTACCTTTTTTCTTCTTATTTTTAACTTTTTTATTGTTAACAACTTGTGTTTTAACTTCTTCTTTTGGCTCTTCAGTAGCCTTTTTCGGGCGCCCTATCTTAATAATTCCTTTCTTATTAAGGATGATAAGCGTAATACCTACGGCAATAGCTACACCGCCTACTACGCCTAGCGTTATCCATAGCCAAGTTAGGTCTTTTTTAGGGCCGTCGTAACTCGCGTATAAGTGGAAATCACGACTCGCATAAGAAGTGGAAAATCTCAACCACACGTTACCGTAGGTATATTGAACTTCTTGATATTTCGTAGACGAAGAGCTAGCCGATATTCCTAGTACGTTACAGTTTGCGTTCTTTTCAATAGCGAAATTTAACGGTTTAGTTGGAGTTACGACTTCGCCTTCTAGAGTTAAGGTGTAAGTTAGTTTATAAACGTAATTGGCTTCTCCTACGTTCATATCGAGTTTAGCACCTTCGGGATAGTCGGATGCGTCCCATCTAGAAACGATTATCGTTACTAAAATTTCGTCACCGTACAGTGCGCCGTTTACGATACTTCCGTCAAGATTGCTAACGGTTATTTTACCAGGGAATAGTTCAGCGTTAATAACGTCTACTCTAACACTAGGGCCTTTCAATGCGTTGTAGAAGACTTTTCTATACTCTATCATTTCATAGTAGAGTTTATTTACGTCTTTCTTTCTAGATGCGTCTATCCAACTAGACGTAAAGCATTCCATAAATATGCTATACGAACTTTCTAGGTCTTCATAAATGTCCTCGTTGATTTTTCCCTTGTTGTCATCTAGTTCTTTTTGAATAGCATCAAGGGTTTCTTTAACGTTGATAGTCGCATCGTAGCCGTTGATATTAGTCGTAATGTTATACTCGGGAAGACGTTCTTTCGTGTACTTAAAAAGTGAGCCGAAAGCCGCGTTACCACTCTTATCTACTACTAAAAAGTAGTAGTAACCGTTCTTTTCAGCAGTAAATTCGGCATCAAAATCAACTACCGGCATTTGATTTTCGCTGAAATTTTTATTTACTATTTCATTGTAGTCCGCGCTATTAGTTATATCGTCTTTGTCAACATTGTCGCCACCTTCGCTAGGTTTTGAGCCTCCTTCATCAACTTTTGGGCTCAAATCGCTACTCGAAGAGAATATTAATAAGCTTAACAAACCACTACAAGCCGACGTATATCTAGTTCCTTTGTACGGGTCCTCGAAACGCATCTTGTATTGCATTTTATAAACGCCGTCGCTAGAATCTGCGTAATATTCGGTCTTTTCTAGGTTTAGTTTGGGGGCACGCCAGTCGATAGCAGTAACGTCGATTATATCTTCTATTTCTTCTATTTTGCTATCAGCATCGCGAACTTCTGCTTTTACGTGCAAGTAGCCGTTGGAATGCACTTTTACCTTTGCATACCATTTGCCGTTCTCTTTATATTTTTTTACGGAGTTGTACTTGCCTGCCTCGGTTGCATTAAAAGCATCGATTTCTATATAAGGAACAATACCGACTTCGCCTTGGTTTGCTATTTGCCAATCGCCTACGTCATCCTCAAAAGCAACGTAAATCTTTTCCGTTGTGGCGGGGGCTTCTATAGTAAACGACATGCCGTCGATAACGCCAAAAAATCGCGTATCGCTATCGCTTTGTTTAACAATTAGCGTACCCGCGCCTTCGCCTATATTGGAATTGTCTGCCAACGCAGAAAAGCTTGACAACGGTGCACATACAACGAGCACCGTCATCAATATTGCCATCACTAAGAGCGCAGGCAGTGTCTTCTTTAATATCTCCATCTTCGTTTCTTTTCCTCTGCTCTCGCTCTTCTTGCGCGAACTGCCCTTGCTTCTGCCTCTTCAGCGTATTGGTTGAAGCTATAAGCTTCTCTAACGCCACGAGATAGTTTCTTACGTTTTCTAATCGGGCTGAATAGTATAACCATTACAACGCCAAGAATTACTATTAGTATTACACCTGCAACAATTATTAGCCAGTATGGGAAGGAATTGTTGTAGAAAATAATTTCGCCGGACCTATCCGCATAGAAAGTCATATAATTGCCTTCTCTTATGAATACGATGTTAGAGTTAGCAAGGTCGCCTATTGCTTCCACACCGAAATCTCTTGAATTTAGATATTCTTCCGGAATTTCAATGTAGAATTTAACCTTTTGTTCAAGGACGGAGTGAACGCCGTTTTCTTGAATGCTAAATCTTCTTACCGTAGCGTCTTGACCTGCGAGCTTGGATAAAATCGTAGTCTTGTTAACGACGTCATTTACTGTTTCGCAAGTGAAAGAGATGTTTGCGGAGAATCCGTCGTTCATTAGAATATACGAATTGGTATCAACGCCTTCAACTTTCTTTGTCAAAATCTTTGCGTAATAAGTGCCTAGTGGCGGGTTCAAAGTATAGTTCTTTGCATCTAGTCCAGTGAGTTCCCAGCTCTTAATGTCGATTGCGTGGCTACCGACGTTGGTCTTGCCGTCAAGCGTGGTTGCCGTCATCTTAAGTGCTACTTGGTCGCCTGCCATAACACCTTCTAGAGAGCCGACTACGTCTATAACCGATAGTCCGTCGAAAGTCTTATCGAAAGCCTTAATTCCAATAATGCTTACTGCCTTTGGCGTGATTTGGAATTCGGTATTGACTTCTGCACCCCAGTAGTTTTCGTCCACAACAACTATCTTAATACTATGCGTTCCAGCTTTAGTGGGAAGCGTTTCGCCTGCGCTGTTGTAGGTTACTCTCACCTTTACGCCTGATGGTGTAGTATTAATTCTAGGTGCTTTTACGTCACCATAAGTTTGGATTAGCGTAGCTCTGTCAACTTCTAGAGTTTGAACTCTAGCTTTTGCGATGTAGTAAGGAACGTATCCGTCTACTAAATCAATGGTGTAGTTCTTTTCGGTTGGAGCGAGTTGAGCTACTACGTAGTAATTGCCAACGCTTCTTGGAACGAACTTATCGAAGCCTTCTAAACCGTATTGTGGAACGCCCGAGCCGTAATAATAGCTGATGCTTGCTTGAATGTCTTCTACGCGTGAAACGTCAATCGGGTCTAAAGACATAGGATTAATCTTTGCTTTAGCATAGATTACGTTGCCGTAAGTTGTTCTGTATTCTCCTACCGGGTTTCCGTCAAGAACGAAGGATAGTTTAACGGCTTTCTTGCGGATTTCAATGCTATATACAACGCTACCTTTGTAGTTCTTTTCCACGATATTTGCCGTGAATTGATATATTCCAACGTTCTTAATTTCTTTTGCAACTAGAGCGCTATCAAACTCTGAATTGACAACGTTAAGTCCAACAGGGTTGGTAACAAATCTAGGTGCCATTATTAGGTCGCCATAGGTAAAAGTAGTGTCGTAAACCATAATCGTTGCTTCTTTTTGGTTAACTTGAACACTAACCATTCCCTTGTAAACGTTGTAGTTATTAACGTCGTTTGGCGTGAAAGTGTATCCTACTAAATAGCTACCTACGTCACCGAGGATTGAACCGGGATTATCATAAGTGAAGGTACCTGCGATACCCGACTTTCCACTTACGTAAACCATATTTGCGTTCATCAAAACGCTCGTATTCAATGCTTGCTCATAAACAATAGCGCCTGCAGTGGGTAAAGTGGTTTCTTCTAATACAAGCGATGCTTTTTCAATAACGAAGGTGTAAAGGTCAAGCGTAGTACCTACGTAGCAATCGTCTATAATGGTAACTTTAACCTTGTATTCCCCTGCTACACGAGCTTCGTTAATAGGTAGTCCGTCTTTGTAGAGAGTGTATTCAACGCCTAGGTTCTTAACCGGTGAAGTTATAACGATAGGTAGTTGTCTTTCTCCGTTATAAACGTATCTAACGTCAGCGAATGAAATCGATGCGGTTGCTTTGGTAACTTCGATTTCTAGCATCAAGCTGAAGTTAGCGTAGTTCTTGTTATGTGGTTTGAAAACAACTTCTACTCTGTTAGTACCTACTTCGAAATCGCTACGTGTTGGGTCTACGAAAGTGAATTCACCTGCAATTACCTCGTCAGTTGAATCGTTAGCGCGCATTTCGCCACCGCTAATCGTTGAGTTAGCGAGCGTTTGACCGTACTTGATAGCACTCAAAGTGGGTAGTTCACTGTTAACTAGCGTTGCTTGGCTAATAACTAGTGTAGAAGTAGCTGAACCTTGATAGTTCTTATGTTTAATCGTAACTACTACTCTATAGGTTCCTGCATTTTTAGGCATACCGACTACGATAGCGTTATCTCTATCGTAATATTCAACAACGTAATCGCCAGCGCCCAAGTTGTTAGACAATTCAGGAGTGATTTCTACGTCTGTGCCGAATTGAGCATCGTATCTTGTGAGTAGCGTTACGGTAGCGTTACGTTTGGTTACAACGTAATCGAAAATTGCGCTTCCCGAATAGTATTTATTGTCGGTAGTGATGTTGACGTAAACCTTATAAACACCGGTATCGGAAGGGACAACGGAACCTAGATTATTGCCGTCTGCGCTCTCGTAACGAACGTTTACGGTGTTCATATCAACTACGTAGTCACCGAAACTTATTACAACGCCACCGGAGCTAGAAGCGTATTCCTTTTGGTTATTCGTAACGGAAATACTATCGGAAATATTCTTTCTTGAGATAACGTAAGTAAAGGTTATAGCTCCGTCGTATGCACCGTATGAGATAACGTTACCTAGTGCGTCGTAAGTTCTCTCATCGATAACGATGGTTATTTGATATTCGCCGGGCTCTCTCGCTTCTTCGACTTGTACACCGTTCTTCAATATGGAAACGATATGATATTTATCGTTTGACAATGGGTAAAGTGTGTTACCCACAGAAATACCTAAGTCTTCAATTTCTACGTTTTCGCCGTCGTAATCCTTGTTCTTGTTAGCAATGCTAAACGCGTCTTCTTCGATTAAATAGAATGCGCGGACCACGATAGATGCAGTTATTTCTGCATAGTTAGCGTGTGTAACGTGAACGTTCAATCTTAAGAAGTTGCTTGTTTCAACGTCGCTATCAGTGATAACTCTATTGAAATCTACGCCTACGTTTTCACTTTCTCTTATTTCGTATTTATAACCCGTAATAGCTTCGCCTGTAGCCGTATCACGAATGTCAAGAGTTAAGATATAGTCTTTTAAGGTCTTGCCAACGTAAACGCGCACTTCTGAAACGTCGCTATTGACGTTTGCTTCCCCTTGTGCTACGGAAATAGTAACGGGGATATTGGTAACGATGTTATGAGTATCGATATACGCATCGCTAGGAATAAATTCACAATAAACTACTTCGCCAACGTTGGGAACGTAATCGGGATTCATCCATTGAATTGTACCGTCGATAGAAGTGTTTCCGGTTAGTTCAAACGCCGAAAGTTTAACGCCGTATGCGTTAGACATACCAGCTTTAAGCGTAGCCGTGACGTTTGTAACCGTAACAGTTTCGCCTGTTACGAAGATATCCATAGCCGTAGTAACTACGTTATACGAGCTAGTAAGAGTGGGCGTGAAGGTAACGAAGATAACGTTATTATTTGCCTTATCCATTACCATATTGTTATATTCACCATATATCGTGAACGAACCGTCAACTAGAACGTGTTCACCGGATTTCTTAACTATGTAAGCACTGCCGTCTTTATTGAGTTTATCGTTCGTTAGCGTGGTATGAATATCAACGACTTTGTGTGTGGGAAGTATAACCGTAGGTGTTGCAGGTAGTACTTTAAGCGTTACAGAGCTACTTGTACCCGTATAGTTTGCATCAACGATTTCTGCACGAACGTCGTTATACGTTCCTACTTCTACTACGCCTGCAGTACCTGCAGCGCCATAGTTGATTCTTAATGATATCATCGGGTAGCCTTCTACGATATTTGCATCGCTCAAAATATAAGCCTCTGCCTTCAAGGTTTCCGTAGTATAAACGTGTAGTAAGCTACTTTCTACAAATGTAATAAATTCACCGATATTGCGTTTTTCAATCCTGATAGCTAAAGTTGTCGTTACAGGATTGAAGTTAGACGCATATTCTTCTCTGTAAATAGCATCGCCGTTAGCATCGTTGCCATAGCTTATCATAAAGGTTTCATCCAATACGAAAGTTACGTCTACGTTATGGTTGCCAACGCTCAATCTAGAAATATCGTTGCCACCGTTCTCGGTCTTAAGAACGTGCCAGCTACCGAATCTCTTCATTTCAACACCACCGAAGTAAACTTTACCGGTGTTAACGCCTTCTGCATCTTTCATAAATTCTACGCTCTCGTTGTTAGCGCTGTAATAGATACTGCCCTTTACGAAAGGTAGTCCGTCTTCCGGAATAATTAGATTTGCACGTTCGATAACAAGTTTAGTGTAACCTACGCCTTGATAGTTGACGTCTTTCAAAGTGATTTCAACTTCATATTCTCCAGCGTTTATGGGGTAAGGATGTTCTTGTGAGTTAGCAACAAATTCGTGTTGCGAACCGTAAGCTCTAAACTTATACGTAGCGTCGATAACAGGGTTAGGTAGCTCGTTATTTATGTTGAACATAATTGCCGAAGCAGTATAGGTAGTTCTATACTCACTTCTTAACGGTACGTCAATGGATTTTTTAGCAATAACCATTGTAGCCGTTATAACTTCGGTGTAGCCGTTCTCGTTGAAAGCTACTTTAACGTCGTAAGAGCCTGCGTTCGTGTTAAAATAATCGCTATAATCACTCTCGCCTACTTTGCGATAAGTTACCAAGTAGTTAACTGCAGGATGTGGAGCTCCGTCTACGTCGTTAAATACAACGGTAACCGGTCTAACGACTTCCGCATTTATATCCGTTGACGGTGGGCAATAGGTTTGATTGAGCCCGTCTAGAGTTTCTTCCATATCAGGCTTGATAATCATTTCTATTCTGTTTGCCGTTATGCCATAATAGTTGCTCGTAGAAATTACAACGTCAACGTAATACTTACCAACTGCAGACGGTACGTAATTTAGCTTGTTAATTCCACTGTAATCGTAGTAATTAACCGTGTAATTTTCGTCGTCGAAAACGATTTCTTTACCGACTAAACTCGTAGTATATTCAGGTCTTGCGTTTTGAGCTTTTCCATTATAAACTAGCGTAATCGTTTCTTCAGAAATGTTGATATCAGCTTTGCTGATAGTCATAACGACTTCACTCTTTGCGCGATAATTCGCTACGCTACTATCGATTTCAACGGTAACTCTGTATTGACCTGCTTCCGTAGGTGCGCTTGCTATCGTTTCTTGCCCTTTCTTATACGTAATAACAATAGGAAGCTTTTCTTCGGGGTTTTCTGGGTTAACTACTTCGCAAGTTACTTTTTTAGCACTTTCGTCGTATTTGTGTTCCAAACCTTCGATTGTTAAATCTAGTGTTTTCTTTTCAATTACGGGGGTAACCTTTGAAGTGAATGGTTTGAAGTTGGTGTTATATAATTCAGTATAGCTACTTTCGGCAGTGAATAGCATTTCGTATTCCGTGCTGTTACCAACGTTAGGTTTGGTATCCTTATCTTTGAACGTTAAATTACCGTGAATATTATGGATACTATCGGTTAACATTACGTTCTTATTGAATAATTCGCCAAGAGAAGTTCCGTATTCGCCCATGATTTCTCCGATTTCTTCGGATAGTTTCAATTCAGCTTTAACTACAACGAACTTAAATTCAACGCTACCAACGTAGTTGCCGTTGTTTATCGTAGCCGTAGCAGAGTATAGGCCTACCCAAGTTTCGTTGGTGATGTATATAGCGTCGGTACCACTATAATACTTGAAGTCAACTTGGATGTTCTTATTCTTTATTTCTTCACCCTTTGAATTTTCCGTATTTTCATCTCCAGCTTGTGCATCGGTTGCATTTTTTGCATAGAGTTTATACGTTGGCGTATTGTATAGAGTGCCGAAAACGTGTGAAATGGCTTCTTCAATATCTTCAGCGCCATTGTAATCGTCTTTTAAGACCTTGTTCAAGCCTTCAATGGTGATTTCGACGGCTTTCTTTTCGACCGTGATAGGTACGTTAAATCCCGAAGTAACCGAACGATAGTTGTCACTATATTCGCTTGAATTAACGATAAAGCTACAAGGAACCGTAGTATTTCCACCGTTAAGGATAAGATTTTCGTCTTGGTTCTTACTCAAAGTATAGCTTTCTATTGGGAATACAAAACCGCCTACTGCCGTGATTTCACCTTCGAATACACTCTCGCTGAGTGCATCGCCGTAAGTGATTGTTGATAACTTAAGTGCGCTGAAATCAGGAGTTGCCTTGGTTACTATAACGTCCGTAGTGTTAGAAACTATAGCGTAGTTAGTATCTGCAACGAAGTTGCCGTCAACATAGCTACCTGCTTCCCAATAGAGTAGTAGTGAGTAGTAACTCAACATATTGGGGTCAACGGTGTCGTATTTAACGGGAAGTATTACTTCGCCGTATGCATTTCTTGGATAATTGCTGTAGATACCTTGATTGTTGTAGTAAGATATTTCGTCTTGATAATAGAATCTACCGGGTATAGTATTCTTTTCGGTAGAAGCGCCAAAAGTGTAATATGCGAGAATAGGTTGACTTGAGAAATCGAGCATAATTTCACTTGCTTCTTTTAATGTCATACCATATTCAAGGTGTGCTCTATTTTCGCCTAGGTTGATATTGTTTCTAGCATAAGCCGTATACGTAGCAATGGGTTTTGGGTCGCTTGATAGCGTAACGATTGCCCTATTAACTACTACCAAAATATTTCTTTCACCTTCGTAGTTGCTATTGTTAATAGATGCTTTCATTACGTAAGTACCGGCGTCTAGCATATTGTTAGAAATGTTGTTAACGCTTTCCGTCCAATCCTCGTTTACGCTTTGACCTAGAGCGTCGCGAACCTTCTTGAAGCTGTATACGTAGTTATTTGCAACGTTCAACGGAACGTCTACTATAATACCGTTTTCAACGTAGCTAGCTTTATAGAAAGCCCTACTCAACTTACCGTAAGTATAAGTGAGTCTTTCAGAAACCATTACGTCGCCGAATTGTGCGGGCGTAATGCTTTCTTGGTTGGGGTTATCTACCGGCATAACGTCTAGCGTTTTCTTTGCTATTGTCAAGAATCTAGTCGTTTCTTCGCTCTTATAATTGGAGTTTTGAGAATTGATTTGTAGGCTTACTATGTAAGTTCCCGCAATCGTCGGTGGAATTAAATCCCAAGGCGTATCTTCTCCAGCCGAAGAAGGTCTGTACTTCATGAGTATTTCTACGTCTTCGAGTTTAACTTCGTTTTCATTAGCATCACGAACGAATGCATAAGGTTCTAGCGTCTTTGGCGTTCCGTCGTAGACGTAGTTATCGCTATCTGCAACGATATTAATTTCTGCGTTAGCATGCTCAATCTTAACGTAAACAGCGTAAGAACGTTGATTGTAGTTGCCACTATGTTGCGTACCCGGAATGAGTTCGTAATCTATGATATTATTGTTCAAGTCTTTTATCGGGCTGTAGAATCTCTCGTAATATTCCCAGTTTTGAGAAATTTGTTCTTTCGAAGCCATAGAAACGTCTATAGGATAGAACGTAATGGTAACCAGAACTTTATCGCTTACGTCGTGACGAATATAGTCAGGAGTTCCGGGTTCTGGGTTGATAATTTCGTAGTGACCGTAAACACCCGAATGAACGCGTTGATAGATGGTATCAACGAAAAGCATTTCGTCAGTTATAACTGCACCACCTACGCCGTCATAGCTGTTGAAGCCCAAATCGGCTAGACTTTGACCATAAATCAACGAGCTCTTTGCAAAAGGTTCGATGACCTCGGGGTCTGCTTTTTTAATTTCTATCTCGCTGAACAACTCACCGTAATAGCTGGTTGCGCTTAACGAATCGATTTCTGCAGTATAGAAATACTTGCCTGCGTCTACGTATCCGATTTCACTAGCGAGCATCATATCTATACCCGTAACAATGAAAACACCGTGATAAATGCCGTCGATAAATTGAGCTTCACTCTCTGCACGATAAGTGTTCTTTATCGGATATGCAGATTTAAGTTTAGCGACTTCATTATTACCGTCGTCGTATAGCGTAATATCGAGAACGCCCGTAGAAACGTCTCTCAAACTGATGTCGTTGCTAATCTTATAACGTATGCCATTATAAACAATATATCCGCCGTTTATGGGATATCTCTTACCTTCGGCGTCAGGTTCGCTGTAAGCAACGTAAACGTCAAATTGAATGGGCTTATAGTAACTTACGTTGAAGTCAGGAACGGGATTTAAGTATACTTTCGTAACGTTTTGCGTGTAATAAGCTCTTAAATCGCCTGCAATATCCACAGGAACGGGAGTCTTATCGCCCATCAAAGTGAAGGTGTAATCTTCTTGGGTATTTTCGATATTTGCTCTTCTGTGGAAATATAGTTTGATAACGCCGGACTCTTTATCCTTGACGTCATCGGAAATTAAATACGTAATTTCGTAGTAACGAATGCTTTCGTTATCGTTTCTTACAACACGATATTGTGGGGAACTAGAACTGATTTCGTACTCATTCGTATAACTTACAAGGTTGTAGTTGTTATATTGTTGAGCTCTCATAACGAGCCTAATCGTAACCCATTGTTCTCTCTTGGCAGTACCTTCGCCTCTCAAGAAAACGTATTTTGATTGTAAGTAATCTTTATCTTCAGCCGTGAAAATAGTCTTAACAGCACCGCCTTCAATAACCGTCTTATGATACTCGTCGCCAACGAAGACGTAGCTCCTATTAAACATCACCGATGCCGCATCATAGCTGTACTGATTATCTCTGAAGTAGACTTCGAAACCAATGTCTATATTTTCAGCATCTATTCTAACTTCGTTACCCGTAGCAACACTATAAATAGTCGCTAGTGAAACGTTACCAGCAGAGTCGACTGCGAACAATACTAGAGTATAAATTCCTTTTTCAGAAAAATCGATAGCTGTTTTTTGGTCTGCGTTATTGTTATAAGCGCCTAAGTTTTGTCTAGGAGCAGAGCCTTGCGTTGCAGTTGAAACACCATAACCGTTGTCTACGTAATACGTATAGTTGTAAGGTGCATTGATGTTTTCTGCAAAGTTGTATCTATCGAAGTCAACGGTAGAAACCGAATTATGGAGTACGAACGCATAAACTTTTTCCGAAGCTCTAACGTTTTTAATTACGCTAGTATCGTACTCAAGTTGCATTTCGAAGGTTTCCGTATACCAACTATTGTTAGCGATAGCTTTACCCAAGTCGGAATTTTCGTCGATAATCGGTGAAGAAGGCGCTGTAGCGTCTACACGGATTTTGATAGCATCGCCGTTATTGTTACCATATGCATAAGTTTTGTTGCCGTTATGAACGCCGTTGATAACTCTGGGAGCAAGGTTTACGTATCCGTTTACAGCGTTAGCAACGCCGGCATCAACTACGAAGCTAGCTACGTAACCGCAATACATATTATATCCAAAACTATCTGAAGACGGATCTACGTAAGTGAAGTTATTGGAACTTTGGTTAAATAAATCTAACTCGCCGTCGTGGTCTTTATCGAATGCCAAACGGCTAGTGTACGAAATGTTACTTCCGCCGTAATCTCCGTCGTAAGCATACCAGTCTATACAACTCTTGCCATAAGTATCGAAAATTCTCGTGTAATAACTAGGATAATCGTATTTTTCTTGTGTTAGGTCTAGTTTGACGTAGGAAGTAATCGTAATAATATCCCCTGCTTTTACGTATAAGTTAGCGAGTTCGGATGCGTTAGTGGTTAATGCATTTGAAATGGTTTTTTCAGCTCTATTTTTTCCGGAAACAGAAACGCTCACTGATTCTGTATCGAAACTAATACCCATATCTACGTCAACGGTAATTCTTGGGTTTGACAAATAGACGTTAGAAACGTTCGCTCCACCGTCGTTGATTTTAATTAAGAAGCAAGGTGATTCTAAACTCTCGCCCTCTTTTACGAACAACTTATTGCCACCGTAATAGGTTAGGTAATGTTCGTAGTCGCCACTAGTCGGGTCCATATTGATAGTACCTGCGTCACCGCCTAGGGTGATGCTAATAGTGGTTTCCGATGAATTCAAAGTTTGACTAACTTCGTTTGATAGTAAATACTCGTTGTCTTTACCATTCGGATACCAGTACATAGATAATTTCAACGGTGCCGTTCCCGAAGCAATTCTTATCTTGGCAGAGAATGTTACCGTAGTGGTAACGTTTCTATCTGCTATCGCACTTGCAACGCCGTTATATTCGTTTTCCATGGATAGCATAGGCATTGTTGCCAAGCTTCCGCTGTGGAATATAACGTGGTTGTTAGCTAAGAAGCCTGCGCTCGCGCCATCGGTTGCGAAGAAGTCGAAGCCTTGTTTTGATGCTCCTAAATCAGGGTCATTACCGGGCGTCGAAGAATTGTCGTAAGAACCCGTCGATAACGTGTTGTATCCGACTTGCAAACCGGTATTGCTTTCTAGAAGCGTTCCTTCACTACTGTTGGCACCAGCTTCAGCAACAAACTGAACGTCGTCTTGCATAGAAATGGAAAAGGCGCAACAACCGATAAGGAAAGTCAGCGCCATTAGCACAATTAAAACCTTGTGAGCATGCTTAAAATGTGTGAAAACCATTAAGGTATAACCTCCGAAACTCTGGGAATACTACGTATTCGCCTTTGTCAATGACACAATCTTACTATATAAAAGCGCGCGTGTCAAACTCGCGCGCGTAATTTTACTATATTATTACTCACAGGCGCACGCGTAGGTAATAAAAATGCCCACGCAAGCGTAAAATCATAATTGATGGATTACTCTCAATTCGTGTTCAGATATGATAAGCCTACACACACGCCAACTCCACCTGCGCCGAAAAAGCACAAGAAAATCTCATTGGAATTGGTATTCGTTGCGAGCATTTTAATCGTGGTTATCGTTGTTATAATCAGTTCAGAATTTCTCACGGATAACGGTGTAATCACTACATTGAAAGAGAACTTTATCGGCAAAAAACCTTCCACTTATTACGTTGTTATGAGCACTCCGTTTAACCTTAAATCCGACGCTTTAGCACAAGCAACAATGCTACGTGCCGGTGGTTGCGCAGGGTATATTTATCACAAAAATTCGCAATATTTTGTAGCCTACGCTACATATTTCGACAAAAAGTCAGCGCAATCAGTATCGGATAAAAATGCAAACACGTGCATATTAGAATTCTCTTCTTGCAACACTCGCACCTATGAAGGTCGCGCGTTCTACTCAATTCTCAATGAAGTTATAACCACCTTGGAAAAAGAAATATGCAATTTGAACACCATAATAGAAGAGCTTGCCACTAACAGCTTGACGGATAGCGATGCGATAAACAGAATGTCTAGCACAAGGAATTCACTTCTTGCGCTTAAAGAGCGCGTTTATTCCACAAAGCAGTCCGACGACGTAGAAAACGCGCTCGTATCGCTTATAGAGCCGTTGTTTGGTGGCGTGGACGCTGTTATATCAATGAATAATTCTAGAGATTTACTATCAGGAACAAGATACGTAATAACAAGCGAAGTTATTCTATTATCCGGCTTTTCTTTGCAATAAAAAACGCCTAGAACTAGCTAGGCGTTACAACGTTGGTTATAATATGGATAAATTATTTAAGCGTTTCGAATTTAACTACTTCTAGACCTGCTTCCGTGAACATTTCCATACTAAATTCATCAGGATAACCTTGGTCGTAAATTACGCGTTTAATACCACTATTTATAATCATTTTTGCACAAATAGAGCAGGGTTGATGCGTACAATAAAGAGTAGCTCCCTCTAGAGAAACACCAATTTTTGCAGCTTGAATGATAGCGTTTTGTTCAGCGTGAACAGCATAACAAATCTCGTGGCAAGTGCCCGATGCGATGCCTTTAATTTGTCTTATACATTCACCTCTTTCTTTACAGCTCTTAATGCCTGCACCAGCTCCGTTATAACCCGTAGTAAGTATTCTCTTGTCCCTTACAACAACGGCACCGACTTGTCTGTTTTCTTTGTAACAAGAAGACCAGTTGCTTACCGTATAAGCCATTTCCATAAATCTAGCATCCCATTTATCCATAGTAATTCTCCAATTTGTTTTTCTATATGATAGCATATATGAGGTAGTTTTTCAAGTAGGCGTGCGAATTTATTATATATGTCGACAAAAAATTTGCAAATTTATTTCCCCTTTTACTTGCAATACAAACTCCCCTATGCTATAATGCAAACATTAGCACTCGCAGGTTGCGACTGCTAAATTAAATTTAACCTAACACGGAGGTATATGGCATGAAACTAGTGCCTTTATTCGACAGAGTTGTCGTTGAACACGTAGAAGAGAACGAAACCACGTCATTTGGACTAATTTTGACCACAAATTCAAAAGAAAAGCCACAAATCGCAAAAGTTATTGCAGTTGGAAAAGGTGGCATGGTAAACGGTAACGAAGTAAAAATGGAAGTTAAAGTAGGCGACAACGTCGTTTACAGTGATTATGCAGGCTCAAACGTAAAACTAGACGGCAAGGAATACGTTGTTATTAGACAAAGCGACATACTTGCAATTGTAGAAGATTAAGGAGACGATAATGGCAAAACAAATTATTTATGGAGAAGACGCTCGCAAAGCCCTAGAAGCTGGTGTTAACACTTTGGCTAACACCGTTAAACTCACACTCGGACCTAGAGGCAGAAACGTAGTACTTGAAATAAAGTACAACACCCCTCTTATCACCAATGACGGTGTAAGCATCGCTAGAGAAATAGAAGTTAAAGACCCCTTTGAAAATCTAGGCGTACAACTTATCAAACAAGTATCAGAAAAAACCAATTCAGTAGCAGGTGACGGCACGACTACCGCAGCCGTTCTAGCACAAGCTATCATAAAAGAAGGCTTGAAGAACGTAGCAGCTGGCGCAAACCCCATGCTACTTCGTAAAGGTATACAAGAAGCAACCGACGTAGCAGTACAAGAGCTAAAAGCTATCAGCAAACCCGTTCTTAACAAAACCGACATTATGTCAGTAGCAAGCATTTCTGCAGGAAGCGAATTTGTTGGCGAAATGATAGCAACCGCTATGGAAAAGGTTGGCACCGACGGAGTTATCACCGTTCAAGAAGGAAAAACCATGGATACCGAGCTAACTTTAGTAGAAGGTATGCAATTCGACCGTGGTTACATAAGCGCATATATGGCTACCGACCTCAAAAAAATGGTTGCCGAATACGAAAGTCCTGTAATTTTGATTACCGATAGAAAGATTAACTCTATTCAAGAGCTTATTCCTATTATTGAACAAGTTATCAAGAACGGTTTACGT
This sequence comes from Clostridia bacterium, assembly GCA_017533005.1. Taxonomy (GTDB): domain Bacteria; phylum Bacillota; class Clostridia; order Christensenellales; family DTU072; genus RGIG6449. Next base: position 10,544 of record JAFXIQ010000030.1, on the reverse strand, counting down.
CTAGTAATTATCGCAGACGACTACGACCAAGAAGTTACTACCAACCTAGTATTGAACAAACTAAAAGGCGTATTCTCATGTATCGCAGTTAAAGCACCTTACTACGGACCAAGAAGAAAAGACGTACTTGCAGACATTGCAATTCTAACAGGTGGACAAGTTATTAGCGAAGAATTAGGACTCGAACTTAAAGATGCTAAACTACATCAACTCGGTCGTGCAAGAATGATTAAGGTTGACAAAGAAAACACCACAATCATCGACGGAGCAGGCAATCCACAAGCTATTGCAGGCAGAATCGCATCTATCAAGGAAGAACTAAAAGTTGCTACTTCTGATTACGACAAAGAAAAACTACGTGAACGCCTAGCAAAACTATCAGGTGGCGTAGCAGTTATCAACGTAGGCGCAGCAACCGAAGTTGAAATGCAAGAAGCTAAACTCCGTATGGAAGACGCACTCGCAGCAACGAAAGCAGCTGTTGAAGAAGGCATGGTCCCCGGTGGTGGTATTGCTCTAGCAAGCATTATTTCCAAGGTAGAAAAAGCTACCAACAAACTAAATGGCGATTACAAGACGGGTGCACAAATCATCTTAAAAGCTCTCGAAGCTCCCCTACGCCAAATTGCAGAAAACTGTGGTGTTGACGGTGGCGTAGTAGTAGAAAAAGTTAAGAGTTCAAAAGCAACTAACTACGGCTACGACGCATTAAGAAACGTTTATTGCGACATCGTAAAAGCCGGTATCATAGACCCCACTAAAGTTACGCGTAGCGCACTCCAAAACGCATCTAGCGTAGCATCAACCCTACTCACTACCGAAAGCCTAGTAGTAGACATTCCCGAGCCTCCAGCTCCTATGATGCCTCAAAACCCTGATATGTACTAGAATTTATACAACAAAAAAAGCACTCTTCGGAGTGCTTTTTTATTTATGTAAAAACCCTAATTTACCACGTACAATCGGTTGTTTTCGTTGTTAAATCAGGCTCGCCGTCTACCCATAGACATTTACCAAATTTAACACCTGAGGAATCTGAAACGCCTTGATAGGTATCCTTAAACGTGTTGTATGCGCTTTCTCTGTTGAAATAAACTGTTGCTTTATCATCGTTTATGAAGGGGCTTTGTTTAACGCTATCACCTACCGGATACGTCGGCAAATTGCCGTGTTCCATATAGATGCTTTCTAATCTAACGTTGTTAGCAAAAGCGTAGCTACCTAGATTCAAAACGTTATGAGAAAGCGTCACCGTACGTAGATAATCGCAATCGCTGAACGCCGAAATTCCCACCTTCATATTACTAGCTTCGATGAGTGCAACTTTTGTTAAGCTATTACAATTATGGAATGCTTGTCCTCCTATTTCGCGCAAACTTGACGTAGACGTGAAGCTAACTATCGACGTACTCATAAAGGCACGTTCCCCTATCTTTTCTAGGGACGTTAAATCGCTCCAGTTTACACTTGTCAGTGATTCAGTACCAACGAAGGCGTTATCATTAATAACTTTAATCGTTGACGGCAAGTTAATTGTCGTTACTTTTTCATTCATACAAAACGAACCGATTTGCGTTACGTAATGCGTTCTTCCGTTCGTATAAAATTCGCTAGGTACGGTTATATTCGTTTTACTGTGGTCAAATACGTGCGTAAGATTTACGTAGTTGTATACGTTGCTACCAATGGTTTCCGAACCTACTACGTCAAAAGAGAATTTGATATCTGCTAGCGTTATGATGTTGCTACTAGATAGTATGCTGTCGCCGTATTCAGTTGCCCAGGTAAAGTCGCTTCTATATTTGTGCAAAAGGTTATCGCTAACGTAGTATTTAACGTATCTAGAAGTTGCCGTACCTGCGGTAACTTCCTTACAAGTTGGTATGTAATCTGTGTTGTTGATGTAGACGGATTCCAACCAAACGTTCCCCCAGAAAGGTGCATCGCCATACGTCAACACCTTAGGTATTTCTATCTCTTTGAATTTAGTGTTAGAGAAGCACCACGCGTCGAGCGTAACACCGTTAACGCATTTAGAAAAGTCTACACCGTTAACTAGGCTAGCGTTAATGAAAGCTTCTTTGCCGATATATCTAACAGTTGATGGGAAAACCACTCTCGTGAATAAATTCATTCCGGAAGACACGTCAGAAGCTCTTGAAGCGAACGCTCCTTCTCTGATTACTACCAAACCTTCAAGAAGTTTAACACCTGCGCCAGATTTGCTGGAATCGGAGTCTAAATTTTTGCAGTTGTAAAAAGCATATCTTGGAATGGTGGCTATTCCGTTGCAATCGTAAGTCATTTCCGTTGTCGTCGCCTTAAATTTAGCGCCCGACCAAAACTGTTTCAAAGCGTCGTTATACGCAAAAGCGTATTCGCCCTCGAACTCGGTAGCATCTTCACCATCTTTATGCTCGTCATCCCATTCAATCAAGCTACCTTCCATAAACCATACCTTTTTGAAAAGGCTACCAGAAAAAGCGTAGTTGCCAAGCTTTTCTAGCGTTGCGGGAATAACCAACGTATTATAGAAAGTACCGTTTACGTTACCTTCGTAGTTATACACTTTTGTTTCTTCCCATTGCGTATGAGCAAAGGCTCTTTTTCCGATAACTTTCAATGATGATGGTAGGCCTTTTTCAGCGATATTAATATAGTCGCAACCCTCGAACGCACTCTCGCCGATTTCACGAACGTTAGCAAGATTTATAGATATATTCTTCTTGTTCGCAAAGGCAAATTTGCCGATTTTTTCAACGGAATTAGGTATTGTAAAGGATACTTTATTTTTACATTTTTCGAATGCGTTCGCGCCTATTTCAGTAACGGGAACACCATCTAGCGTATCGGGAATTAGAATGGTGCTAGCGCTCTCGCCTTTCTTTGTAGTACCGTCTATAACGGCATATTTAGAGCCTTCTTCCCCTAAAATTTTATACGTGAACGGGCGCTCGTAATATGCGTAAAAAGTCATATCAGTATAGAACTTATAATCATCGCTATTCGAATATTGGGTACCCTTACCGCCTTTTTCGGTCCACCAACCAGAGAAAAGCCAACCAGCATGCCCATAGCCGTTCGAGGCGACGTTATTCATCATAAATTCCCCGGGTAGAGCTATTTTTTCCATAAAGACATTATCGCCTATTTCTATGGGGTCACGTCCAACGTCTATTCTTCCCATAGAGTAATCTAGCGTGATTTTAAATGTGGGATTGATACGGAAGTTCTTAACGTTATTCTTTAATCCGGTAACGAGTTTGGTTTCAGTTGAAGTCCTATAATAGACGTCTTTTACCTTGATACTAAAGTCTCCGGACGTTTGGTCTATTTTATAATCTTCGATTATGATTTTACTAGTCGTTGACTCTTCTGCAAACTTCTCTTTTGCATACTTAACGTCGTTGATTGTGAATTCGAGTATATCTAGTTTAGAAGGATTATCAAAATTCAAAATAAGCGCAATTGTTTCACATTTGTCTTTTACTAACGTAAGGCAAACAGGCGCGTCTTCAGGCGCTAATTTTGGGTCAGACAAACACTTAACGTCTATCGATGATAACGTAGGCATAACGGGCCCCTTATCCCCGTTGTTAGACGCACCTGCGTCACAAGCAACTAGCATCAGTGCGATTAAGACTATGCCTAGAACGACTAGTAATTTTTTTCTCATAATACCTTCCATCTATATTTTTTTGTCTGGGGTGGATTCTTTATTTTTCTTTTTGTGTAGCACTACAATGACTACTATTATTACAGCAATCAAAACCACACCACCACCAACTGAACAGCCTATAATAATCAGTTTTTGCTTGCTCTCTTCACTGACTTCTACGTTAATTTCACCACCACCATTGTTCACTTCACCATTATCGGGAGTGGGATTAGTGGGGGTATTCGGTGTGGACGGAACGTCCGGTTCCTCCACGGTCGATTTGTTGATTTTAACAGAGAATCTTTGTGAATATAGCACGGTTTCGCCTACTTTGTATTCTATAGTTACTTCTTCATCTTCTTCGCAAACGTAGTATCCGGAAAGGTTAGGCGTGCCGTTTACGTACATAATAACAAGGCCCATATAATCGTCTTTGTTTACGAAATCGAGTGTAATTTCGTAGCTATCCGTTGCTTCTATCTTGATGGTATCGCCTACTACGCTAGAGGAAACGTCTTCATTATTTTGACCGTAATCAAATATGATGTCTTGTTGTTCGATATAGCCTTCAATCATCATTTGTAGTCCACCGACAACGTTTAAGTTAGCATTGTCAGGAGTAAAAGTGAATGTATAGCTCTTAACGCCTAGCTCGAGCATAGTACCTTCTTGATAGCTGTAAGTGCCGATAATTGCTTGTGAATTAAAGGTTGCCGAAGCAATGATTTGCTCGCTAGTTAGCACAAAGTCTTTAACAAGTTTAACGCGCAAGGTATCCGTAGATGGAACTACTAAAGGCGTACCTTTTTGAACTACAAACTCAACGGGGATTTCGCGGGTGTCGTAATGTGGATGTGTTAGCGTGAGCGTAACGTTATGTGTTCCCGCATTGATAATATCGTTTGAATATTGCACGCTTGTACCTGTGGGCAAATTATTTAATTCAACGGGTATTCTTTCGCCGTTATAAGTTGCCGTCGTAGCCCCTACCGTAACGCCGTCGAAAGCGTAGTTTTCTACAACTAGTTCTTTACTCGTTACTTTTGTTAAAGTATAGTTTCTATCCGTAATAGCAACGTTAACGTCGTAGCTTCCTTTCGGGCTATTTGCCGTATAAGTCGTTGAGAAGCTATATTCAAGGGTATCGTTACCAAGAACCCCCTTGTCCAGATTAGGATAGTTCACTTCGAAGTCCGTAGGAACTTGTGAAGCGACTTTAATCGTTTTACCGCCCACGCCAACTTCAAGCTCTGCAGGTGTAATAATAACAACTTTAGTTGTGGCAGAGGCAATGTAATAGTTATTGGTATAAGAAGCGTCTAGCGTTGCCGTAAAGGTGTATTCGCCAACGTTTTTCGGTGTTATATTTGGCGTAAAGCTAATCGTATACGGGTCTTTAGCGTTGATTCCTACGGGTGTAATCTTACTATTGTCGTATTGTTCCATATATTGAAGAACTTCGCCCGAATAAACGTAGCTATCGTCGAGTTCCCATTCAAAAGTCAATGCTCTAGGCACAATTTTGACCTTATTTTCCTTGTTTACGACGCTAAACTCGGCAAGTTTGACTTCATCTTTCATTGCATCAAGAATGCTATGAACGTTGTAATCACCCACGTTCAAAATCGCCGAAGTGCTATCAATGATAAAGCTCAATTCTTGTTCACTTTCAACACCACCCATCGTAACGCGAATAGGCTTTTTGAAAGAATATCTATTGCCGACCTTGGTGAAAGTATCTCTATAGACAAATTCAAAGTCTTGAACGTTATTAAGGTCTACTTCTACCGTTGCATAAGTTACTTCGAACTCTAATTCGCAAGCGTTGTTGTTTTCAACGACGTAGTTGTCGTTCATACTGCTAATGATTAGCGTATACGCATCGGGAAGTAGTATTTCTTTATTACCTTCAACCACGTAGCTGAAATCTACTGAATCGTTATCGAATATGCTATAACCGTCTGCGAGTGAGATAATCGGTGTTATAGCGAGAGAAGTGTATTGTGCGTTATTATTATCGAATTTAACGCCTATAGTTTTAGGTGTTACGCTAAAGCTCGTATACTCTTTCTTCCAAATCTTATAGTTTCCGTTACCCATCAAAGAAATCGAGAAGTTTTCGATACTTCCAACGTCCTTAATTGCCAACTTTTCTACCATAGGCGTGCCTATTTGATATTGAACTACGAATCTTTCGCCTGCAGGAAGCGTTGATTCATCTACCGTAAGCACGTAGTCTTCGCCGTTATAAATAACGCTCGTACCATTTTCGTTAACGATGCCGTTAATCGAACCACTATTATATTTCAAGTAAATAACGCTCGTTAAATCAGCCTTTTCAATATAGAAATCGACATAAGCCTCCGATAGAGCTACGTATTTTGCACTGCTAGAAACGCTAACGTATAATCTGTATTTTTCGCCGTTATTTGCATTTTTAGGCGCCGATTCTAAAGCCGTTTCAACGTTGTTTTTAACTGAACACCAACCAATTACGTCGTAAGTTGCATCATCAGTAAAAGCAATTCTACTGTCGATAGTATTTCCGTCGTAAACGAATATGTCGTTAGTTAAAGTTGCTTGTGGAGTATGTTTGTTTACCGTAAGCGTACCGCTTTCGCTAGCTTTCAAGAAGTAATTTGTGCCGTAATTTCCAGCAGTCATAGTTACTTCTATGACGTACAAATATGCGGTTTTCTCTTCGTTTAACGTACCGGCTTCGCCCATTACGTAATCTTTGACGTTGAGCGTAATTCCCGAGCTTATTTCGCTAGTATAATCGCCCGAATCATCCGCGAATTTAACAGCGGTATAGGTGAGTCCGGTTACTGCTTCACCGAACATTATTTCCTTACTCTTTGCGATAATTTTTATTTCTAAGCGGTTAATTGTGAGCGTTTTCGTTACCTTTGCTACGTTGTAGTTTTCGCTAGCAGTTACGCTCAAAGTTATCTCATAAACACCTGCGTCGGTTAGACTAATAGGCTCGCTTTGTTTAGTATCCCCTAACGAATACTCAAGAGCATATTCGTAACTTCCATTATCCCCCGTAGGCATAGCTATTGCCGTCGTATCTGCGACCAAAGAGCGTGCACTTCCGTCGTAGGTAACCGTCATATCTTCTAACGCTTTACTTACGTCGAAATCTGCCTTAACTACTTCAAAACTAGTCGAATTATTTACAACTACGTTGTAGTTAGAGTTAGTTTTTGATACTGCTTGATACGATACTTCATAAGTACCTATACCTGATTCAAACGGTACGTAGTCTGTTTTTACTTCATAACCGGTTATTTGGTCGCCGTCAATAACGCCGTCTTTGGACATAGTAACTTCCGGACACGCGCTACCATAGCTAATTTGTTTGTTTAATTCAGCAATATTTGCAGAAATCTCTATATTTTTAGGTGCAATATAGAATTCTACACCGCTAACGTCAACATAGTTGTAGTTATCCCTATTGAACCTTAACGTAAAGGTATATTTGCCGGCGTTTTTGTATTCTGTAACTATTTGACCTTCTGTTATACCGTTTGGGCTAGTCCACATAACTTTAAGTACTTCTACCGTCATTCCGGGTAGATAGTAATCTACCATAGTAAAATCGGTGGGGTCGTAACTTTCGCCGTTATAAATATGTGGGGTTGGGTTTTCAGGAGTATTTTCGTTACCTCCTATTGAAGAATAAACCTTTCTAAATTTAGTCTTTTCTTCGTCTTCATAGACGTCGAGAATACCCTTTTCTATTCTGTAAACTGCAATTGCACTACTTGCTGTATTCGTTTCAGTCGCGTCAATGCTAGCACTCATAACGTAAGTGCCTGCCTTCAATGCGTATTTGTTGTCGTAAGGCACTCCGTCACAAGAATAAGTAAGCGTAGTACCCTCAATCTTAACGCCTAAGGCCTCTGCCTTTTCATCAAGATTTACAGCAAAAATCGTGGTTTGCGACTTAAATCTTCCGATATAAACGCCGTCAACGATTTCCATTACGATACTGCCCCTACAATCTGCGTAATCGTTGTAAGGTAGTTCGAAGTAATAAGTTCCTTCTCCACGATTAGCGTATTTATCGCTAGAAGGTATCGCGCTAGCACTACTTGCGCCTATTTCTTTGAATGACCATTGTAGCTTAAGTCCCAATCCGTCTATAATGTCGTTAAACTCTACGCCTAGCTTTCTTCTCGCCATATAATTGATAGCTTCGAAGCTGATAGGTCTAGGCGAATGATTATTGGTTAAACGCTCATCGTCAGTCGCTATTCCTTCATAAACGAACATCAATCCGTCGGGATTTGTTGCGGTGATATCATAAGAAACGTTAGCACGAATTTCTAGTGGGTCTTCTTCTATGGTATCATCTTTGATTTCGTAACCGAAATCGTTATCGTCGCTTACGTCTATCCAAGCATCTCCCTCTCGTGATAGCGTGGAAAACATAAATTCTTCTCTGAAATATCCTTCGTAGCCGAATATTTCGCCATCTTCACCACCACCACTGAACTTGGTTACGAACTTATAGGTAACGTTATCCTCTGGGAAAACGAGAACGGGTATATCTTCAACACTACCTAACTTGAAAGCCCAAGCCGTATTCTTTGCATACGTCCAACCTTCCGAGTAGTATAATTTCCCGTCCTCAACGATTACAATTTTTACAAGGTCGTATTTGCTATCTACGGTAAGTAAATACTCCGTTCCGTCGTAAGCTACCGAACTTGTAGGAGTTTCATTACTATTCCAATTCGCGTTATTATTGTATAGATATTCCTTTGCTCCGGAATATAACATAGTCATAAAGGGCAAATCACTCATATTACGAATGTATCTTAACGCACCACCACCGCTCTTACAAACTGCAACACCTTGTCCACTTGCATAAACCGTACTTCTAAAAATCAAGCTGTTGTTTGTACCAACCAAGCCGACGGCATCGTCACTATCCATAGCAACGTTTACAGTTACGTTAGAAACCGTACCGTTGTTTTCACTTGCAAGTAGTCCGTTAGGTGCGCCTTGTCCACGTAGATAGAGATTTTTAACGATTGGGTCAGAAGCTCCAGAGCTGTTACTCGTGGTCGTTTTATTGAATAAACTAGTACTCTTTAATCCCGTTATCGCCTTATTATTTCCATCAAAAACGCCTTTGAATTCATCAATCAAATATCCGTCTACAGGCATTTTATAATCGATAAAGCATAAATCATTCTTTAATAAATAATAATTTTGGCTAACTGTATCAACTTCTATCTCTTTAACTTTCATTAAATCTGCAATAGAAGTTATCAAGTAAGGAATCTCTTTGCTTCCGCTTCCCGCGAGGGTTTCCGTTGCGCTAGGGAGTGTTAATAGCTCGCTTTCTTCCTTTTCTACGTAAGTAGCAATATCGTTTAGTCCGGACTTTTCTGCATTATAGAATCCGTGATAGCCACGCGTATATCTTCCACTACCACTGCCCCTTAAATAATCCTTCCTATCATTAGATATTTCCGCATTGAAAAGGTTGATTTCATTGTTTTGAACGTAGTTAGTGCTGTCTTCAAGATAGTATTCTAGTGCCCAAATAACGTCGAAATAATCTTGTACTTTACCATCATTGACGTAGTTAGCGTCAGTAGGATATACTATCGTACCCGTGCTATTAGTATCGATTTCGTTAGCAAACTCACTATTCAAAGTGGAGTTTGCAGGAATTGACGGAGCCGTCTCATTACCATATAAAGATTGTCCTACAGCAGGCACGCCGTTTACCATTTCTAAACAAGCGTCGTTCTGTGGATTCATTATATAATGACAATTTTCAATACGTCCGGGCGTAGTTACGTCGTCTTTATACTCACTTTCACCGGAAAAACCTTTGGGGTCACTATGATTTATCGCAGTAATACCGCCTACGCCACCTATTCTCGTAGTTTCCCCGATTTCACAAGTAGCGTTGATTATTGCTAGCGAATCTTTTATGGTGCCTAGATTTAATAGCGCAATACCACCTATAAAGCCCCTTGATTCAATATCGCCTTGTACTTTAACGTTTTCAATAAGACCTAGGTTGGTGCTTGCGACAATAGCTGCGTTTCCTTCGTTGCAAGAAACATTACCATTTGCCTTTAGTTTAACATCAACAAAGTTGATGTCGTGAACATACGCGGTATCGCCAAGATAATCAAAGAACGACGCGCAATCTAAGCTCAACATATCTTCATCATTAAGATGTGCTTCTTCTAACGCGATAGTATCTATCTCAAAGCCCACTATTGAGTGCCCTTGTCCATCAAATTCGCCCCAAAAATATTTAGCTTGCCAATTCCTAAACGCATCGTATTCCGCGCTCTTTCTCGACATATAAATGTCGGTGGTTAGCACCCATTTATTTCTTGCTATATGTGGACTATCTGCCGTTCCGGTCACTACTAGCCCTGCCATATTATTACTGTTGCAAGTGCTGAAAAAGGCTTCCAAGTCGCTTTCGGAACTGATGTAATAGGTGTTAACAGGCGTTTCCGTAGAAACGCTTATGTAATCACGCCCACTTTCGCTCGCGACTGCGCTCGCGCCCGCGTAAGAAAAAACAGCGGACACGGAAACCATTGCAATTAACGCTAGAACTAATACTAAAAAAGATTTCTTTTTAATCATAATCTACCTACAAGTTAGATGAAGGAGAAAACTTTCTGCTTGCTCCTAGATTTATACATTATAACTATAACACACGCGCGCGACAAAATCAAGTACGAAGTAACTGTCAAAATATTCCAAGGAACTAACGTTATTTGCACGAAAAAAAGCACTCTTTCGAGTGCTTTTTGATATTTTGTCATAAGAGTTATCTTCTTCTTGCTTCACGCTCGTCAATTTTTCTAATTTGTTTGAGAAGCAATACGAAGGT
>JAFXIQ010000029.1 GCA_017533005.1 Clostridia bacterium | reverse complement strand
GGTTGATTTTGCCCTTTGTTAACCAGCACATAAGTTTTCCGAATAGAAGACCACCGGTCGTTGACAAGCAGAATGCGAATAGACCGAGAACAACGATTAAGATGGTGTCTAGTTTTAGGAAGGTGGAAGCTTGTGCCGTTGCACCTACGGAAATTCCTAGGAACAACGTAACGATGTTCATTAGTGCGTTTTGAGCAGTGTCGTTTAGTCTTTCCGTAACGCCACATTCTTTTAGCAAGTTACCGAACATTAAGCAACCGAGTAGGGGAGCAACGGATGGGAGTAATAGGCAAGCGAAAATCGTAACCATGATGGGGAAAACGATTTTTTCACGCTTAGAAACTTCTCTCGTAGCTTCCATCTTAATCATGCGTTCTTTCTTTGTAGTCATTAGGCGCATGATAGGTGGTTGGATAACGGGGATAAGAGCCATGTATGAGTAGGCTGCAATAGCGATAGCAGGTAGTAAGTGAGCAGCTAGGGTTTTGGTTAGCCAAATAGCCGTAGGACCGTCTGCGCCACCGATAATACCGATAGAAGCAGCTTCTTTGGGTGCAAATCCGAAAACGATAGCTAGGAAGAAAGCCGTAAAGATACCTAATTGTGCTGTAGCGCCAAGTAGAAGTGATTTGGGGTTGCCGAGCATTGGTCCGAAGTCGGTCATAGCACCTACGCCTATGAAAATTAAGCAAGGATAAACACCCGTCTTAACGCCGATGTAGAGAACGTCGAGGAGTCCACCGTCTTGTAGAACTTTTATGTAGTCAACGTGCGTAACGGGATTTTCCGGAGTTCCAACCCAAATTTCGGGGTGGTAGATGAGGTCGTCAGCAAACGTTAAGTTCGTTAGTAGCATACCGAATGCTATACCGATAAGTAGTAGGGGTTCGAATTTTTTCGCGATACCTAGATACAAAAGAACGCAAGAGATTAGAATCATTACCCAGTTTTGCCAGGGTAAGCTTGCGAATCCTGAGCCTTGAGCTAGGTCAATAAAAAGTTGTCCTATATCCATTCTTTTACCTCTTAAGCTAGTTCAAATAGTGCGTCGCCGGTTGCAACTGCTTGACCTTTTGATACGAAAATATTTGTAATGGTGCCGTCTTTAGCAGCGACGATTTCGTTTTCCATCTTCATAGCTTCGATGACAACGATGGGGGTGCCTTTCTTAACAGCTTGACCTACTTTTGCGGGAACGTTAGCGATTGTTCCTGATAGAGGAGCAACGGTTGCGTTTGCGCCTGCGCTAGCGGTTTGTGCGGGAGCTGCTTGTGCAACGGGAGCTGCTATGGGAGCTACTGATGCTTGAGGAGCTTGGGGAGCGACTGCTTCGTATTCTTTAGCTACTATAGCTTCGCCTTTTTCTACTACTACTTCATAAGTTTTTCCATTGAGTGTTACTTTATATTTCATTGTTATTCTCCTTTAGCATCTTCGATTTCTTTTATTGAAATGAATCTTAATTCATTTAGTGGGGTGTTGAGTTGGTCTGCAACTATTGCCATAATCATAGCGACTTCACGGTCGGGAATTCCGAAAGTTGCAACTTCTCCACAGCTACCGGGTGCAAGTACTACGTCTTCTTCAACTGTTTCAACAGGGGTTGCTTTTTTTGCTAGGATTTTTGCTTTTAGGGCGTCAAGGCCTACGAAAGCGTAACGCATAGCGTAAATTAAGCCCATTATGCAAGCAAGAACGGTCATAATGATTGCCATAGCAACTACAGAAAGAAGTAAAGCTTCAGGAATAGAAACATTTTCTACTGCAAGTATCATTAGTCGTTATCCTCCATAATTTCGATAGTGTAAGTAGCTTTTCTTTCTTCTTTTTCTTTTCTTTCAGCAAAGAATTTTTCTGCTACTTGTGGGAATGCGATATAAGATAGAACGTCTTCGTCGTTTTTAGCAACGTCGCCAAGAGTAGCTTTAACTTTGTCGAATTCGGGTTCAAGAAGGTCTGCGTAACGGCAGGTAACGGGGGTTTCGTCGCCGAGAGCTTTTTTCATAAGGTCAGCATTGATTTCACCGGGAGCTTTACCGTATTCGCCACGGCAGTAAGCTTTAACTTCTTTACCAATATTCTTGTATCTTTCGCCGACTAGAACGTTGGTAGCAGCTTGAACGCCAACCATTTGGCTCATAGGCGTTACTAGTGGGGGATAACCTAGGTCTTCACGGACTCTAGGGGTTTCGAGAAGAACTTCTTCTAATTTATCGATAGCGTTTTGTGCTTTAAGTTGTGAAATAAGGTTGGATAGCATACCACCGGGGATTTTGTAGTTAAGTGCTTGCGTGTCGGTTGCCATGACTTTGGGGTCAAGAGTGCCTGTAGCAAGGAATTCATCTCTGATGGGCTTGAAGTAATCGTTGATTTCTTTAAGAACTTTTTCGTCTAGGTCGACTTCGTAACCGAGTTGTTTCAATGCGTAAGCAAGGGTTTCGGTTGCGGGTTGTGACGTTCCGCCTGAGAAGCAAGAAATTGCAGTGTCGATGATATCTGCGCCAGCTTCTACTGCTTTAAGGATTGTCATAAATGCAAGACCGGTTGTGCAGTGAGTGTGAAGAACGACGGGTAGGTCAACGCTATCTTTGATAGCGGATACTAGGTCGTGAGCTTCTGCAGGACTCATAACGCCTGCCATATCCTTAATACAAATAGAGCCTGCGCCCATTTTTTGCATATCTTTTGCCATTTGAGCGAATTTTTCCATTGTATGAACGGGGCTTTGTGTATAAGAAATAGCGATAGAAGCCATAGCGCCTCTCTTGATGGTTTCGTCAACAGCAACTTCGATGTTTCTTAAGTCGTTAAGAGCGTCGAAAATACGAATGATGTCCATACCGTTTGTAACAGCGTGTTCGACGAATTTTCTTACAACGTCGTCCGGATAGTGTTTATAACCGAGAAGGTTTTGACCACGGAGAAGCATTTGAAGTTTGGTATCGGGCATTTTAGCCTTAATTTTTCTGAGTCTTTCCCATGGGTCTTCGCCTAGATAACGTAGACAGCTGTCGAAAGTTGCGCCACCCCAACATTCAGCTGAATAGTAGCCGGCTTTGTTGATGGTTTCTAGAGCGCCTTCGAATTTATCGTAGGGTAATCTTGTTGCAATAAGTGATTGGTTGGCGTCGCGTAGGACGGTTTCTGTGAAATGAACTTTCTTCATTTAAGCACCTCCAAATTATTTCTATTATATCATACCACAAAAATTTCTCGGTGACAACGAAATTGAATAATGTTCGCGCGCACATAATAAAAATAAATAAGTAAAATCCATTTCGATAAAGACTAAGTCTATTGACAGAATAATAAATTAGATTTACAATTTATACAATAAAGTAAACATAGGAGACGTTATGGCAAAAAGCGAATTAGCTACTCTTGCTCAAGAGATTAGAGTAAACATAGTGAACTGTATAAGCAGTTTAGGCGTAGGGCATATAGGCGGATGCTTATCCATAGCCGATGTTTTGGCAGTTTTATACGGAAAGCATATGAATGTTGACCCCAAGAACCCGAAGATGGAAGGCAGAGATAGGCTCGTTTGCAGTAAAGGACACGCAGGGCCTGCAGTATATTCTGTTCTAGCAGAAATGGGATATTTTGATAAGAGCGAGCTTGCTACGCTTAACCAAAGTGGGACTAACCTACCCAGCCACTGCGACATGAACAAAACCCTTGGCGTTGACATGACAGCAGGCTCGTTAGGACAAGGCTTAAGTTGTGCAGTAGGTATTGCAATCGGCTCGAAACTCGCAAAAGATAACGCAACTATTTATTGCATAGTAGGTGACGGCGAGAGTCAAGAAGGTCAAATTTGGGAAGCAGCGATGTATGCAGGTAGCCACGGTATTGATAACCTAATCGCATTTACCGATTACAACAAACTTCAACTCGACGGATACGTAAAAGATATTAACGATTTGGCTTCGCTATCAGCCAAATGGAGAGCTTTCAATTGGGAAGTTTTCGACGTGATAGACGGTAATGACGTTGAACAAATCGACCAAGCCATAACACAAGCAAAAGCCGTTATTGGTAAACCAAAAATGGTAATTTTGAATACCATAAAAGGTAAAGGCGTAAGTTTTGTTGAAGCCGCAAAAGTTGGTTCGCACTCAATGAGCGTGAACGCAGAACAAAGAGCACAAGCCCTTGCAGAGATTAGAGGTGAAATATGATTCAAGACGTATTGATGAGAGATGTATTTGTAGATTTTTTGCGTGAGCAAATGCAAAAGAACGACAAGGTTATGGTGCTTGACGCAGACCTTGCAAAATGCGCAGGAACAATAGCTCTTGAGAAGGAATTTCCCGACAGAGCTTTGAACGTAGGTATTGCAGAAGCTAATATGGCAGGTATAGCAGCAGGACTATCGAGCTACGGATATATACCTTTTATAACGAGCTTTGCCCCATTTGCAACGAGAAGAATTGCCGATCAAATAATGATATCAATTTGCTACGCAAAGCAAAACGTAAAAATCATAGGTACGGACCCTGGAATAGCAGCTGAACTCAATGGTGGAACGCATATGCCTTTTGAAGATATAGGAATGCTACGTTCTATACCTAATATTGTTATATACGAACCAACCGATGCTGTTGAATTGAAAAAAGCGCTCCCACAAATTATCGAGCATAAAGGACCGGTTTACGTTAGAATGCACCGTAAGAACCCCGCTGTCGTTCATAGCGAAGATTGCGAATTTAACCTATTCAAAGCCGACGTATTGAGAGAAGGTAAGGACGTTACCATAGTAGCATCGGGAATAATGGTAGAAACAGCATTGAAAGCCGCTGAAGAGTTAAAGGCAGAAAACATTGACGTAGAAGTGGTATGCTCACCTACGATTAAGCCTATTGATGCAGAAACAATTATCAAATCTGCGAAGAAGACGGGAGCCGTAGTAACCTGTGAAAACCACAACGTAATGGGTGGACTTCGTAGCGCAGTATGTGAAGTTCTTGCAGAAAACGCACCCACTCCCGTTCGTAGCGTAGGCGTAAAAGAGAAGTTCGGCGAAGTAGGCAAAGTGCCTTATTTACGCAAAGCATTCAACCTAGAAGTTGTTGACGTTGTAAAAGCAGTTAAGGAAGTTATTACGCTCAAATAATGAAGAAAGTAGCAATAATAATCAGTTTAATATTGATATTGAGTGTTGTAATGCTCACGGCATGCGCTCCAAAGACGGCTGAAGAAGGCATGGATTTATTGGTAGCGAACGGCTATCGTGCAGAAGTAACGACAGGTAGTGACGTAAGTTACTCAAAAGTATTCAAGGCTATGCCAAATATTGAAGAAACGCTACTAGCAATGAAAGGAGACCCGGGTCAACTTGACTATGAATTCATAATTGCCGCGTGGTTTGAGAGTGCGTCAAAAGCCAAGAACGCGTACAATGACAACCAAGGCGTTTTTGAACAACTATGTAAAAGCATGCACACAACGTTCGGGATTCCGTTTGAAACGCGAGTAGAAGGAAAAGTCATCGCGTTAGGCACGGTAGATGCGTTAAATCTACTTTACGACGGAGAATAAACCAAAGAAAAGACCGTGAAAATCACGGTCTTTTTGTTTTTGTAAAGAATTTATTTGATTATTCCACCGCCTAGGCAGACTCTATCGTCGTAGATAACGGCGTATTGGCCACTCGTTATGGCACGGATATGGTTGTCAAATTCTAGGCGTATTCCACCATCGGGTAGGTTATAAGCCGTTGCCCATTCGAGTGGTTGACGGTGACGTATTCTACAGGTTACACGCTTGCCGTCGGCAATAGTTTCGGTTATGAAGTTGAATTTTTCGGTTTCGAGCGACTTCGTGAATAGCTCGTCGCATTCGCCTTGGTTAACGTAGAGAATATTGTTCAATACGTCTTTTTTTATGATATAGTAGGGCGCGTCGTTATTTTCGCCGGCAATTCCACCAAGTCCGAAGCCCTTTCTTTGGCCGATAGTGTAGTAGAAAACGCCGTTGTGTCTACCGATTGTTTTTCCGTCAAGGGTTTTTATGTCGCCTTCTTTCATTGGTAGGTAGGTGGATAGGAACTTGCGAAAGTCGCGTTCGCCTATAAAGCATATTCCCGTGCTATCCTTTTTCTTTGCTGTTGCAAGACCGTATTGCTCGGCAATTTTCCTTACCGTAGGTTTATCAATATCGGTTAGTGGGAAGAGAACGTTTTCTATTTGCTTTTCCGATAGTTGGTTTAAGAAGTAGGTTTGGTCCTTGTTTTCGTCTATTGCGCGTATGAGATAAGTGCGACCGTTTTCTTGTTTTACGCCTGCATAGTGTCCGGTTGCGATATAGTCTGCGCCGAGTTTCTTTGCATATTCCTTGAAAGGCCCGAATTTAATCTCTCTATTACATAATACGTCGGGGTTTGGCGTTCTGCCTTTTTGGTACTCGTCTAGAAAGAGCTTAAAAACTCTGTCTTGGTATTCCTTTGACAAGTCAACGGTGTAATAGGGGACGTCGAGAAGCCCCGCCACGCGACGAACGTCGTTATAGTCTTCTTCTGCTGTGCATACACCACTCTCGTCTTCTTCGTGCCAGTTGCGCATAAATAGACCGATAACTTCGTAGCCTTGCTCCTTCAAGAGTAAGGTCGCTACCGAACTGTCTACACCACCACTCATTCCTACTACAACTTTTTTCTTCATATCCTATTATCCTTATATAATATATACGCACACGCGCTCGCGCACACGCAACCTATATATTAATCTCGTTTTTAAAAAATTTATTTTCCCTAAATACTCTTAATTTTTGATTAATTGTGTGCGCTTTTCGTTAGGAACACTATATATAGGGATATTTATTTTATTTTATCCTTTTTTTACCACAAAAGTTTACGTTTGTCGTTGACAAATAACCTTTAAAGATATAATATGTATTCCCAGCAAGAGGTTTGGAGTGCCCGAAAGGATTTGAACCTTCTACCTTGAGAATCGGAATCTCACGCTCTATCCAAATGAGCTACGGGCACATATGTATGACTTAATTATATTGCATACGCAAACTTTTTGCAAGACAAGGCATATAATTTAACTTCAAAATTTGTTAAAATTCATTGAAAAAATGATTGACAAAAATTTTTGGAAGTTATATTATATAAAAGCTGTCGCAAAAAAGCGGTAGCGAACGCACATTGAAAATTGAACAGACAGGTTTTGAAGCGAATTAGAACAGATGCGAAAGCATCGCGCAATTTTTTTGAGAATTTAAAGCTTCAATTTTTTACGCTAGTGTGAAAGAGAGAGAAGTTAAAGTCAGAATTGAACTTAAGAGTTTGATCCTGGCTCAGGACG
>JAFXIQ010000028.1 GCA_017533005.1 Clostridia bacterium | reverse complement strand
TTTGATTTTTTTCAACGGTCTTATTTTCTTTTTCGAATTGATTAAATTTAAAGTTATAATAGATTTCTTTCCATACGTGCGATTCCCAAATATAGCCTACGGAAAGCCCGATAATGGCAGCGATTATAACGATTATAAATGCAATTTTTGTGGATTTTTTCATATAACACCTCACTAAATAATATTATACCATTTTAGATAGTGATTTTCAAGGGAAACTGAATTATAAAAAGGACAGCCCTTGCGAGCTGTCCTTTTATTCGTTATAAGTATTAGTCGATAACTTTTACGGTGCCGTCGTTTAAGATTTCTATCGTCATATTGTCTTTGACGTAGTCTAAAAATTCGTCGCCTAAGTTGTCGATAGTAGGGATATTGTTTGGAGTCCATACAGAAGCGAGAATTGCACCTGCGGCAGCTAGGCTGTCAATCGGTTTTGAGAATAATAGGGCGCCTGGGTTGCAGTTAATTACTGCTGAATTGAATAGTACCATACCACCGGTTGTTGAGCCTATGGTTTGTGGTAAGCATAGTGCTACGCCAACGGTATTTTTTCCGTATAGGTCGGGGTTATTTTGGTCGGTGCAGATGTTTTTACCTTCTTTACAGTCTTTGAAAGAAGCTAGCGTATTAAGGCCACCGTGTGTTACTAGAGCAGGTAGGGTTACTTCACCGGGAACAACGACTCTTCCTTTGAAAATCTTTTCCATTATTTTTTACCTCCTGTGATTTGGTCTAGTATTTCTGCATCCGAATAGTATCTAGAAGTCGTATACGTACGGAGCTTGTTACTGTTAGTGATAACGGGCATCTTTGCGCATAGTGGGTTGTTCATATACATTAGTGGGCAAATATAAGAGAGTTTAACACCCATTTTCTTGAGTTTAGCGCAGTTTTCGCTCTTTTCAAATTCTTTCAAAACGCCGGGAGCAGAAGTGAAAACGGTTTTGATTGTAACGCGTTTTCTGCCCTTTTCTTGGAGTTTTTTCTCGAGTTTTTCCGTCCAATCGTTGAGTTGGTTGAGTGTCATGTGTGGGCAACCCATAAAGCATAGCTTGGGTTTAGCGTCAATATTTTTCCACATAACGGGATAGCTATCTTTTACTCTTTGAAGTTCTTGGTCGTCAACAACGTAAATTTGAGCGCCTTCTTCGATTAAGCTTTCGCCTTGTTCAACTGCTTCGGGAGTGAGGTTTTCGATGTGATATAGACCTACGGAGCCGTTAGAAGCCGTTGCAGCACCAAAGTCTTTTAAATAAGACAAAGTGTCTTTGTTTTCCAAATCGCTACCAATCCATTTGTCAAGGCCTTTAATGAAAGGTACGTCTTCAAGAACTTTCATACCGATAGCAGAACCTAGTAGTTGAGCTTCAGGTTTTTGCGTGGTTTCGATTTTTACTATCCATTTAGCTTTTCTACCTTCATCGGTAAGTAGTCCGAAGTAGGGAACGTAGCCAACGATAGAGCCGAACATTTCGATGATACCCGAGTTACGGTTACATCTTGCGCCTAGAACGGAGTTAGCGTAGTTAACGGCGCTAGACTCTGCCCAAGAAAGGATATCGCCTTTTTGAGGTTTGTTGCCTACTTCGTCGAAGTAGCAAGCACAAGTGAACGCGTCGTCGCGAAGAAGACCGATTTCTTTGAGTTGCTTTTCATATCTCTTTTGAGGACCGTACATTACTTTGAAAACGATATCTTGCAAAAGGTTCTTGGGAACGTTTTTATCGCAAGGACGGGGGTCAGCAGAGAATTTTTGCTTGGAAGTAACGCCTGCTTCTAGTAGTTTATCCATAAGGTCGAATACGCCTTTGATGACGATAACGCCGAAGCTCGTAACGATATGTCCATAAGTAGAAGTGACGGGAACCATTTTTTCAGCCCCGAAGGTTTCGCCGTACATGACGAGAGTTTTCATAATTTTTGCCATTACTTCGCCTTGGCTTCCGTCAAGAATGGCTTGTTGTTCAACGGTTAAATTCATATTTATAATCTCCTATATCTTCATTGCGACGTCCCATGCGCGCCAAATAACTGTGCGTAGATTGCCAACGCCGTTGCAGTCGCCTACGTAGTAGACGTTAGAACCTTTCTTAAACGCAGGAGCGGGAACGTATCCTGCTGAAACGATAACGCTATCACCTGCGATTTCGATTTCGTTACCGTTTTCGTCAACGACAATAACGCCTTTTTCGGTAACTTCTTTTAGTTTGGTTTTTAGATAAACGGGAACTTTATTAAGTGCAAAGAAATCTCTTAAATAAGAAGTGTTAGCAAGACAAACGCCTTTAACTGCGATAAGGTCGCTCTTCATTTCTACGACAGTGGGCTTCTTGCCTTTGTTGTATAGGTCGAGAGCGATTTCACAACCTGATAGGCCACCACCTACAACGATAACGTTTTCACCAACTTCCTTTTCGCCTAGTAGATATTCACAAGCTTCAATGGTGTTTTCGATACCTTTAACGTTCAACTTTCTTGCTTTTGCACCGGTTGCAACGATAACTTTGTCAGCATTGAGTGAGTTAACGTCTTTAACTTCTGTGTTGAAGTTAATCTTAATGTTAAGGTCGGCCATTTCCTTTGCGTACCAATCAAGAAGTTCTCTATCTTTTTCTTTGAATTCGGGAGCTGCTGCAGCAATGAATACGCCACCGAGCTTATCACTCTTTTCGTAGATTTCCACGTCGTGTCCACGAAGTGCTAGTACGCGAGCTGCTTCCATACCACCGATACCTGCGCCGATAACTGCAACTTTCTTGGGTGCAGAAGTGGGAACGATTTTATATTTCTTTGATTGCATTGTTTGTGGGTTCAACGCGCAACGTGCCATACCAGCGTTATCGAATAGGGATTGGTCGTTACCAACCATAACGCCGTTACCGCCCTTATAGCTAGCCATATTGAAGCATGCGTTGTGACAGCAAATGCAAGGACGAATTGATGCTAAATCATCGTTCATGAGCTTTGTAACCCATTCTGGGTCTGCTAGGAAAGGTCTAGCTACGCCCATAGCATCGATTTTGCCTTCTGCGATTGATTTTGCGCCGACTTCGGGTTCCATTCTACCTGCGCATACAACGGGGATATCAACGAATTTGCTGATGTGTTCTGCGTCTGCAAGGTTGCAGTTCATAGGCATATAAGGAGCAGGGTGCGCCCAATACCAAGCATCGTAAGTGCCGTTGTCGCAGTTAAGCATATCGTAGCCTGCATCTTGCAAGTATTTTGCAGCGCGTTCGCTTTCTTCCATATCTCTACCGACTTCGACGTATTCTTCTCCGGGAAGAGCGCCTTCACCGAATCCTTTTGTCTTGGAAACTATTGAATAACGAAGTGAAACGGGGAAGTCTTTGCCACAACGTTCTTTGATAGCTTGAACGATTTCTACTGGGAAACGGTAACGATTTTCGAAGCTTCCACCATATTCATCGGTTCTTTGATTGGTATATTTCATTGTAAATTGGTCGAGAAGGTAACCTTCGTGGACAGCGTGGATTTCTACACCGTCAACGCCAGCGTCCATACAAAGTTTAGCTGTTTTTGCGAATGCTTCTACGATTTGTGCGATTTCTTTTTTCGTCATGGGACGAGAGTAGCAAGTTTCTTCCCAACGGTTAGGGGTGTTGGAAGCGCTTGCCGTTAAGTAATCGACGTTAAGAATAGGCTTAAGCACGGTAGCAAGAGCTTTATTATGACCGGCTTTTACCATAATGTCGTTTATAGCTAAAGAACGACCGAAACCTGCTGTTAATTGAATGAAAAGCTTACAACCGGTTTTATGGAATTCATCCATAAATTCTTTAAGTTTTTTGAACTTACCCTTACCTTGATAGAGCCACTTGCCTAGCAAAATATCTCTGATAGGAGCGATACCAGGAAGAATAAGACCAACGTTGTTCTTTGCTCTTTCGAGTAGGAAGTTAGCCGCCTCTTGGTCGAAGTGGTTGGGCTCCATCCAACCGAAAATAGACGTACCACCCATAGAAGTCATAACGATACGGTTTTTAATTTCTACGTTACCGATTTTCCAAGGGGTAAACAAAGGTTGAAATTTCTCTTGCATAATGCACCTCGCGTAAAATTTTATTTGTATTGAAGTTAGTCTAGTTTAGATTTGATAATTTTGACGACGTCTTCGCCAGCGCACGGCCAAAGTCCTACGGGAACGTGACCAATGCCTTCATATTTGATAACTTTGTCGCCTAGCGAATCAGGGTTTAGACCTGCTGTTGAACTATAAAGTGGAACGCAACCGTCGCCCAAAGTGCTGAATTGAACGGAATAGCTATCGGTGGACGAGTTGTATTCTAGGGCTTCGATAGTTGTTGAATTAGTGCCTAGTAAATAGTAAGTATCTACCATAGAGCCTACGTAAACTCCGTCTATAAATAGACTTTCATGGTATTCGCGCATGCTCAAAACGCCGGGTTTTAGCTTGTAGCCGTCAGGGCTAGCGTTAGCGGAGCTATCGGGTATTTTTTCGCCGTTAGCATCTCTGTAGTAAGCCCAGTCGCGGGTATAGTAGAAGTCGTATAGTTCGTCGGCAGATTTTATGGAAACGCCATCGATTAGTATGCCTTTTTCTGCGTTGGGATATTGAGCTGATTGCATGTATTCCCAAGTGGGGCAAAGGTGCATAAGACCTACGTTGTTGAATAAGAATTCACCGAGTGTGCCGTCTAGAAGATTAGTAACTATACCTTTTATGGTGTCAATCATGTCTTCGTCAAGACCTAGACCACCGATAAAGCCGTCCAAATAAGTTAAAACGTCGGTTAGTGCCATAAGTGCGTCGAAAGCTCCGAGCGTTGCAGGTGCGCACATAATATTAGATATGATTTTATCACGGTTTTCTTCACTTCTTGCGAGATAGGAGCTAACTACGGAGCCACCCATACTGTGAGAAATAAGAATAACTTCATCATAGTCGTTATCGTTGATGAATTTTTCTAGTTTCATAGCTCCGTCTGCAGGAGAAAGTCGCCAGTCGTAGTTAAAAACGTGAATATTTTCATCAGGGAATTCTTTGGAAAGGTTTTCAAAGAAAGGCTTATAAATACCAAGAACGCCGTAGTTACTATCCATAAGCGAGCCGTCTTCGTTGAGAAGAGCACCGTTAGTGGGGACTACGTTAGGGTTCAAGCCGTTACCGTCTTGGTCGAGAGTGAGTTGTCTTAAAAAGGAAGTTTCTTTATTGGAAATAACGTCGGTTAATAGTCCCAAAATGTTATCTTTACCTTGTTCACCGATGTAAGAAATTATTCCTAAGAAATCGATAGCGCCATCTTCCGAAGTATAATCGTCAAGGCTAAATTCGGTATAAAGTGGGTCCCAAACGGGTTTGCCGGTTGCGGAGTCGTAAAGTCCGCCTGAGAACAAAGCGGTTACGTAAATAATAGCGCGGTCAGGCTCTTTTGGAGAACAAGCCGAAAAAGCGCAAACAGCAACGGTTGCGATAATGATTGTAACGAGAATTACGCTCAATGTTTTTGTGAATTTTTTCATACCGACCTCCATTAAATAATTATAACGCGTGCGCGAGCAACAATCAATACCTAACTTAATAATTTTTGAAAATTTATTAAAAAATCCAATAAAAAAACGGCTGTATTAACAGCCGTTTCATTTTTATTATCGTTCCTCTCGGAAATACGTTAATCCTAGTGCTGCCGGGGGTTGAGCTTTTTTGCTACCGCTAATACTTACAACGAGTAGAACTAGAACGGTAACGACGTAGGGGATAATCTTAATTAGCGCACTCTTAGTTGATGAGTCGCCACCGACGTGGAAAGGCAATACGTATAGTAAACCGAAGATTATAGAGCCAATAATTGCTAGGTTAGGACGCCACAACGTGAATATAACGAGTGCGATTGCGAGCCAACCAAAACCCTCTACGGTTGCATAGCTATCATACATGCCTTGAACGTAGTCCATAACGTAGAAGAATCCACCTAGTCCGGCGATGCCACTACCGGTCAAAATAGAAATGTATTTGTATTTATCAACTTTGATACCTACAGCGTCTGCAGCAGCGGGGTTTTCACCAACTGCACGAAGACCTAAACCTATCTTTGAGCGATTAAGGAAGAATGACGTTATAATCGCAATTCCTATTGCAAGATATACTAGAATACCGTGTGAGAAGAACAAGTCGCCAAACCAACCGAGTTTATCTGCAAAAGAGAAGCCTTGAGCTATATAAGAGCTTGCAATGGAGAAGTTACCGCGTTCAACGTAATTGTCCATTATAAATTGTGCAAAGCCCGTACCAAAAGTAGTAAGTGCAAGACCGGTAATGTTTTGGTTGCATTTTAAAGAAACGGTAAGTAGTGCATATATTCCACCAAGGAAAGCAGCGAACAAAAACGCCATTGAAATGCCTATTAATACTAAAGCCAAGTAACTGGGTTTAGTTGGGTCGGGAAGAGATGCCATGTATAGAGCAACGCCCAAACATCCGCCTGCCGTGCCACCGCACATAATGCCGGGAATACCTAGGTTTAAGTGACCGGATTTTTCCGTTAGAATTTCACCGGTACAACCATATAAGAAAACTGCTGAAAATCTTATTGCACTTTGTAGTAATAGCATGTTATTCAGCCCCCTTTTCCGTATTTTCTACTTCCACGACTTCGGAAGGAATGTTTTCTTGCGCTTCGACAGCTTTTGCCTTTTTACCTTTGAACTTTACGTTGAAAACAACTTTATATTGCATAAAGAAAGCGCATGCGATAATGAAGAAATATACCAAAGCAATAATGAGATTTGCTATACTGTCGTTTGTTAGACCAAAGTCCATACGAACTTGTTCCATGCCTTTGGTTACGAAGGTTACCAGACCGCAAGTTGCGATAATCATGAGTGGGTTGCAGTTGCCGAGCCAGGTCGTCATGATTGCGGTAAAGCCCATATTTTGCGCCGTCTTAACGCCGATAGTGTGGCTCATGCCGTTTGTTAGAAGAAGTCCGACCAATCCACAAATAGCACCCGAAAGAATCATAGTTCTAATAACTACCATTTTTACGTTTATACCTATGTATCTTGCAGTATTAGCGCTGTCGCCAACAACGGCAAGCTCGTATCCGTGTTTGCTGTAACGTAAATATACG
>JAFXIQ010000027.1 GCA_017533005.1 Clostridia bacterium | reverse complement strand
TACCGGTTTCATCAGGAATAGCGTTACGGCAGAATTGCCATTTGAGTCCTGTGGGGAAGCCTGCGCCACCACGACCACGTAGACCAGAAGCTTTGATTACGTCAATAACTTCTTGAGGTTGCATTGTGGTTAGAACTTTGATAAGTGCTTGGTATCCGTCGTAACCGATATATTCGTCGATATTTTCGGGGTTGATAACACCACAGTTACGGAGAGCTACACGAGTTTGTTTCTTGTAGAAATTGGTCTCAGATAGAGCTTTTGTCATGCTCTCTGCTTTGGGGTCTTTATAGATGAGTCTTTGAACTGCACGACCTTTAATTAGGTGTTCGTTAACGATTTCTTCTACGTCGGCGGGTTTAACTTCACAGTAGAAGGTTCCTTCTGGATAAACGATAACAACAGGACCTACTGCACATAGACCGAAACATCCCGTTTTTACTACAAGAACGTCTTCCTTAAGACTATTCTTGTCGATTTGAGCGATTAATTCTTGATAGATTTCGTCGCTGTGATTGGAGTGACAACCTGTTCCTCCACAAATCAATACTGTACTTTTATACATGTTTTGCCTCCTTACTCTTCGCCTACTAGGTAGTCGGTGCAAATGTTACCACCTACGATATGTTTTTCTATTATGTCTTTTGCCTTTTGAGCATCAACTTTTACGTATGTAACCTTTTCTTGACCAGGAACAAAAACTTCTACGATAGGTTCTAGTTTGCACATGCCTAAGCATCCTGCACGTGTAACTTTAACGTTTTCTAATCCTCTCTTTTGAACTTGGTCAACTAGCTCGTTGAAAACAGGTCTTGCGCCAGCTGCGATACCACAGGTAGCCATACCTACTACTACGCGAGTTTCTGCTGCGTCAGAAACGTTATCACGGTTCATAATTTGAGCTTGCATTTTTTCTCTAATTGCCTTGATGTCGGCTATTGATTTCATATTATAATACCTCCGTTTATACTATCGATATTTTCTTTCAGTAACGATTTAAGAAAAACCAAAATTTCTGGACTGTCTATCGGCACGCCTTGTAGCTCTTCTTTGACTTCTCGTGTATCGAAGATAAATTCTTCTCCGTTTACCGCGTATCGCCAAACGAATTCTATGTTCGGATACAGTAGCGTAGTTATCGTCTCTGGAACATCACCGAGTGGCACCCTATCGATACTGTCGAGCTTGTAACTCGTCTTCACCGTCGTGCCCTCTCCGAGCTTGGACGTTATCGAAAATTCGCCTTCGGCAACTTCAGCCGCTTGTTTAATCAAAGGGATTCCGAGTCCTACTTTTCTAGTCGTTCTCGTTGTTGTGAATGGGTCTACGACTTTTGCCAAAAACTCTTCACTCATTCCTTTGCCGTTATCTACTACCGTTATGTAAAGATAACCGTTTTTAACTTCTATGTCTACTTGTATGAGAGTTGCGTTCGCTTTGACCGAATTCTCTACTATATCAAGTATGTGCAAAGACAGTTCGCGCATTGATTTTACTTATATTGTGCTAGGATTCCGTCTATATCTGCAGTAGTAAGTTTGCCGTAAACGTTATCATTTATCGTGATAACTGGAGCAAGACCACAACAACCGATACATCTTGTATCAACAAGTGAGAATTTACCGTCTTCTGTGCATTCGCCAGCTGCGATACCCATTTGGTTTGCCAGTGCTGTTAATAAGTCGCCTGAGCCTTTAACGTAGCAAGCCGTACCCATACATACGGAAACTTGGTACTTTCCACGAGGGTTCAAAGTGAATTGTGAGTAGAACGTTGCAACTCCAAATACTTCTTCTAGTGATACGTCAAGAGCTTCAGCTACTTTCTTTTGAACTTCTATAGGTAGATAGCCGTAAATGTCTTGAGCAGTTTGCAAAGCCGGCATAAGAGCACCTGGAACACCTTTTAACTCTGCGAGTTTAGCGTCCAATTTTGCTGCTTGTTCGGGAGTGCCGGCAAAGGGAACCTTTGTTAATTTAATTTTTGCCATTGAATCCTCCAAAAAGAATTATTATTTCTTGTTATTTTGTTCTTACCACACGCAAACGCGCGTATGTATGCATTATACCACACGCGCGCGCTGAAATAAAGTATTTATTTTTATTTTATCGGGAATTTATTCTTAATTTTACCCCAAGTCGATTAAAAAATTAAATCTTACCTTGTAAAAAATCAATAAGAGCGTTCGCCGAGCATTCGGGCAAATCTATCAAACTCCTTTTCTTGCCGATATCGCCAAGCGTATGTGCATCCGAATCGGTAATTACACGTTTACCTTTAGTATGATTAATGAAGTCTTGAACAGCTCCGTCTGAAGAAATTTCGACAACTTTATACTCATCAGGAATTCCACCCAAAACTGCTAGCAGTCCGTAAGAATCCCTATCGATATGAGCAGGAATTGCTATGCCATTATGCTTGTTTGCAATATCATAAAGGTCGGTTTCACTTATGTTCGCTGAGTTAATGAGCATAGTCGGCTCGTAACCTATTACTTCGTCTTCTTCGTCGAAGATAAGCTGTTCACCGAATATGTCAGGGCGATTGGGAATATCACTAAAATCAATTTCTTTATAAAAATTTTCTAAATCAGTTAGCGTCCTAAACAGACACAAAACGTGAATATCTTCGTTCGTTTGTACTTCTATCGCAGGGACCACGGTAACGCCAAGTAGTTCGCCGTATTTCATAGCGTTATCTACGTTCTTTATAGCATTATGGTCGCTAATAGCAATAATTTCCAACCCCACGGCAGAAGCTGTCGCCACTATATTTGCGGGTGACATATCATTATCTGCACAAGGCGATAATGCGCTATGGATATGGAAATCATATAAAAAATTCATTATTATTTAGTAGTAACTACCGCGTCGTAAACGGTTAGGTCGGTACCTATTAAGTTAACGCCTTGAGCTTTTGCTTTTGCTACAAGCGCATCATCAGGAGTAACTCCTTCACAAATAACGACCACCGATACGTCACACAAAACAGCAACGGCACAAACGTTTAAATTCGCCATAACCGTAAACCACACGCTATCAGCGGGAGCTTTACCCATAACGAAGCTCAAAAAATCGCCACAATAACCACTTGCTACTTCACGGTTTTCGTCTTCAATATGGTATATTTTTGCATTTAGTTTTTCAACAATATTTTTAACCGTCATTTTCTTCTTTAATTATTCTAGGACAACTATCAATAGAAGCTTCCCCGTTAACTACGTCAATTGCAAACGCTCTGCAAGAAGGAGCTCCACAACTACCGCAATCAATGTGAGGGAGTTTGGCAAACAGCGCTTCGATGGCTTCCATCTTTTCTAATGCGAGCAATCTATTCTCAGATAGCTTATCTACGTCTTTTACTTCCGGAACTCTTTCCCAACTGAAGTATTCTTCAACGTTAGTAATATTCTCCGTAGTTAAGTCGTTACATTGAGCTTCCGACGCTCTACGAAGTCCCCTAATACGCGCTCTCGCCACAAAGGGGTTTTCAATATTGAGAACGCCACCTACGCAACCACTTACGCAAGCATTCAATTCCACGAAATCGGTATAGTATAAATCACCGTCTTCTATCTTCTTTAAAACTTCT
>JAFXIQ010000026.1 GCA_017533005.1 Clostridia bacterium | reverse complement strand
TAGTCACTCTCCGAGAAGAATGACTACTAAAACCTTATTTTTTAATTAAAAATTGAATTTTTACCGCTTTTTAGGGTTAATTGTTAGCCCCTAGGATTACGGATATTAGCTTGTGCAGCAGCTAGACGTGCAATCGGAACTCTGAATGGTGAGCATGATACGTAATCAAGACCGATTTCGTGGCAGAATTCGATTGATGCGGGGTCGCCACCGTGTTCACCACAGATACCACAGTGTAGAGATGCGTTAGCTTCTTTACCTTTCTTAATAGCGATATTCATTAGTTGACCAACACCGTTTCTGTCTAGTTTTGCGAATGGGTCGTTCTCGTAAATCTTTGAATCATAGTAAGATGTTAAGAACTTGCCAGCGTCGTCACGGCTGAAGCCGAACGTCATTTGTGTTAGGTCGTTTGTACCGAAGCAGAAGAATTCAGCACTCTTTGCGATTTCGTCAGCTGTGATACATGCTCTAGGAATTTCAATCATCGTACCAACTAGGTACTTGAGTTCGATACCTGCAGCTGCGATTTCTTCATCTGCGCAAGCAACAACTATCTTCTTAACGAATTCTAGTTCTTTAACTTCGCCTACTAGAGGAATCATGATTTCGGGTTGTAAATCCCAATCTGGATGAGCTTTCTTAACGTTGATAGCTGCTCTGATAACAGCTTTGGTTTGCATCTTAGCAATTTCTGGGTAAGTAACGCTCAAACGGCATCCTCTGTGACCCATCATGGGGTTAGATTCGTGTAGACCTGCGATAATAGCTTTGATTTCGTCAACAGACTTGTTCATGTTTGCAGCAAGTTTGTTGATATCAGCTTCCGTTGTGGGAACGAATTCATGTAGAGGTGGATCTAGGAAACGAATGGTAACAGCTTTTCCACCGAGTGCTTCGTATAGTTTTTCGAAGTCGCCTTGTTGGAAAGGAAGAATCTTATTAAGAGCAACTTCTCTTTCTTCAATAGTTGATGAGCAAATCATTTCTCTGAAGGGGTCGATTCTGCCTTCTTCGAAGAACATGTGCTCAGTTCTGCATAGACCGATACCTTCTGCACCTAGTTCAACTGCTCTGATAGCGTCTCTAGGAGTATCAGCATTGGTTCTAACGCCTAGTTTTCTGAACTTGTCAGCAAGTTTCATGATTCTATCAAATTCGCCTGCGATAATTGCGGGAACAGTAGGAATGATACCATCGAAAATCTTACCAGTTGAACCATCGATAGAAATGCAATCGCCTTCGTGATAAACTTTACCAGCTAGTTCGAATTTCTTGTTGTCTTCATCCATGTTGATTTCTTTGCAACCTGATACACAGCAAGTACCCATACCACGTGCAACAACAGCTGCGTGTGAAGTCATACCACCACGAACGGTTAGAATACCTTGAGCAGCCTTCATACCTTCGATATCTTCTGGAGAAGTTTCTAGTCTAACTAGAACAACCTTTTCGCCTTTTGCTGCCCATTCTTTTGCGTCGCTAGCTGTGAAAACGATTTTACCACAAGCAGCGCCAGGAGATGCGGGAAGAGCTTGACCAACGGGTTTTGCAGCCTTCAATGCCTTAGCATCGAATTGTGGGTGTAGAAGCGTGTCAAGGTTTCTTGGATCGATCATAGCAACAGCTTGTTCTTCTGTAATCATACCTTCGTCTACTAGGTCGCAAGCAATCTTAAGAGCTGCTTTTGCTGTTCTCTTACCATTTCTTGTTTGAAGCATATAGAGTTTGCCGTGTTCAACGGTAAATTCCATATCTTGCATGTCTCTATAGTGGTTTTCTAGGATTTGGCAAACGTTCTTGAATTGTTCGAATGCTGCAGGGAATTTTTCTGCCATTTGTGCAATGGGCATTGGGGTTCTAACACCAGCAACAACGTCTTCACCTTGTGCGTTGGTTAGGAATTCACCCATAAGTTTCTTTTCGCCGGTTGCGGGGTCACGCGTAAATGCAACGCCTGTACCACAATCATCACCCATGTTACCGAATGCCATAGCTTGAACGTTAACAGCGGTACCCCAGCTATAAGGAATATCGTTATCTCTTCTGTAAACGTTAGCTCTGGGGTTATCCCATGAACGGAAAACAGCTTTTACTGCGCCCATAAGTTGTTCTTTGGGGTCGCTTGGGAAGTCTACGCCAAGTTTAGCTTTGTATTCAGCTTTGAATTGGTTAGCAAGCTTCTTGAGGTCGTCAGCAGTTAGCTCTGTATCAAGCTCAATGCCTTTTTCTTTCTTCATTTCGTCGATAAGTTCTTCGAAGTATTTTTTACCAACTTCCATAACGACGTCTGAGTACATTTGTATAAATCTACGATAGCAGTCGTAAGCCCATCTAGCGTTGCCAGATTTTTCTGCAAGAACTTCTACAACTTGTTCATTAAGACCTAGGTTCAAAATGGTGTCCATCATGCCGGGCATTGATGCTCTAGCACCTGAACGAACAGAAACTAGAAGTGGGTTCTCAAGGTCACCGAATTTTTTGCCGGTGATTTCTTCCATCTTAACGATGTTTTCCATGATTTCAGCTACGATATCGTCGCTGATTTTTTGACCGTCTTCATAATACTTTGTGCAAGCTTCTGTCGTGATAGTAAAGCCTTGAGGAACAGGTAGCCCAATTCTAGTCATTTCTGCTAGGTTAGCGCCCTTACCACCGAATTTGGCTTTGTTTTTACCGTCTGCTTCTTTGAACAAATAAACATACTTTGCCATATAATTTCTCCTATAAAAATAGTTTTTGTTAATTTTTGTAAATTATAACATAAGCATTATATCTAATATAAATATAAAAAGCAAGTATAAATATAATTTTACGTATAAAAATTTAACAAAATATACAAAAAATTCGCCATAATCGACGGCGAATTTCGGTCTATCTATTGATAATTTTTAATAACTCTGCAAACGAATTGATTTTTTCTGACAGCGACGAGCGCAAAATCATATGTAAATACGATATAATTTGTAGCATCATTGCCGAGTCTATTTCTAACGTTTCTAGATAAAAAATCTCTTGTTTTTGTAGCCCACGCAACAAAATTCGCACATTGTCGGGGATTTCAAACTCATCGATGTCCACCCCTATATGCAGTAATATATTCGATAAGTACCATGCTAAATATATGTAGGGCGTGGTTTCTCCGTAGTTAACTGCGGTAATTGCCTTAACCGCAAGCATAAACTCGTCTTCACACGCTATGTTCTCATATGTAATTTTATCGGTAATTTCTAGAATGACTTGCGCGGACGCGTAACGCTCTACGCTTCCCCAACAATTAAAAAAGCTATCCTCAATAGTGCAACCCGTTACGATATTTCGGTTGCCTTTTGAGGTTAGCAAGTATTCGCCCATACACAAGGGACTAGCACACATTTTGAGCTTGGATTTTTCGCTTCTAACAGCCCTAACGTTTGCTGTAATTTTGCCATTAGAAAGCGTAGCGAGCGTGAGAATTTTCCCCGTTTCGCCGTAATCGGTAGCTCTTAAGCAAAGTGCTTTTACCTTACTATCCATCGTCTTCGTCCTTTCTAATAAGCGCGCGATAAAGCATATAATAACCTATGTTTCCGCTCTTTTTAAACGTGTCGTATACAATATCTTTAACTTCTTTACTCATACTCAAAGTATGAGCATTCCTTCGTTTTTTATTCTAAAAATCGTCGTTATTATAACCTAGATTATTGAGTATCGTTAAGTCGTCACGCCAATCTTCTTTTACTCTTACCCAAAGCGTTAAGAAAACTTTTGTGCCTGTTATATCTTCCAAATCTTGTCTAGCATAGGTGGATATTTTCTTAATCATTGCTCCGTTTTTGCCTAAAACTATGGGCTTATGCGCTTGTTTTTGCACAATAACGTCAGCATCGATATCTAAAATACCATTATCTCTATACTCGTATTTATTTACCGAAACAGCTATGCCGTAAGGTATTTCTTTATCAATTAATCGTAAAGCTTTTTCTCTGATAATTTCCGACGCCATAAAGCGCATATTTCTATCCGTATATTGGTCTTCAGGATATAACATAACGCCTTCCGGAAGCAACTTCAAAACTTCTTCACATAACACGCTTACGTTCCTCTCACGAAGTGCAGAAATTGGCACTACGGCTTTTAATCCTTTAACTGCAGTGAGTTGCAATAATATGCCTGCGACCTTTTCTTTGGTAACGTGGTCGACCTTATTAACAGCGACAACAACAGATTTGCCTACGCCTACGTAGCGTTCGATATTCTCTATATCCACGTTGTCAGCGCCTTTTTCCGAGTCAATAACATATATAACGACGTCGACGCCTTCTAAAGCCGACGTTACCGAACGCATCATAAACTTGCCTAATTTGTTTTTAGGCGCGTGTAATCCCGGGGTGTCAACAAAGATAATTTGTGCGTTCTTTTCATTTCTAACACCCGTTATCTTGTTACGAGTCGTTTGGGGTTTCCAAGAAACTATAGCTACCTTTTCGCCAACAAGCGCGTTAATTAAAGTAGATTTACCAGCGTTAGGCTTGCCTAAAATAGCACAATAGCCACACTTGAAAGGAACGTCTTCTTCTACTTCTTCTACGATATCGCCGTCTTGAACGTCGCGAGTTATGCCGACTTTCTCAAGAATTTCACTCTGAAGTAGTTCCATCTTTTCTCTTTCGACGTCGTCGATATGGTCGTAACCAAGCAAATGTAACATACCGTGCGTTACAAGAAAACCAATTTCACGCGTTATAGAATGTCCATATTCTACGGCTTGTTCTTCTGCTCTCTTTAGACATACATAAATTTCTCCGAGCATAACTGCGCCACTCTCGGGGTTTACGTCTATAGGATAGTCATCGTAATTAAACGGAAGCTTAACGTTTAGCGTTGGAAACGATAAAACATCGGTAACTGCATCGATTTCACGCTCTTCGCGATTAAGCTCGCGAATTTCTTCTTCTGAAATAAGCTCAATCTCAACTTCTGCGTCATCGCTAGCAATATTAAAATGCTCAAAAACTCCGTTTACGGCACGCTTAATAACGGCACCGTATTGTTCTTCGTTGTATAAATTTATCATAACTATGCTTTTTTCTTAATATCGTATTTAATTCTTTCGTGGTGCATTGAAGGAATTGCCCTTACTAGGATGTCTTCTATTTTTCCTAAATCGCCAAACGAGATATCACATTCCGAAAATTGTCCGGCATCCATTTTACTCTTAATGAGTTTACGTACGAATTCTCTAAACTTTTCGGGGTCGTCGGTATTTTTGTTTGCACGCGTTGCTGCTTCTACCGTGTCTACAATCATTATAATTGCGGAAATCTTGCTCTTAGGTTTAGGTCCCGGATATCTAAATTCAGAATCGTTAACGTCTTCTTCGGTATAATTTTGTGCTTTATACAAGAAGTAGTTAACGGGCGTGGTGCCGTGATGCTCTAGAGCTACGTCTGCGATAATATCGGGTAGGTGTGCAGCTTTTATCATTTCGTAACCTGCGGTTACGTGCGAAACTATCATGGATACGCTGACTTCTGGAATAACGTCGTCGTGAGGGTTATAACCAGTTTGATTTTCTATGAAATATTCGGGGTCTTTTAGCTTACCAACGTCGTGATAGTACGCGCAAGCTCTTGCTAATTGACTACTCTCGCCTATAGCATCTGCGCATAGCTCTGAAAGTGCTGCAACCGACATACTATGGCTGAATGTACCGGGAGCTTCTTTTGCAAGGCGCTTAAGAAGTGGAGAGTCTAGAGAGCTCAATTCCGACAAACGGAAGGGCGTGTCTACACGATAAATTACTTCCATGATAGGAAGAATTAACATATACAATGCTACCGACAAAATAACCGAAACGAACGACCACATTCCACTCATAAGAATGGTGTATGCATCGGGGTTATCAGCGCTAATAAGGTTGATAAGCATAGGAATAACAGCCGTGCAAACTGCAACGACAATACCTGCTACGATGTAAGACACTCTCGTACGAGCTTTATCAACGTAAATGATTAAGAAGCAAGCGCTTACGATAGAAGTTATCAATGCTGACGTTGCTGCAACCGTCATATCCGTTCCGTAAATAAACACGTAGCTCAAGAAGAATGCTTGCGACATCAAAACGTTGGTGGCAATACCGACACGTTTATCAATGAGCGATGCGATTAACAACGATAGTAGCGTAAGCGGAACAACGTAGATATTGATAAGTCTGCCGAATGCGATAGCAAGCACGTACGTAATGATGATTGCTAGTGACATTATCGGTAGAATCTTGTTTGCATTACTCGTATCATCATTGATATACATGGAGTAAACGAACAACGTAGAAATGATAATCGTAGTAAGTATTGCTAGCACGATTATTGTAAGATACGTTTTCCACTCCGTGAAAAGATTAAATTGAGAAAACTCTACAGCTCTTGCAAAAACCATCATAAACGTCAACAATAGAGCCGTTCCTGCAATAGCAAAAACTCTACTGATGAAAATTTTTCTTCTCGTCTTTGCGTCTTCTTTCAAAACGCTTGCAGAGTAACTAAAAAATTTCTTCATAAATTATTCCTTATTCATTGCCTAGCGTACGCTAAACAATAGTATTTATTATCTCATAGTATATACTAATTATGCTCGCGTTGTCT
Source organism: Clostridia bacterium (assembly GCA_017533005.1). Taxonomy (GTDB): domain Bacteria; phylum Bacillota; class Clostridia; order Christensenellales; family DTU072; genus RGIG6449. The sequence continues at coordinate 20,235 of JAFXIQ010000026.1, read as the reverse complement.
AGTCTTTTGATAAAATACCAACTCTTGATAAATTTCGTCTCATCGTCTAATGTACTAATGAATTCACGCTTTCTACGCTCTATTTCATCAATCGTTTGCGCGTTAGCTACTCCTTCTACAGCAAACTTTTCCACTCTCCAAACACGCCCTTCAATAACGGCTTGTGTAGGGCAAGGAATAAGCTCTCCGTTGATATCAAGTTTACTCGCTTCCACTAGCACCTGCCCCTTTTTTATAGAGTCACCGACTTTCACCTTGGGAGTTCCTGAAATCACCACTATTTTCGTAATTATTGCATCTTCTTTAGAAAATATATTTTCCATAGTTTGGGGTACTAATATTTCGGTATTAGTTAACTGTTCCACTATTTCTATATTCATAAAGCTCCCTTTTAAAGTCACCTTTGCATGAGAAACTTTCGGCAAATTAACTAGCTCTTTTTCTAGGGATTTTACGTCGGTTTTATGCTTAAAAATAACACACTTTTTATCCTTATTTACTACCGCTAAAATCTCTTCCCTATCAATGGTTTTCGTGCCGATTACGTTCACGAAAAACACGCAATTAGAATAGAAAAATATTAGTGCTATAGACACTATTATTCCCATCAAAAAAGCCGTATACTTCATATACTTACGAGAGCTTTTTTCTATGCTATTTTCACTTAAAATTCTATATTCTCTACGCGCTTTTTCTAGTGCATTTATGCTTTTTTCTCGTTCATTTATGGAAACTTTGAAGCGCACGTAGAGATTTTCTACACACACTTCCCTGGTGCTAACGCCTGCTTTTACGAGCAAATTAAGGGTGTATGACGGGGTCCCTTTTACTTCAAATTCAGTATAATTTGCCATCTTCTTTTGATATATTTAAGACTTCCCCAACAATGAATAATTCGTCGGGATTTATTTCTTTTATGCGAAGATTAGTACCAGTTATTATCAGTTTTTTCTTCTTAAATCTTATAACTACTTCTTCTTCACTGTAGCGTTCAAGCCCTCTATGCCCTTCTACGTAAGCATATCTTCCATCGAATACACTGAAATGTTCTAACCCTACTGCACTATCGGGAATTACCCCTAATTTATCCATAATTGCGCTCAAAAAACTCATACTTAATTGTATGAGCGTGCTCGCGTTAATAGAATAAAAAGCCACGCTTCTTGTTATCGAAACGTGGCTGAATTTAGCGTTTGTATTAGTTAGTTTTCGTATTTGGGTTTACTTGATTTTGCAACGGGAAGACGTATGATTGCCGATTGGTCTTGGTGCTCGATAAATCTAACGTTAGCCCCCGTCCAATATAGTCTTATACTGTCAAGGCCACCATTACGGTGTTTTGCAACGTCAAGGATAACGTTGTATTCCCCTTTCTTGGTGTCGTCTTCGTGTTCTCTTGATAGGAACAATACAATGTCTGCGTCTTGCTCGATAGCACCTGATTCACGTAGGTCTGCGAGTTTGGGAGTTTTGTCGTCACGTTGTTCGATGCTTCTCGACATTTGTGAAAGTACGATTACCGGGCAGTTCATTTGCATCGCAAGTATCTTCATCATACGGCTGATGCCGGTAATTTCAGCTTGTCTATTCTCGCTACGGCTTCTCTTTCCGTCCTCGTTACCTGCTTCCATAAGTTGCAAGTAGTCGATGATAATTAGGTCGATTTTCTTTTCTTGAGAAGCGAGTCTTCTACACTTTGAGAAAATTGCACCCGGGCTTATAAGCGAAGTATCGTCGATATAAATCTTACATTCCGAAGCATTGGTGTGAGCAACCCATAATTCGTTTTGTTCGTTTTCATCAACGTTACCGTCTTTGATATGTCCTAGGCTAACGTTTGTGTTAGTTGCGTGTAGTCTTTGAACGAGTTGTTCAGCAGGCATTTCTAGCGAGAAAATCGCTATAACCTTGTCGCTTTCGCCTTTTGCAATTATGTTAGAAACAATATTCAAAGCAAACGACGTTTTACCTACTGACGGACGGGCTGCAAGTATGATGAGATTGCCTTTTTGTAGTCCGTTGGTAAGTCTATCAAATCTCGGGAAGTGCGTGGATAGACCTTTGAATTGAGATTTATCCTTGCCCATTTGGTCAAGCTTGTTAAGTAGCTTACTACTTACTTCCGAAATATGTACCAAGTCGCCTCTATGTGTCGTAGAAGTGATTTCAAAAATTGCCTTTTCTGCAGCGTCGAGTGAAGCTCTTTCATCGGTAGAAGCATAAGCGTCTTCGATAATGCCGTTTGCTGCCGTAATAAGCTTGCGAAGAACCATATCACGGTGAAGTATCGATACGTACTCGCCGTAGTTAGCAGCGCTAGGAACAGCGCTCGTTAACTCGATAAGATACTCCATAATGTTGATATCCGAAGTTTTCGTATGAGTCATTTGATCGTTAACCGTAATAACGTCTATGGATTGATTCTTGTTAAACAAATCTCTACAAGCGTTAAAAATCTTTTTATGTCTTGAATTGTAGAAATAATCTTCTTTAATATCGGGAATAACTTGTCCTGCAACAACCCCGTCAATCAAAAGACAGCACAATAATGATTGTTCTGCTTCGTAATTGTTAGGATAGCGTTTAATACCCTTGACTTCTACTGCTTTTGTTTCACTCATTTCTTTCTCTCCTTTGTATTTCTACCCCTTTCTCTTAGATGCAATAAGCATAGCTACACCTGCTAGTACCAAGCTAGGCACAATAACCATTAGGTACCAAGTTACGGTGTTTTGTGCGCGTTGCTTAAGCGTTATTTCTCTAGTCGTTCTAGTCGTATCGTTCATCACGAATTCGTGTACGTAAATTTCTAGGTCACTAGCATAATACACTTTATCCGCGTTGGAAGAAACGGTTTGCGTATTATATTTAGTGCCGTAGTTATAGATAAAAGATATATCTTTCGCATCGATTTTTGCACCGTCGATTAGTTCTCCACGTGCCCTATCAATTATCGTTCCGTTTATATCTGCAAATACGGTTTTGGACGTGCTAGGATAGTAGTTAAATAAAAATCCCCATTCGATTTCCGACGGTTCGTTCTCATCATAGCCCGTAAATCCGTTAGCAATATAAAGTTCGGTTATATCTTCGTAAGTCGCTATCGTAACGTCAATAAAGTTATCTTTCCTTTCTGCCGTAAAGCCTTTTGCTTGATAATATTCAAGTAGCGTGTCTAGACATTGATTATACTCGAGCTCTTTAACAGCTCTATCTCCGCCGACTAAACCGTCTAAAAGTTTATCAAAATTAAGATACACTTGCAACTTTCTCTCAACTCTGCCGTTGGAGTGATTGAAATTACAGAATATTATTTCTGCAATATGCTGACTAACCACAGGCGTACTTTCTTCTGCGCTAGCCGGTTGCGCTTCATAGTTTACGCCCAATACGGTGCCGTAAGCCACCGTTAAACAAATTGCAAGTATTATAAATAGTAATCCTACTCTCTTCATTTTATGCTCTTTAGTTCCTTTAAGGTCGCATTGAACTCTTTGATAGCAATATCAAACGGCTCTTTTTTTGTAAGGTCTACGTCGGCAAGTTTAAGCGTTTCTAACGGACGAAGCGATGCGCCTGCACTCAAGAAATCGAAATACTTCTTCACGTAACCTTCTTCGTTTAAAATTTTGTGAGCAATACTTACCGCACTAGTAATTCCCGTTGCATATTTATACACGTAGAATGCACTGTAAAAATGTGGAATTCTCGCCCATTCGTATTGTATTTCCTTGTCGTGAATGACTGCGTCGCCGTAATACGCCTTGTTGAGCTCAAGGTATTTGGTATTCATACTCTCTGCAGTCAAAGGTCTGCCTTGCTCGTATTCTTCGTGTGAGAACTTCTCAAATTCCGCAAACATAGTTTGTCTGAATAGCGTAGTTCTAAACATATCTAAATAGTACGCTAATAAGAATTTACGCTCTTCGCCCTTAGCGTCTTTAAGAAGATATTTGAGCAAAAGTACTTCGTTAACCGTGCTAGCCACTTCTGCGACAAAGATAGTATAATCGGCCTTTTCATAGCATTGATGGGTGTTACTCATATAAGTGTGAATGGAATGTCCCATCTCGTGCGCTATAGTAAACACATCGTGCGTGGTCGGTTGATAATTAAGTAGTACGAACGGATTGCTATCATAACAACCACTAGAATAGGCTCCCGAACGCTTATTTTTAGTTTCCTCAACGTCAATCCATCTCTCATTATAGCCTTTCTTTAGTAAAGCTACGTATTCTTCTCCGAGTGGCGCTAGCGCTTTCATAACAAGTTCGTAGGCTTCATCGTAACCGAGCGAAAGCTTATATTCTCCAGTCAATGCAACGTACATATCGTACATATGGAGTTCTTTTAGTTTAAGTGCCTTTTTACGGAATGCAACGTATTTGTGCACGGAGGGAGTTCCCTTTCTAACTGCGCTAATCAAGTTATTGTAAACTTTAGTAGGCACACTGTCTCTTTCTAATGCCTTATCTAGTGCGCTCTTGTAGCCACGGAGCGAAGACAACACGCAGTCCTTTTTTACCGAACCTGCGTAGGTCGCTGCAATGGTATTTATCATTCCGATATAGCTCTCATAGTAGGTTTTGAAGGCACTTGCTCTAACTTCTTGACTCGCGTCTTGAAGAAGAAGTGAATACATACCGTGTGATAACTCTACCATTTCGCCATCGCTGTTTTTGACGCTACCGAACTTCAAATCAGCGTTATCAAGCATACCGAATATAGTTCTAAAATCCCCCGCAAAATCACCGATTGAAGATATAATTTTCTCTTCCTTTTCGGATAAAATATGCTTCTTCTCACGGATAACTGCATCAATTAACGTAGTAAAATTCGCATACTCCGGCATCGCCTTCATTTTTTGCAAGTCGGAAAACGAGAGTTTAGCTAGTTGCGGGCTAACAAACGCAGTCGCCATTGACATCTTGGTAATCAAAGATTGGCATCTAGATTGAAGTGCTTGATACTTAGCATCAGCTGTGTTTTCGTCCTTTTTAAGGTGGCTGTATAGATATAATCTTTCAATTTTTCTTATGAGAGAGCTTTCCTTTTTAAGAACTTCTAGTGTGTTTTCTACCGTAAATTTTCTATTTAACGGTGCAAATTCTTCAATTTCCTTTTCAGCTAAAGAAAAAAGACTCTCGAACTCTTCTTCACTCGCGAATAAGCCCGATAAATCCCATTTTCTATTTTCAGCAACGTCGCTTCTATTCAGTGCCATTTTCTTCTCCTTCGATATACACTAAATAATACTATATACACGTTAATTAGTCAAGTAACTGTTTATTATATAAACACAATTAACTTCAATACCCACCTTTTTTCTCGTAAAGTTTATACATAAGCATATCAAGTTCTTGACTAGATAAACAATCATCAATTTGTGTTGTCTTATCAATTTTTTGGCTAGCTAAACGCCTTTCTTCAAGAAATAAGCTCTCTTCAACTTCATCACATTCCACTTCTTCCCCTTGTGCTAAAGCGTTGAGCTCCAAATAACACTCACGAAAATAGCGTTGCATGTTTAATATCTCTTTGCCAAGGTCTTCAGCTGAATTCAACTTCTTAATTTTTAACTGCCATTTCTTTTGATAATTAGCGAGTCGTTCAGCTTCTAAAGCATAACGGATTTTTGTTTCGCGCTCGTAACGCTCGGCAAGCTCTTTAGCCACTAGTAAGCTCCTAGAAATCTCGTTCTCTCTAGCACGATAACGCTCCAATTCTACATTGAGTCTTTCTATTTCTTGCTTAAGTTCGACAATACGCTCGGCTTGTCTATCTATTGGTGGAACAGTTAGTTTTTTTCTCTTAATAAAAAAATTTGCCATACCCCGATTATAACCGAAGTATGACAAATTATTTTGTAACTTATTGTTGAATTACGTCCTATTTGCGAGATGCAGTAAGTAGTTCGCTCTTGAGTTTGTGAAGCTCTGCAGATAGGTCGACTTTGAAAATGTGTGGGTTGATAAGTCTGAAGTATTCCGGATAAAATTCTTGCTTGCATTTCTTTGCAAATTCCACGATTTCCGGAAGTGTAGGACGGTCGTAAACCAACTTGCCGTTATCATAAATTTTAACCGTTAAATCTCTCATTCTATAATCGGTTAAAGTTTGTTTTTTCCAAGTTTCCGTTGGATGGAAAATAGTTAGCGGACTGCTCTCGTCGAAGTGCTCTGAACGCAAGCTGATTAGGTCTGCAAGAGCTATTCCCGTGCTCTTACTATAGATTCTATAAGTGGTCTTAAATCCCGGATTGGTCGTCTTTTCTTGGGTGTCTGAAACTTTGATTTTAGGAACCAAAACTCCGTCTTTCATAATTCCAGCAAGTTTGTAAACGCCACCTAAAGCGGGCTGTGGAGCAGCCGTAATTAGCTTGGTTCCGATGCCCCAAGAATTTATCTTTGCACCTTGCATTTTTAGCGTGCTGACAATGTGTTCGTCGATGTCGTTAGATACGAATATTCTAGCTTCTGTATGTCCTGCATTATCAAGCATAACGCGTGCTTTTTTCGATAGGTATGCAAGGTCCCCACTATCTAGTCTAATGCCTAGTGGTTTGTGACCGTTAGCTTTTAGTTTATCGAATACTTTTATTGCGTTGGGAACGCCACTACAGAGCGTATCGTAGGTGTCTACTAGCAATAGGCAAGCATCTGGATATAGCTCTGCGTATTTCTCGAATGCTTCTATTTCCGAAGGGAAACTCATAACCCAACTGTGGGAGTGTGTGCCTGCTATTTTCAAGCCAAACATCTTGCCTGCGAGAACGTCCGACGTGCTCGTGCAACCACCTATTATACTTGCTCTTGCACCATACAATCCTGCATCGGGGCCTTGCGCTCTTCTTAAGCCGAATTCAGATACGGGGTCACCTGCAGTTTCTTGGTTAATTTTAAACGACTTGGTTGCAATAAGTGTTTGGTGATTTAGGATGTTCAAAAGTGCTGTTTCTATTAGTTGAGCTTCGAACAAAGGCGCTTTTACTGTTAAAATAGGCTCGGTGGGGAACGCGATTTCGCCTTCTTTCATAGCATAAATATCGCCTGTAAAATGGAAATCTTTAATTCTATCAAAGAACTTCTCGCCAAATAAGTTCAAACTTCTTAAATAAGCGATATCACTATCGTCGAAATGTAAATTTTCTATATAATCAATTGCTTGTTCAAGCCCTGCTACTACCGCAAAGTCAAGATTAGGCATTTGTCTATAGAAAACGTCGAAAACGGCTATATCATCGGCTTTTCCACTCTCGACGTATCCGTTCATCATTGTCAACTGATACAAATCGGTAAGTAAAGTTAAGTTTCTCATTCTCTTATCCTTCTTTTAAATTTATAAGTCTAGTTTGATTGTTCCCGAATTTCTTATTTTTAGAGTATAAATGTTCTTTTCGCCGTAGATTGAACTCATATAAGTCTTGAATTCGTCCACGCAGTCGTTATCAACGAAAACTAAAATCGTGCCTGCAAAACCACCACCGTGTACGCGATAGGCGCGAACACCTTGATAGAAACTTTCGCATAACGTCAAGGCTAACGGAATAGGTTCAGTGGGGTCACCGTCCGGATAGCAGTTTTGGAGTTTTCTATAGCTTGAATCTCCGGATTCCGTGATGCAAGCATAACAAGCTTCTTCGTCTCCGGATTTGATAGCTTCTCTTAAGTCTTCTACTCTATCGTTTTCTTCAAAGAAGTGCATAGCTCTCAAAATAGCTCTGCCACTTACTTTTTTAGCAAGCTCGGGAATGCTGTCATAGAATTCTTCTGTGTCGACAAAGCGTAGCTTTTCTTTTCCAAATTGCTTTGCAACACCTTCCATTTCCGTTCTAATTGATGCGTATTGTGGAGTCAAATCGCAATGGTCACCACCACAATTAATAACTACGACTGACGTGTCATCGAACGTCCAATCTAGTTTTTCTACGACGGGCGCAGACGGCTCCATAAAGTCAATGTAGCTTATACCGCCGAGTGCAATAGCAGATTGGTCCATAAGTCCACTAGGTTTGCCAAAGTAAACATTCTCAGCATATTGCGCGATAATCGCTTTTTCTACTGCGGAAATTTTGCTATCGTTGTATAAATAGTTCAAAACTTCTCCGACGAGCACTTCAAACGATGCGGAACTACTCATACCTGCACCCTTGAAAACGTCCGAAATCGTTGTCGCATAAAAACCACCGATATTGTAGCCCCTATCTTGGAACGCCTTGCAAACGCCTCTAACGAGCGCAAACGAGCCACCGACTTCTTCTTCGTGAATGGATAAGTCGTTAATATCAACTTCTACGATAGGATATCCTAAGCTGTTGATAACGATTTTTCTCTCTGTCAACGGAGTTACTGCTGCGAGTAGGTCAACGGATACCGATGCGCATAATACTTTACCGTGGTTATGGTCGGTGTGATTGCCAGCGACTTCTATTCTGCCGGGAGAAGAGAACATTAGAACTTCGCCATCAATATTTTTATTGTGAGCTTCTACTAGGTTAGCAATTCTCTCTGCTGTAGCTTCTTTTGACGTGTTGTATAAGTCGTTAGCGACTGTTGCGAATTTTTCACTTTGTAATAAAGTTTTTTTGTCGTATAATGTTGTCAATTTTGCTTTCTCCGTGTATAATATTTAATATAAGGGGATTATACCACAATTTTAGGTGGTTTGCAATGATATTTATTCCACAATCTCAACTCAAAAGAGGTATTATTTATGGCAAGAACAAAATTTAATCCTGCAGTTGCAATCTCTGACTTAGTTAGATATGCCCAAGAAACGATGGACCTAGGTAAATACGATGCTATTTACGCAAAAAATCAACTTTTTGCGCTATTCGGCGTAACCGAACCCGCTGACGGTCACGATAAACTTCCGGACTTCCAAACAGGCATTCTCGACCCACTAGTAAACTATGGTATTAAAACCGGCCTTTGCAAAGAAATAGAAAAACTTCTCTTCGAAACAAAAGTTATGGGGCTAGTTACTCCTGCACCCGGCACCGTTATTGCTCAATTCGACGCTATCGCTGCAACCGACGGTATAGAAAAAGCTACCGATTACCTTCACAGAATAGGCGTTAGCAGTAACTATCTTCGCATGCCCGATATCAGTAAAAATATTATGTGGACAGCTCCCGCTCCTATGGGCGACCTTACCATTACAATCAACCTTTCAAAACCCGAAAAAAGCCGTGAACAAGTCGAAGCTGAAAGAAATCTACCCGCAAGCAACTACCCACGTTGCATGCTTTGCGTAGAAAACTTAGGTTTCAATGGTAATCTTCGTCACCCCGCAAGAGAAACTATTCGTATTATCCCTATTTACTTAAACGACGAAAAATGGTTCTTCCAACTATCCCCCTACGTTTACTTCGACAATCACTGCATTGCTATAAGTGAAGAACATCATCCTATGGCAATCACCCCTGCAACTTTCGTTAGACTAACGGACTTTGTCGAACAACTTCCCCATTACTTTATGGGTAGTAACGCCGACCTACCTATCGTAGGTGGCTCGATTCTCGCTCACGAACACTATCAAGGTGGCAAAAAGGTACTACCTATGTTCAAACGCCCCGATAGAAAAACTTTTGCTAGTGCAAAATACTCAAACGTTAAGGTTTCTATTCTCGATTGGTACAATTCAGTTATCAAACTAACTTCAAAAGATAAAAAGTCACTTTGTGCTCTCGCAGACGAAATACTCCTTGCTTGGCGTGAATACAGCGACGAAAGTGTCGGCGTATTAGCAAAAACGACGGCTCCACACAACACTATTACGCCTATTGCATGTTTCGATAAAGAAAACGGCTACGAATTATACTTAATACTTCGCAACAACAGAACGGATGAAGCTCATCCCCACGGTATTTACCATCCTACCGAAGATATGCACAACGTCAAGAAAGAAGGTATCGGTCTTATCGAAGCTATGGGATTATTTATCCTTCCCGGAAGACTCGCAAAAGAAATCGAAGGTATCGTAGATATACTTTCTGGCAAAACTCCGCTTAACTTCGCAGAAATCAGCAAAGAAGACCATCCATTATTCAAACATCTACACGCTATCGCACAACTTGCTAACGATAACGGCGTAAATCTCTCTATGGATGATGCTGAAAAAGCCGTAGTTAGTTACGTAAACAATACTTGTGTCAAAATCCTTGAATGCACAGGCGTATTCAAAAACGACGAAATCGGTCAAAATGCATTCGTAAAATTCTTGAACTCTGTCGATATCAAATAATACAATTCGGTGATAAAATGGCTCAACATATTTCATTATATCGTAAATACCGTCCCGATTCTTGGGATAAAGTTATAGGTCAAGACCACATCGTAAAAACGTTGATAAATCAGCTCAATACTGATACGATTAGTCACGCCTATCTTTTCACAGGAACAAGAGGTACGGGCAAAACGACTTCTGCGAAAATATTCGCTCGTTCCATAAACTGCACTTCACCCGTCAACGGCTCGCCTTGTGGTAAGTGCCCCGCTTGTCTAGGTTTACAAAACCCTAGCAATCTAGATATTCTAGAAATGGACGCAGCGTCAAACAACCGTGTTGAAGATATTCGCGAACTTTGTGATAAAATTCACCTTCTTCCTACCGTTGGTAAGTACAAAGTCTACATCATAGACGAAGTTCATATGCTATCAGGCTCGGCTTTTAACGCTTTCTTAAAGACGCTAGAAGAACCACCAAAGCACGCGGTATTCATTCTTGCTACTACCGAAGTTCATAAACTTCCACAAACAATTCTCTCTAGATGTATGAGATTCGACTTCAGACTAGTTTCTAAAAAGGAACTAACTGAACACGTAGCAAAAATATTTGACGCAGAAAATTATCCATATGAAATAAAAGCCGTCGAACAAATCGCTATTCACGGTGAAGGTAGCGTTCGTGACACCCTATCTATTGCAGATATGTGTATGTCTTACGCTCCCGATAAACTCACCTATGCTTCCGTTCTAGAAGTACTAGGCGCAAGTGATTTCAAAACTATATTCACTATGGCAAGAGCAATCCTTTCCGGTGACGTAGCTCAAGTTCTTAACCAAAGCAACGCTATATACGAGCGCGGCAAAGGTATGGATACTATCGCAAAAGAGTTATGCTCTTTCTTCCGTGAACTACTTTCAATTAAGAATATTCCCGGATATAGAGCGAGCCTTGGCGACGATGAATATAGCTACAGCCTTGCTATGGCTAATAATTTCGACAACTACCGTATTGCTAGAATTCTAGAAATCCTATCTTCTGTAGAAAGCATTCTACGCAACACAACTCAACCTAGAATCGTATTCGACGCGTGCCTTGTTCGCGCAACGGAATTATATACCGAACATAACGTCGATGCTATACTTTCTAGAGTTTCTCGCCTAGAAAAAGCTATGCACGACGGTATTATTACCATAGGTAGCGCACCCAAAGCCGATACAAGCGCGCATAACTCAAACCTTGAAGCTAACTTAAACAAATTTGCGCGCCCCGTTGAAGATTCTAAACCTATTTTTGAAGAAGCAATCGTTCCCAAAAAAGATGAAAAGGCCGAAATGTTAGTAGGTCAACTTCTATCAAGACTTCGTGAAGATAATAAGGGCTTGTTATATCGTGCACTCGCTGGACAAAAGAACTACGAGCTAAACGGCACCACACTTATTTTCACGGTTAAAGACGTAGCTACCCTATCATCATTGAAAGATGATGCTAATTACAAATATTTAAACACCGTAATCAAAGAAATTGCTACAAACGAATATGCTTTTGAGTTCCAAACGGTGGATAATCGCTCGGTTGCTTCGCATCAAGATAGAGCGACTCTCAAGGAAATATTCGGAGATACATTGACAATCAAATAACAATTAAAGACGTAAAATCATAGACTTAATAAAAGGAGTAATAGATATGGCAAAATTTAACGGATTTGGCGGAGGAAACTTCGGTGGTGGCAATATGCAACAACTTATGCGCCAAGCACAAAAGATGCAACAAGATATGCTCAAAGCACAAGAAGAACTCGCAGACACGGAAGTAGTTGCTACTGCCGGTGGTGAAATGGTAGAAGTAGTTATGACTTGCGATAGAAAAATTTCTTCCATAAAAATCAAACCCGAAGCTGTCGACCCCGACGACGTAGAAATGTTAGAAGACTTGATTATTGCTGCTCTTAACGAAGCATTCAAACTTGTTGAAGAAGAGCAACAACGCGTTATGGGTCCCTTAAGTGGCGCTGCTGGGGGACTATTCTAATGCAAGAGTCAGAAACACTTGCTCGCTTGATTGCAGAGTTTAGGAAGCTTCCTGCAGTCGGTTTAAAGACAGCTACCCGTTATGCTTACGCTGTTATTGATATGAGCGATAACGAAGCTAACGAGTTTGCGCAAGCTATAATCGACGCAAAAACCAACGTGCATTTTTGTAAAGAGTGTGGTAACTATACCGAAAATGAGGTTTGTGAACGCTGTCAAACTGCCGACAAGTCGGTTATTTGCGTAGTAAAAGAACCCCGCGACATAACCCCATTCGAAAAGATGGGTACGTATAACGGGCTATACCACGTATTACACGGCACGCTCGATTTTCAAAAGGGAATAGGTGCTGAAAATATTAGAATTAAAGAGCTAATTTCTAGACTAGACGGAGTTAAAGAAGTTATAATCGCGACCAATCCCGATATCAGTGGTGAAATGACTGCAGTGTATCTTGCACAACTAATTAAACCTATGGGAATTAAGGTAACGCGCCTTGCTCACGGCATTCCTATGGGTAGCGAAATCGAATACGCTGACGAGCTAACGCTCTCTCGTGCTTTGATGGATAGAAAAGAAATATAATTGCTTTAAAATCGAAAAATCCCAGCAAACGCTGGGATTTTCTTTTTAATCAGAAGCTTTGAAGTTGTATATAGGTTTAATTATCTTCAATATACGCACTGTTGGCGCGATTAGAGATATAATTTCTTCCATAGGCTTGTATGCCATAGGCGCTTCGTCTAGAGTTGCAGAAGTCGCCGTCGTGGTATAAATACCTTGCATTGCGTCTTGGAATTCTTCTACCGACAAAAGCTCTTTTGCATCGCTTCTGCTGAATAGCCTTCCTGCTCCGTGGGGTGCAGAGTTGTTCCAATCTTCATTGCCAAGACCTTCACAAACCAAACAACCGTCGCGCATATTCATAGGAATAAGTACTTTTTGCCCTAAATTCGCAGGAATTGCGCCCTTTCTAACAATATTATTGTCATCAATAAAGTTATGTACGGTTTCAAAAGCAGTATATTTCAAAACGCCTAGGTGTTTCAATATTCTTTTAGCGATTTTAGCCCTATTTCTTACTGCAAATTCTTGGCATATACGCATATCGTGCATGTATTTATCCATTTCAACGCCGTCTAAATAACATAACTCGTTAGGAATTTTCGTTTTATAGGCGTATTTTTGTGTGAGCTTTTCTAACTCATCAGGGATTTCTTTTACTCTTCCTTCTTCTTTCAATTGTAGAATTAAGGCTTCCCTTTCTTCGTGAGATACTTCTTTACAGCTTTTAATAGCTATTTTTTGATAAATATTAGCTACTTGTTGCCCTAAATTTCTCGACCCACTATGTATGACTAAATATCGATTGCCTTCTTCATCTTCATCAACTTCGATGAAATGGTTTCCACCACCTAATGAACCTAGTGAACCATATAGTCTATCTAGATTTGCTAAATCGTTGTAACAATAAAGCGATTTGATTAACTCCTCACCGTCAACTTCTTTGTTTATCGCGCTTCCTGCAGGTATATTCTTCTTAATGAATTCATCTAGCTCTTTAGGCGAAAATTCGAACTTCCCAAGTTCAACGGTAAGCATGCCACAGCCGATATCTACGCCTATGACGTTGGGTATTATCTTATCTTTAATTGTGCTCGTAAAGCCTACTACACAGCCTTTGCCAACATGCACGTCGGGCATTATACGCACTTTTTCGTTTTTAAATGCTTGTTGCGAGAGAAGTGTGTATATTTGATTTACGGCTTTAGGCGTTACGTTCTCGGTAAATATTTTTAAGTCTGCCATATTTACATTCTCCCTTTTTATTTTTTCTTGTTGATTTACTATTACGAAAAGATTTCGTTTTATCCTTATAAAATTAGAAAAACCGAACAAATTTGCTCGGTTTTTCTTTTTTAATCCTACTTTTCATCATCGGGTTTGCTCATTTCACATTTAATTGCGAGAACTTTTCTATTAGGAATGAACATCGAAGTTATTGCGTAGAAAGTAAACGCCGTGCCTGCTGCGACTATCGTCCAATCGAAATTGTAATTCAAGTTTATTGGGCCACCGATTTGTACGAGAATATTAGCAAGCATCATAGCCTCTGCCGCAATTAAGAAAGCGTATTTGCCGTTTCGTGAAATTGCAAAGGCTATTATACCGATAGCAAGTGCGTGTACCCAGTTAGTCGTACCGAAATACGTGTTGCCTGTTAACAATGAAATTCTTGTGCTTGCATAAATCAATCCACCGAATATAATCGCCAATATGAAATGGATAACGTTATTGCTGAACTTGCCGTAAATGAAGAAGTTGACAAGGACAACTGCATAAAATAGCAACGTACCTACGCTGAAAGCAAAACCACCTGCATCAATTACCGGTATGAAGTTCAAGCCAATTACCATTGCAAGAAATACAAGCCCTACTATCCAGTTAACACCGAAATCCTTAAGAATATATTTGCCTAGTCCTAATATAATCATAAGTCCTAGGACACCGAGTATTATCATACTAATTAACATAAAAAACACCTCACGCTGATTATTGTGAACAACGTGAGGCTTTTTATACGAAAATTTTATGAATTTAATATTTCTAATAATTTTTTGGCTATTTCGTTGTCCGAAATTACACTTCCCTTTTCTGCAAAAGCATTATATTTATCATTAGGATAGTTATTTAAAAATCCACCTAGCTTATACTTAGTATCGCATAACATAGCACGATTTGCTAAATATTTCATCGCTCTATATTCCATAACGCCTTGGGGCTCAAGCAAAATTAGTAGTTTCTTGTTGATAAACGCCGTCATAATGGCTTCCGTATTGGGCTCGGTTATTATAAAATCTGCAGCGGCACACGCAATACCTATTTCCGAGCGCCCGCTTACAACGTTCATTCTCTCGCTTATCGCGCATTCGAGCGCAGGGACGTTGTCTTCTACACAAATTAACACGTTGAATTTGTCGCTGTATGATTCTAACGTCTTAATAGTTTGCTTATATTCTTTATCCCCTGACTTAATCATATATAACGCCGTATGCTTGTTCGTATCGAGCTTCAAAGCAATAGTAGCGCTTCTCTTAGGAATGTCACATTCTAAATATGATTGAATGGGTAGTCTAACTATCTCTATCTTATCTTCGCTAACATTAGATGCGATAAGTTCGAGTTTCATAGTTTCATTCTCTACAAAGTATCCGTCTAATCCACTATTAATTAATTGCTTATTCAAAGTGAAATCGTCTAATAACGCCAATACTTTGAGCTTTAGTCCGTTTTTATCTCTAACTGAAATAGTTTCTTGAACGCCCGAAAGACCTAAAGTTATAACAACGTCGGGAGTGTATCTCGTTAAGATATTTTCCATACGCTTATACGACGTTGTTCCTTTATAAGTATTGTCGGTAGTCGCAACGACGTCGATTCTCTTACTGCTCAAATAATTCATAAAACGCGCTCGGTTTCTAGATGCGTTGACGTTGACTTTGATTTTACGAGAAAGGTAATCAACTAGCGGTTGATTATGTAACTCATCTGCACAAATTATTATAACGGCAATACTTTTATCTTCTAATAATATTCTCTCTTTGAGTGCAGTAGCCGTCTTCGCGCGCCATTCTTCAGTAAGAATAAGAACAGTCTTTTTACCTAACATATTATTCCTCAATTATTATCGGCATTATTATAGGACAACGTTTCATCTTGTTGTAGAAAATCTTCGACATCGTTTTCCTAATTAATTTTTGTCTTGCTTCTTGATTTAACTCCCTATACTCGCCACCAGCAAGCTTATATTGAATAGCATCCTTTAGCTCTTGTATTACGTTATCAGGGATTACGGCGCCCTTCGTTATTATGTCAAGTTCGCCTTGCGGTTTGCCAGATGCTGATACCGTAACAAGCGCAATTACAATACCTTCTTCAGCAAGATGCTTCCTTATTTGCATATCTTCAGCTTCGCTCTCGGTATCACCTACAAGGAATACGCTACCCGATTTAACGGTGGGTAATTGCTTAAGCCCTGCCTTGCTTACACTAACGCAAAATCCTAGTTCGGGTATCAAAACATTCGCTCTTAGGATACCCATTTTCTCTGCTAGTTCAGCGTGCTTCTTCAAATGTCTGTACTCGCCGTGAACGGGGATAAAGTATCTAGGACGAACTAGTGCGAGCATCATTTTGAGTTCTTCTTGATACGCGTGTCCCGATGCGTGAACTTCACTTAATGCTTCATAGACGACTTTTGCGCCTTTTTTGCACAAGTTGTTTATAACTTGATAGATGGGTCTTTCGTTGCCGGGGATTGGGCTCGCAGATAGTATAACGGTATCCGTTTCACAGATTGCAACACGCTTAAATTCGTCTTGCGACATTCTTGTCAACGCGCTCTCCGGCTCGCCTTGCGTGCCGGTTGCTATTATGCACAATCTATCGTATGGAACTTGTGAAATCTTCTCAATATCTACAATTCTATCTTCGGGGATTTTTAGCTCTTTTATCTTTTGCGCAATTTCTACGGTATTCAGCATGCTTCTTCCCGAGAAAGCTACCTTTCTACCATATTTAATTGCACAATTAATTATTTGTTGCACGCGGTGGATATTGGAAGCAAACGTAGCTACTATTATTCTTGAACCTCTATTTTCGTTGAACAAATTGTCTAGACTTTCTCCCACCTTGCTCTCGCTCATAGAATAACCACGGCGCTCTACGTTGGTGCTTTCTTGAAGCATCAAAAGTACGCCTTTAGTACCTATTTCCGCAATACGTGCTAGGTCGATTTTCCTACCGTCAACGGGAGTATGGTCGATTTTGAAATCGCCCGTAAAGAATATAACGCCCTTCGGGGTGGTTATGCTTATAGCGTACGCACCTGCGATAGAGTGTGTTACTCTTACAAATTCTACTTTAAAAGGTCCTACTTCTATGATTTCTCCATCTTTTACAACGTTAGTTTTTGCTTCTTTAAACTTGTTTTTCTTGATTTTGTGTTCAAGAAAAGCCATGGCAATATTACTACCGTATACGGGTGTGGGAACATCTCTCAATAAGTACGGAAGTCCACCTATATGGTCTTCGTGTCCGTGGGTTACAAAAATCGCTTTTAATTTATGTTTGTTCTTCAATAAATATTCGTAATCGGGTATTATAACGTCTATACCCGGCATGGTTTCAGGGTCAGGAAACGACATGCCACCGTCTATAACGATAAGTGTATCGCCGTACTCGAGCGCAGTCATATTTTTACCTATTTCCCCTACTCCACCTAAAAATATAAGTTTAAGTTGATTTGCCACTTTATCATTTCTCCTAATTACTCGATTATATTATACACTACGCTATGGGTTTTTACAAGTGGATATTCTACAACAATTAGTGGGTAATATCATAAATTATTGGTACATTAATATAGACAAGCGCGCGTAAAAGTAGTATAATTGTTAGTAATCAAACTCAAATTTTTTACAAGGAGTAACAAATATGAAAGTATATAATTTTTCTGCAGGTCCTAGCATGCTTCCAGAAGAAGTTAAATTGAGCGCTCAACGCGATTTCTTGAACTATAACGGCAGTGGCATGTCCGTTACGGAAATGAGCCACCGTAGCAAAGTTTATGATGAAATTCATCAAGAAGCTATCGCACTTCTCCGTGAACTTATGAATATTCCGGATAACTATGAAGTTCTTTTCGTTCAAGGCGGTGCAAGCACTCAATTCGAAGCAGTTCCGTTGAATCTACTAGTTAAAGGCAAAGCTGACTATATCGTAACGGGTAACTTTGCAGGAAAAGCTGCAAAAGAAGCTGTAAAATACGGTGATTGCCAAGTCGTTGCATCAAGTAAAGATAAAAACTTCACTTATATCCCCGACGTTGACAAAATCACTTTCCGTGACGATATCGACTACGTTCACCTAACGCAAAACAACACCATTTTCGGAACTCGTTACACCAAACTTCCCAAAGTTAACGCTCCTATCGTTGCAGATATGTCAAGTAACATTTTGAGCGAAGTATTCGACGTAAACAACTATGGTCTAATCTACGCAGGCGCACAAAAGAACATTGCTCCCGCAGGCGTTACTATCGTTATCGTTAGAAAGGACTTACTAGATAACGCAATGCCTATTTGCCCCACAATGCTCAAGTACAAAACTCAAGCTGACGCAAATAGCTTGTATAACACTCCTCCTTGTTTCTCAATATATATGGCTATGCTAACTTTCAGATGGTTGAAAGCTCTAGGTGGCGTTAAAGAAATCCAAAAGATTAACGAATACAAAGCAGGTCTACTATACGACTTTATCGACGGAAGCGACCTATTCACCAACCCCGTAAACAAAGCTGACCGTTCACTAATGAACGTACCTTTCGTAACCGGAAGCGATGAATTGAACGCTAAATTCGTAAAAGAAGCT
Organism: Clostridia bacterium; assembly: GCA_017533005.1. Taxonomy (GTDB): domain Bacteria; phylum Bacillota; class Clostridia; order Christensenellales; family DTU072; genus RGIG6449. Next base: position 1,546 of record JAFXIQ010000026.1, on the reverse strand, counting down.
GCTGCAGCTGGTCTAGTATCACTAAAGGGTCATAAACTCGTTGGTGGTATGAGAGCTAGCATTTACAACGCTATGCCTGTTGAAGGCGTTCAAGCGCTTATTGAATTTATGAAGAAATTTGAATTGGAGAATAAATAATGTTTGATATTCTAACACTTAATTCTATTAGCAAAAAGATTTATACCGTTCTAGACGATAATTACGCAGTTTCTAGCGATTGCGCTTCTCCCGATGGTATTCTAGTCCGTTCATTCCAAATGGCTGACTATGAAATCGGCGACAACCTACTAGCAGTTGCTAGAGCAGGTGCAGGCGTTAACAATATTCCTATCCCCCGTATGACGGAAAAAGGTATAGTAGTTTTCAATACCCCCGGCGCTAACGCTAACGCAGTTAAAGAACTAGTTCTTTGTGGAATACTACTCGCTAGCCGTGACGTTCTAGGCGGAATTGCTTGGGCAAGCACGCTAACAGGCGCTGACGTTCCCAAACAAGTTGAAAAAGGCAAATCAAAATTTGCAGGTAATGAAATCGACGGCAAAACTATCGGTATCGTAGGTCTTGGCGCTATCGGTATCAAAGTAGCGAACGCTTGCTACGCACTAGGTATGAGAATCGTAGGTTACGACCCATTCCTAACTGAAGCTAACAAAGCCCTACTAAACTGCGATATCGAAATCGTTGATACGCTTGACGAATTATATCCAAAAGCTGACTTCATTACTCTACACGTTCCACTACTCGATAGCACTAGAGGAATGATAAACGCGGATACTATCGCAAAACTCCCCGACGGCGCTGTTGTTCTCAATATGGCTCGTGGCGAACTAGTAAACGTTCAAGACGTAAAGGATGCTCTAGCTAGTGGTAAGCTAAAAGGTTACGTAGTTGACTTCCCATCAGAAGACTGCTTGAATACAAAAGGTATCATTGCTATACCTCACCTAGGTGCAAGCACTGAAGAGGCAGAGGATAATTGCGCAGTTATGGCTAGCGCACAACTCAAGAACTATCTTGAAGACGGCAATATCGTAAACAGCGTAAACTTCCCTGCACTTTCCATTGAACGCACAACGGAAGTTAGAATTGCAGTTACATATAACGCAGGCACGAGCGCACTAGACGCAATCAAAGCTCTAGCAAAAGACGCAAAATTCAACTATGCAGAAAAGAAGAGCGTTGGTTACGCACTAATTGACGTTGACGCTTGTGATGAAGCTCTCATTGAAAAGCTATCCGACCTTGACGAAGTAGTTTCAATCAGAATTCTTTAATAAAACTCATAAAATAAAGGAGCACTTCGCAAGAAGTGCTCCTTTACTTTATTATCATATTATCCTAATATTTTTTTGATTTCCCTTTCAAAACAAAGAATGGGATTACAAAAGCTAATATCAATAATGCGCCTGCGATACCACCGGCTATTCCGAGTAGCTCAGCAGAATAAAATCTTCCTGCAATAACAACGCCTTTTCTTTCGACTTCTACAATGCCGTCGGATACTAGATAGTATTCGCCCGTGTGGTCTACTTTGAAGGAGATTTTA
>JAFXIQ010000004.1 GCA_017533005.1 Clostridia bacterium | reverse complement strand
GTTATGGAATAACGCGATAGATACGAGTAAGACGCAAAAAGCCCCCGATTCTATGACAGGAGCATACTAGAGCGTATGTGACTGAATGGAAACTTGTATCAACGCCCAACACCAGCGTTATGTAATAACGCGATAGATACGAGTAGAACGCGAAAACGCCACGCTTTGAGCTAGGAGTTTACTTGAGCGTAAATGACTAGCGTGAAAGCGTGGCGTTGACAAAGTATTACGAAGTATATATTGTGTTATTTAATAACGCGATAGATACAAGTAGAACGCAAAAACAGCCCAACGCTCAAGAGGAGTTTACTAGGTCGTAAATGACTCGTAGAGCTAGGGCTGTTTTTAAAGTTATACGAAGTATATATCGCGTTATTTTTCGATGACGGTGAGGAATTTTGCCTCTTCCTTCATAGCAATTTGCGCGTGTGGCAACGTAGCATCAAAGTAGATACTGTCGCCGGCGCGTAGATAGTATTCTTTTTCACCGACTATGACGCGTAGAGAGCCGGAAAGAACGTAGTTGAATTCTTGTCCTGTGTGTTGAACTAATTCGGGTTTTACGCCCTCTTCTAGGGTTACTATCATAGGTTCAAGCTTGCGGTCAACAAAGTCTGCGTTTAATGAAATAAAAGAATAGCCTTCATATCTGTTGATTGCTATACCGTTGCCGTTGTAAACTACGGTTGCATCTCTACGAGTGGAGTTTTTGCCAAACAACAATACGCTAGCATCTATTTGCAATTCGGTTGCAATATTATACAAAAGACCAATAGGAATATCCTTTTCGCCGTTTTCGTATTCTTCGTATTCGCCTGCCGTTATACCGAGTTTTTCCGCAAATTCTTCTATGCTATAATCTGAAAATTCTCTCAAATCTTTTATTCTACTCGATACTTCTTTGATGTTAAACATGACTACCTCCCGTAAGGATACTGCTTTCTTTTGACTTTCATCTTGAACTTAGATGGGTCAACCTTTTTCTTTATAAACTCGCAAAAATCAATAAAATTACCCTCTTGCAAGCTGTCATACTTGACGTATATGAGCGTGGCTACGCCAGTATATATATACACCCTATCTTTCAAAATAGCGACTTTTTCTATTTGCTCATAGGTGCGCTTTTCGGTATAAGGGTTTTCTCCGTTATCTTCTAAAGTTTCTATTATGATTTCTTCTTCCGTGAAAGTTACGTTCCATTCGCGCACGTTTCTTTGTACAAACTCAGCCTTGTAACTCTTTTTTGACGTTATCATATAAGCGGTAATCGTTCCCGCCATGAGTAACATCGTTATTCCACAAAGAATGAGAATGAAAAACTGCTCAAATGCAAAATATAGTACTAATCCACCAATTAATAAAACTGCAAGCAAAATATACTCGCGCAAGCCCATATATTTTTTTAAATAATAATTGCTCGCGCGCAAATAGTCTTTTTCTTCAATTTTTACTTTTGCAAAAAATTTCATGTTAGAATCTATTTTAACAATGGGAGTTTGCTCGCAGCCAAGTTAATGCTTCCGTCATCTGCAAGCACGATTTTGATGCCAGTAAGATCCCAAATAGCTTCACCGTTAAAGTTCATTGTGTCACTTAAATACTCTGACGTAAAAGCTTCGCTCTTAATAGTATTCACAGTATTGAAGCCACCTGTCATGTATTTGGTTACGTAAGAGTCTTGTCCGTCAACTTCTTCCATTTCTTGATACGAACCAACGTACAAAGTGCCGTTTCTATAAACTTTTGCTCCATCAAATACGAACGTTCTCGTATAAGTGGAAGTTTTGTTAGTGCTGTGTCCAACAAAGTTGTCTACGTATGCAGGGTTCAATGCGTAATCGTCACCAGCTATTCTCTTTGAAACACCTGTAACGTTACCAAACGCAATACAATTGCCGATAAGTAGTTCGTTAGTTTGTCCAATCAAGCTACCTGCAAATACCGGATAGTAAACGCCTTGAATGGTTACGTCTTCACCGTCTTCGTTTTTATAAGTGGTTTCCGATGCGTTAGCAACAACGTTTCCGTATGATAAACAACGCTCTATAATCTTGAACGTGATACCTTCCGTTAATGAAGATGCCGAAAAAATCTTGGGGCTGTACTTGTCTCTACCACCGATAGGAATATCGGATACTGCTCTGCCGATTAAACCACCAGCATATTCTGAACCAAATACGTCACCCATTGAATAACAGTCGTAAATAGTGCCTCCTGCTGCGGTTTCATAGTCGAAAACATTAACGCCAACCAATCCACCTGCCGTACGCGCTTTGCTTGCGCCCTTCGCATAACAACGTTCAATAGTGCCTTGCTTGAAGTTATATGCAACCAAACCACCCGCGATTGCGGGGTATGAAAGAGAACCTTCCGTCTTGCCTACTGCCGATGACAAAGAAACGGCGCCATTATTGTATCCAACCAAGCCACCTGCGTAACGAGCTTTAACGTCCATAGAAGAATTGCAATTCGTTACGGTACCGTCTTTTACATATCCAACAACGCCACCTGCGTAAACTCCATCGGCTACGCTCTCGGAAGTTATACGACCTTCTGTAGAAACGCCTCTAATAGTGCCACCTGCGTTAACGCAACCGGTTATTTCGGAATTGTCAACGTATCCAACCGCACCACCAAAATACGTGTTTTCCGTAGGCTCGGCACGGCTACCGATAAGAGAATCAATAAAGCCGTCTTCGTAATCGCCTTCCGGATTGATGATTTCGCCTTGTACTGAAGAATATAAAACCGACGCACCACTCGTAACACGGCCTGCTATAGCACCAATGTAGAAACGAGATTGTAGTCCGTCAAGATTAATTTTGAAATTGGTTAAAGTAACGTTTTTGATAACACCGGAATTTGCTACGCCTTCTACCGCTGCTACTTGTCCAAACAAACCGATACATAAGTAGTTAAATTCTTCGTCGGCTTTAATGTTGTCAATGGTCATGTTCTTGATAGCGTAGCCGTTACCGTCAAAGGAGCCCGTAAAATGGAAAACCATACCTTCATGTTCTTTTTTGCCGGTGTGGTCTAGAACGGGTTCGCCTATCGGAGACCAACTATCAAAACCAGATAGGTCGATATCGTTAGCAAGTACGTAGCTTTGGCTCAAGCTCGTAGGGTCTTTTCTGATATTGTTTAGCTCTTCTGCACTTTTTATTCTTATTGCCGAAGCACTAGCCCACTTAGCGTAAAGAGTGGTGTTTCTATAAATGGTATAAGGGAAAGTAACGCGAGAGCCTTCAAAATTCGAAGTTAAAAACCAACCTTCAAAGTTGTAACCTGGTTTATCATCCTTATCAAGGGTGGGTATTTCTGATTGCGCAAACGTTGCACCTGCACCACTGCTCTTTTCTTGCTTTTCTATAGAGGGGAGTTCTTCTTTTGTGTTAGTTACGAAATCAATTATATAGGAAGCTTTATTATCGCCTTCGTTCGCAGTATTACCTGATGCAGAAGAAAGCGTGTCGCACGCGACAATAGTGAATACTGTTGCACTCACCATAACGAGAACTAAAATTGTCATTAAAAACTTACGCATATGAAACTCCCTATACAATGCTACGATAATTATACTACGCGAGCGCGCGCAAGTCAAGGTATTTTTATTTTATTTCTTACTCGCTCGCATCGCGCACGAAATATACGCGTGCGAGCGAGTCCGTATGCGCGCTACGCTAAAAATAAAAACGCACGGGTGCATGCCCGTGCGATGTGGAACGTGTTTGTATTTGTATGTATTTGGGTAGCCTAAATTCAATATTAGGTTACCTATAGTTAGTTATTGACGACAGAGCTATTTTTTATTGTTTCTTAAAAAAATTACGTCTTCGTCCTTGTTTGCCATGACAAGATTATCCTTGTCTACCTTGCTCCAATTGGAATTTTCCCTTTTTTTGTTATCGTTATTTTTCTTTTTCATAACGATAGTTTTTGAAAAAAACCAAAAAATTATTCGTGCTTGGCACCTTCAATTATAGTAAATTTTTGACTTTTTATTGCCTCGACTAATTCCTTTTCGCTCGATATTCTTGACTCGAAGAGCATCGCGGAACCTTCTCCACCAACGAAGTGGAAGTCGGAGCCTGCAGTAGTTAATAGGTTGTATTTGCGTGCGCGAGCAAGAGATTTAGCGTTTCTTGCAACGTGATAAGGGTGGCCGTTGTAGACTTCCAACCCGTCTAAAAACTGGTGTTTTACGCGCTTGGTGCGTTCTCTATACGGATGCGCTTGTATAATGAGCCAACCCTTTCCCCTACTAAATTCGTAAAGCTCTTTGTAGCTCATTTTTATGACGTCCTTGCCGTATGCTTTTAACTCGTCGGGGGTTATTCCGTAAACGAGAATTTCCGTACAACGTAAATGGTGCACGCAGTTATAATCATCGTTTTTAAGCGCAAATTCCACTCCGAAAAATACGTCGATACCCTTTTCTTCACAAGCCGACTTAAGCTCGTAATAGCCTTTTAAAAAGCAATCGAGTTTATCTTCTTCTTTTACCGACTTAAAGTATTTGTTAAGGATATATTTACTAAAATGGTTGGTGCATACTATGCCGTTATAGCCTTTTTCTTGATATAAGGTGGCTATTTCTTGCGCTGAAACCTTGGCGCATGCGCTATTCCCTTTCGTGTGTAAATGTGCTTCTAGTTTATACATATTTTTTCCTTCTCGTTAATATCATATACAGTATAACATATCACACCCGAATTTCAAATTGGGTATTGACTTTTGTCAAAAAAATTGTTAAAATAAAGTATATAAAGCGCAAGGCGCGTATTAAATTGGAGGTCTTAATTATGGCAAAACAAAAAGATTATTTTGGTCTAGATAAAATCGTTAGCTTAATCCTCGCGATTATCCCCGTAACGTCACTAATCTGTGGTGTTATCACAAGAGCTAAAGAAGGCAAATGGCTAGCAGTTATCCTACGTCTCTTCACAGGTTGGAACATCATTTGGATTCTCGACATTTTCTTCATGGCAACAAAACGCGAAATCCTACGTATATTCTAAAAAACCAAACTCAAAAAGCCACTCGCAAGAGTGGCTTTTTTAATGATAAAAACGCCTAAATTTATACTATAAATGCATCAAAATCGGAAATCGCATTTGCGATTTTGCACCTTGTAGGGGTACGCTAGGGGAACTCCCCTAGCAAATTCGCTCTAGGAACGCAGGCGTTCCACCTTATAAGTCCGACTGATATGGAAACAAAAATTATAACACAAAGCTCGCGACTGCTATGATTTTCCATATCACGATTGGTCGGTAAAACTCTTCAAAATCGGAAATCGCATTTGCGATTTTGCACCTTGTAGGGG
>JAFXIQ010000025.1 GCA_017533005.1 Clostridia bacterium | reverse complement strand
TGTATTCAACTTTACCAGCTTTGATATCGTTAATAGCTTTCGTAACGTCCATGGTAACTGTTCCACTCTTGGGGGTAGGCATTAAGCCTTTAGGTCCTAGGAGTTTACCTAGTCTACCAACCATACCCATCATGTCAGGTGTAGTTACGCAGGTGTCAAATCCAAACCATCCGCCTTGGATTTTTGCAATCATATCTTCTGCGCCAACAAAATCTGCGCCAGCTGCTAGTGCTTCGTCTGCTTTTGCGCCTTTTGCGATAACTAGTACGCGAACGGTTTTACCTGTTCCGTTAGGAAGTACTACAACGCCTCTAACTTGTTGGTCTGCGTGACGGGGGTCAACACCTAGTTTAACAGAAATTTCGATTGTTTCGTCGAATTTTGCTTTTGCAGTTTGGATAGCAAGATTGATAGCTTCTGCGCTATCGTATGCTTTTGACTTGTCAAATAATTTCAAAGAATCAACGTATGCTTTTCCTTTTTTCATATTGCACCTCCGATTAGTCAACTACTACAACGCCCATACTGCGTGCAGTACCAGCGATCATAGCCATAGCTGCTTCTAGTGAAGCTGCATTAAGGTCAGGCATTTTCATCTTTGCGATTTCTTCTACTTGTGCCTTGGTGATGTTTGCTACTTTTTGCGTGTTAGGTTTTGCACTACCGCTGTTCAAATTGCATGCTTTCTTAATTAGGACTGCTGCTGGAGGAGTCTTAAGAATAAACGTGAATGAACGGTCTGCGTAGATTGTGATAACAACGGGAATTACGAGTCCAGCTTGTGCTGAAGTCTTTGCGTTGAATTCCTTGGTGAATCCAGGAATGTTGATTCCGTGTGGACCAAGTGTTGAACCTACGGGCGGGCCAGGGGTTGCCTTGCCGGCGGGAAGTTGCAATTTTACTACTGCTGTAATTTTCTTTGCCATAGTCATTGTCCTCCTTGACTATTTGGTTCTAACGAGCACACCTTTGAGATTTATGCGCTCTCCCATTATGATTTATTTAGGTATTACCTAATTAAATTTTTTCGATTTGGTTAAAGTCTAGTTCAACGGGAGTTTGTCTACCAAACATTTGAACTATAACTTTGACTTTTTGTTTGTCTGCATCAATGCCTTCAACTATAGCTAGGAAGGTGTCTAGTGCGCCAGATATGATTCTTACGTTGTCGCCTACCTTTACGTTGAAATCTTCTGCAGATATCTTTTCTAGTCCCATACGCTTAACTTCTTCTGCAGTTAGCGCTTGAGCCTTACCTTGGGGACCAACGAAGCCCGTTACGCCCCTAGTGTTTGTTATCATATACCACATATGGTCAGAATATATCATACGCAAAAATACGTAGCCAGGAAACTTCTTGCGTTCAACAACTTTACGCTTGCCGTCCTTCTCTACGATATCTTCTTCCGTAGGAATAACAATCTCTAGAATGTAATCTTGAAGATTGTTAACTTCTATCATCTTCTCAAGATTGTTCTTGACTACGGTTTCGTATGCAGCATACGTATGGATAACATACCACTTTACGTTCTCATTACGTTCCATATTAACCACCTATACCAGTAGCTAGCAATCTGAAGAGTGCTGATAGTCCTGCGTCAAATGCAGTTAGTATTACAAGGAAAAATAGCACTACGAGAATAACCGTGCCCGTATTTGCCCATACGCCCGGATTATTCTTGGTCCTCTTGAAAGGTGGCCAATCTACCTTTTTGAGCTCGCTCAAAAGCTCACGACAACCTTTTTTAAATCTCTCCCATACGCTAGGTTTGGTAGAAACCTTGTTGCCGCCCTTTTTGGCCTTCTTCTCTTTGGCGGGTGCTTTTGCTTGTGTAGCTTCTGTAGAAACTCCAGTTTCTTCTACTACTTCAAGCGCTTTTTTGTCCTTTGCCATATTGCCGTCCCCCTAAATTACTTAGTCTCTTTGTGGACTGTGTGCTTCTTGCAGAATCTGCAGTACTTCTTAAGTTCGATTCTGTCGGGGTCGTTCTTCTTATTCTTCTTGCTGTCGTAGTTGCGTTGTTTGCACTCTGTGCAAGCGAGAGTGATTTTATCGCGCATATTAACCTCCGTCCGATTTGTTTTCGGCTATTTTTCGTTTTTTTACATTCAAAAAAATTACACCTCTTTATTAGGGTGCTTTTATACTATATCACTACAATACTTTATTGTCAATCAAAATTTTTGCTTTGTGTGATATTTTTTGTTATTTTGCTCGGCTTTCTACGAATTTAACGATGTCACCAACGGTTTTGATGCCTGCGATTTCGTCATCATCAAACTCTACGCCGTATTCAGACTCCATCGTGATAAGCATTTGTACGATGTCCAAGCTATCTGCGTTTAAATCACTAATGAAATCGCTGTCTAGCGTGATTTTGCTAGCATCTATACATAGTTGTTCAGATATACTATTTATAATTCTTTCTTGCATTGTTTACTCCTATCTATATATGGTTTATATATATATTATATATCCTTATATATAATACAATATTTTTCTACGTTTGGCAAGTGCGATATTTACAATCTGATTTCTAACAAAAAAGGTTGCTCGAAAGAGCAACCTTCTTAAAAATCTTAACACAATAATTACTAGTTGTTGATAATGTAGGGTTTCTTTGCTAGATATGGATCTTCTCTATCTAGGATATACGCATTCTTTCTGGCGAAGAAGGGGATAATGAGTAATACGATAGATAGAACTAAATCGATAATTAGAGCAATCGTGATACCAACGGGAGCTTCTCCGTTCAACATGAAGAAGTTCTTCATATTGTCAGCTGCTTCGGTTTGTCCATTTGATATTACAAGTGCGCATACTGCAATTGCTATAATGAATATCACGTTAAGTAATGCTACTACGCTGAATCCTCTTGGAGATTTGCCTTGTGAAATTTTTACGATGTACTTGATAGCTAATACTAGGAATAGAACTGCTACGATAACTGCTAGTATAGGCATAGCGTATGCTACAATCAAGCTACCAACGTCGTCGCCCTTAACTCCTGCTATGTATAGGTTATAGTATGCGTTAGAAGTATCTTTCGTGAAAATAGCAATTATGGTTTGAATAAGTGCAATACCTGTCAAATCTGCTGCTATACCCTTCATGTATACTAGGCCTGCTGCAAGCCACAAGCATAGTGCTACTAGTGCTACTACGAATGAAGCAATGCTTATGCCTCTGTAAGGCTTTTTAACATAGGTAGGTTCTTTGGGTTGGATTTGTGGATCAACCGGTCTTGAATATGGGTCATATTGAAGTAAAGGTTGATTTTGTGACGTGTATGGTACCAAAGCAATCGGTTGTACGATTGGAGGCATTTGCACGATTGAAGAAGGTGTAGGAATTGCATTGTTAGCATTGCCGGGAATTTGTGAAAATTGAGGCTTGCTAGCGTCAACACAATACATTGCACCGTCCGGTCCAACTGTATAAGGGTTATTCGTCATAGGAAACGTTGCGTCTACAGGAGTGTATTTGCCCGGTCCCAAAGGTTCTGTTTGAGGTCCACCAACGGTAGGAGTAACTACAGAGTTCATCATTTTTTCTTCCATTTTTCTTCCTCCTAGTTGTTGTCTTCTACTTGATACATTTCTTGTTCTTGTCCACTATATGGAATGAACGCTACGGGTGATACGATTGGTGCTAATTGTACAATCGCGGGTGCTTTCGCTACAGGCACTGGTGCACTGTGGGTTTGTGGACCGTAGTGAACTATGGGGTTATATACTCTGCCATATTCGTCTACCGACGTGTATACGGGCAATCCCATAGGCATTCCGTTGGATTGAACTTGATATGCGCCACAGTTAGGCATCGCCATTGCCGGTGCTGCGACTTGTGCCGTGGGGTACGGACCTTGTTGGGGTTGTCTTACTACTTCTTGAGCTCTTGCTGCTCCGTCAGTAATAATCACTCCTTGATTCTTTCTACATTTTTTCATAAGGCTCTCCTTATAACTAAGTAATTATTATTATTCTTGTGTAAGTCTTTTTACGCCGTTACTCACGCGTATATTTATACGCGCGAGCGTGCGACATTATATTTATTAAGTATTTTTCCGAAAACCAGTTATTAGTCGTTCTTTGCTAGGTAAGCGATTAGAACGTTAATAAGAGAAATAGCTGCTGCTGCATATAGACCATAACCAATTGCCATGTCGTCCATTAGTGCCATGATAAGTGCTACAAGTGCGCATACTAGGCCAAGGAAGGTTGTGATTTTTGCGAATACGCAAGCGCCTTTCTTCATAACTCTGATTAGAGATGCGATAAGAGTTAGAATTGCAAATACGCCACATGCTGCTACTGCGATGGGAAGAATGAGTTCCATGCTGAAGCCTGCTGCGAATTCATCAACTAGGTTAAGTATCATATCTAGACCACTTACGCCACCGATGAATGCTAGGTATTCTTGAACTGCAAATTTACCGATTACGTATACTGCTACTAGTACAAGTGATAGAATGATTAGTGCAATAGCTGCGCCACTTGCTTTTTTCTTCTTAGGTGCTGCTACAGGTGCTGCTACTTCTTCATAGTATTCTTCTTCGTATTCATCTTCTTGAACGTCGTCATACATGTACAAATCTTGATTTTGTGTTGAGTATGGAACGAATGCAATAGGTTGAATAATAGGTGTTAGTTGAACTGGTGCTGATGCACTACTTACAGGAACAGAATTGTTTTCTGCGGGTGCTGCGGGTGCTACTGGTGCTTGGGTTTCGGCTTTTTTCTTTGCCATGGTATAATCCTCCTTAATAGATTACATTAATTAATTTCTTGGTTATTCGAGATTGACTATTAGAATTCTTCGTATTCGTCTTCGTCATCGAATTGTGCTAGAGGTTGTCCTTGAGTGCTATAAGGAACTAGCGGAATGGGTTGAACAACTGGTGTTAATTGAATAAAGTCAGCGGGACGTGCAACTGGTACAGGTGCGCTGTTATTCATTACTCTAAACGTAACACGTGGTGTTCTTGCAACTGGTCTTGCTGCTACTACTGTTTCTTTTTGTTTTTTTGCCATAACCGAACCTCCGGATTTATTTATCAAATATGCTGTAAGGAACTTTTCTCTTAGTGAAGAGCGAAAGTATTAACATTATGATTGGGAGTGCTACAACTATCAATAATCCGTAGCCTGCTACCATTTCTAGTGGCATTACGCTAACCGTTGGGTCTAACGCCGTTTCAGGTGCGCCAGTAAATGCGCCTGTCAAGAAATAAGTAACTTGTGTAAAGTCGATGATGCTTACGAGTGTTACGCCGTCTTCTAGATAGTAAGGTGCGCCAAGATTGTTACCCATCGCTACCATACCTGCAAAGAACGCTGCAACGCCTGCGATTACCATTATTAGTGACAACCAGAAGAAACCTCTGTATATTCTTCTTCCAAACAACGAGAACAAGCTGATTAGGAAGATTACAAGTGCGAATACTGCGCCGACTGCTAATAGAATTGGGAAGTATTCAAATACCATTGTTGCTAAACTGTAACGCGTATCTTCTGCTCTTGCTTGCGCCTTTAGCTCGTCGGTCATTTCGATAGGCTTGCTTATGCTTTCGCCTTCTTCGCCATCGTTTACTTCGCCTTCTTCGGCATCTTCTTCGCCTGCTGCTTCTGCAATGATTTTGCTAGCTTCGCCTTCGGGCTTCTCTTCACCTTTGTTTTCTGCGTCAGCCGTTTCTGCAGGAACTAGGTCTTCAATAACGCCATCGTAGAAAGGTGATTTGCTAGCGCCGTTTTCGTCCGTCATAGCAACTCCGAATACTTTGTTGAGCGCTCCGAAGATGGGGTCTATAAACGAAATATACGTGCTCTTGTCTTCATATTCGTTTACAACGGGATTGCCTTCTTCATCAACCACGGGATTGCCTTCTTCGTCAAGAACTTCTACGGGAAGTCTCTCGTCCATCGGGGTTAGGTCGGGTTCAATCAAGAATGAAGTGTATTCCGGTAGAATTGCTAGATAATTCAATGCAATTACTGCTATCCACAAGAGTGATAGAATCATCATTAGCGCACAAACTCCCCTGCGCATAATGAAGAAATAATCTCTTTCTCTTCTTCTGTTCTTTTTGACAGGGATAGGTTGTTTCTTAGATTTCTTTGCAGAGCCACCTTGTGCCGGTCTTTGTTGACGTGCACCTGCGTAGGGATTAACTTGTGCTCTACGAGGATTATATGCAGGATTGGGCATAGCATTATTCATGCGTCTTTGTGCTGGTTTTTGTGCCCTGTTTGTGGGTGCTGGCATACACTCCCTCCTAAAAATATTGCAACACGCGTTGCGTGCGTTACTTATTATTTATTTAATTTTTAATAATTAACGACACTAGTGTATCATATGTTCACATAAATTTCAACTTATTTACTATTTTTTATTCACAAATTTTATTAAATGCGTGCGCGCATACACATATACGTCGAAAAATGGCGTTTTCTTCACAAAAAAATCACAAAGTTGAACGACCAAAATTTGGCATTACTCTAGCCTATCGGAATAAATAAAAACAGCGCACTAAATGCGCTGTTTCTTACGTGTGTTTTTCGACTTAATATTCAACATCGTCAAAGTCGTCTTCATACATAGCTAGAGGTTGTAGTTGTGTTGAATACGGTACTAGTGGGATAGGTTGAACGATAGGTGTTAATTGGATATAATCTGCAGGACGAGCAATAGGCACTGGTCCTCTAACTGATAGCTTTTGCCAACTAGCCGTTGGAGCTTTTTTCTTTTGAGCTGCGATTTGAGCTTGTCTTTGAGCTTCTAGAGCTTTTCTTTCTTCTTCTTTTCTCTTTCTTCCGAATGCCATGTCGGGGGTCCTCCTATTAATAAACTTTTTTCTTACTACGGAATGCAAACAAACTGCATATTAGGGCGAGGAGTGATACCCCAGCCATTATGATATAACCTAAAGATAATTGATACGTCATCATTGCGCCTTCTTCTGCTAGCATAGGAATGAAGTTCATGATTGAACTGAATTCTGCGCCGGTTGCTAGGAATGCGCCTACAACACCAACTAGAGTGAATACGAATAGAAGTATACCACTCAAGATAAAGAGTTTTCTTCTCTTAACCGTGAATACTGCTACTAGTGCTCTGATTAGGAAGATTAATGCCGTAATTAAGCTCAATACAACACCTATCGGGAAAATAAGAGCCATTATCTCACTAGTCGTTTCTGTTATGATGCCTAGTTGAACTAGGTCGTAGTAAACGCTAACTTGCTCGCTTGCTACAGCGTCGCCTTCTTCACTATTGTCTTCGGCACCTTCTTCCCCTGCTGCTTCTGCCTCGGGTTCTTCTTCAGCGCCAATTAGGTCTTCTACAAGCCAAATCGTACCTGTAACTGCGTCTTCCGTGCCAATGTAGCCCTTCACTACGTTACCCTCTTCGTCTACTTCGATTGTGTCATATTCCAAGAACGAAGTAAATTCGGGCATAACTTCAAAGAAGTTAACTACAGGAATTGCAATATATACGATTAGTAAAATTGCAAGTAGCACGCACCAAAAGCCACGTCTTGCACGAACGGGTTTGTGGTCTGTAGGAATGTCCTTGGGTGCTTGTGCTTTACTCTTACCATACATAGCTTGCAAATTAGCAGGCCTATTAACCTTTTGTGTGGCTTTTTCTGCTTTTGCTGCCGTATATGCAGAGTAATACGGTGTCGCCATATCGTGTCTAGTTACTACATATTGGTTGTCGGCACGATACGAAACTGCGGGTGCATTGGTGGTTTTTGCCATACCTATCCTCCAGAATTGTTTCTGCTTATATATATTCCATTTATAGTTCCGACAAAACTATCGCTTATTGACTTTTTACTTTTTTGCCTTGGGTTCTTTTATAGCGTTTTTCGGGCCACAAAGTCCAACGATAAATGTAATTAGAGCTACTGCTGCGATTGCATATGCGCCGATTTCTAGAGCGTCTACGAAATCTGCCAATTCATTTACGTGGTGGTGTAGATATACACCTACGAAACCTACGATAATCGCTACGAAGAATACTGCGTTCAAGAACCAACCTTTGCTGGTTGCTTTGCCTGAAATTAAACGAACTAAACTACGGATAATTAAGATTACTGCACAAATTATTGCAATCATAAATGCAACGGGTGCTATGAAATCTACAAATCCGTTATATTCGTATGCACTGTTCTCGAAATTGATATTTAGACCAACGCCTTTCAAGCAGAATGCGATGCCCATTACGTAATACATTACGCTACTGCTCTCGAAAGTGATTCCCATTATTTGACGGTCAACTAAATCTAGTACGTATGCTACTACTAAAAATGCGATAGAGAAAAGCATATTCAAGACTGCTACTGCTCTTACTCCACCGGTCTTTGCAGGTTTAGCGGGAGCTTCCGTCTTTTCGACGGCACTTGCTTTGCTCTCTTCCGTTGCGTAAGCTTGCATCATAGCTTCTTGTTGTTGACGAAGAATTTCTGCTTCGCGTTCTGCAACTAGTCTCTTTTGCTCTTCTATTGCACGCTTTTCTTCATCTGTGTATTCTTCAAAACGATAGACTTGGTTAGGATTGTATTGCCATAGTCTTTGGTTGGGGTTAACGTAAGGTACTACTACGAATGGTTGAACAACGGCTTGGGCTTGGCCACCTTGGTATACCATTGTTTGCATAGTAGGCATATTTGCATATTGTTGAACGGGAGCTGCAGTTTCTTGAACGGGTTCTTGTACTGCTTCTTCTACAGGTGCTTCCGGAGCAACTTCTTCTGCAGGTGCAGGTTCGACAACGGCTTCAGCTTGTGCTTTTGCCATTTCTGCTTTGTATGCTTCGCTCTCTTGAATCTTCTTGATTGCGTTAACGAACTCACTACGTGGACGTGGTTTGCCACAGCAAGAGCACTTTGCGCTGTCAATCGAGTTGACCGTGCCACAAATCGAGCATACGAACGTCATACGAGATCTGTCGAGCGTAGCTAGAGCATCTTTATCAAACTCTTTTTGTGCTTCTTCTAGAGCAGCAGTTGCCGCAGAAACGTCTTTGTCTGCAACAGGCTTGCCACAATTCAAACAAAAACGGCTGTTATCTGGGTAAGTTTCCCCACAGAATTTGCATTTTGCCATATCATTAACTCCTTAACCGTACGTGACGTCTCTCCAGCTCGCCACGAATTCTTGTCTATTGCTACTTATTATACATACATTGTGCGCAAAATTCAATAGCTTTTTGAAAATTAAATTATTAAATTTTTAAAAATCGCGCTCAAGGGCGCGATTTTTTACTCAAAATTTACTCGTAGTCCTACTTGTTGAAGCTATCCTTCAATGAAACGATGCGATAGAAGACCATTTTTCCGTCTTCAACCTTGGCTTTCTTGTAGTATGCACTACGCATAAACTGATATGCTTTTCCAAATTCACCAGCGTTTACAAACGGCTCGGCTTTAGCTCCGTCAACAACTTGCAAACTGTCTTCGTTCAAGCGCAAATTAAAGTCGGTTACGTCGTCAACAACGTCTTTTAGCAAGCTATCGTACTTGTAAAGTTTGCATTCAACGGCGTGGTTTTTGCCTACCCATTGTACGGTGCCTTTAACCTTGATTTTTGCATTTACGCCACCTTGTGCGCTGTCTTCGATATACTCGCAATGAATAGCTATGGGCTCGCCGTTAGCGTCCTTCTCCGTGGCTACGTGACGTACGATGTACGCACCACGCAATCTTAACAAGCCACCTTCTACAAGTCTATTGTACTTGGGTGGTGGATTCAAGGTAAAGTCGGTTTTTTCAATATAAACTTCTCTCTCAAGAATGACGTTATGGGTTCCCGAACTCTCACTATTGGGATTATCAACCACGCTAAACTCGATAGTTTCGCCTTCTGGGATATTGTCTATTATCATTAGCAAAGGATTCTCGACAACCATAGCTCTATCCGCACTAGCGTTAAGGTTTTCTCTAACGCAGAATTCGAGAAGTGCAGGGTCTACTTCGCTATTCGCCTTCGCAACGCCTACTCTACTGCAAAACTCTTTAACTGCTTCTGCAGGGTAGCCCCTTTCTCTCATACCACATAGCGTGGGCATTCTGGGGTCATTCCAACCGGATACGAATCCCGTATCTACGAGCTTCTTCAAATAGCGCTTGCTCATAATGGTATTTTTGATATTCAAACGAGCAAATTCTATTTGTCTAGGTCTTTTTTCAAAACCACAAGCTTCCGTTACCCAATCGTAGAGTGGTCTATGGTCTTCGAATTCAAGGGTGCAAATTGAATGCGTAATACCTTCTATAGCATCGCTTATGGGGTGTGCAAAGTCATACATCGGATAAATGCACCATTGGTCGCCCGTACGGTGATGATGCGCTCTCAATACACGGTAAATAACCGGGTCACGCATATTCATATTCGGGCTTGCCATATCTATTTTTGCTCTTAAAACCTTGCTACCGTCGGCAAATTCGCCGTTTTTCATACCTTCGAATAGAGCTAGGTTTTCTTCTATAGTTCTATTACGATACGGGCTTTCTTGTCCGGGTTCTTTTAAAGTTCCCCTAGTGTCGCGAATTTGTTCCGCGGAATAATCGCAAACGTAGGCTTTTCCGTCTTTTATGAGCTTAACTGCATACTCGTACATTTTTCCGAAATAGTCCGATGCATATAGCTCTTCGTCCCATTCGTAGCCCAACCAACGGATATCTTCTTTGATACTGTCAACGTATTCGACGTCTTCTTTAGTGGGATTAGTGTCGTCAAAACGCAAGTTGCATTTGCCGTTAAACTTCTCTTTAATGCCAAAGTTTATCGATAAGCTTTTGCTGTGTCCAATGTGCAAGTATCCGTTAGGTTCCGGCGGGAAACGGGTATAGATATCCGTGTGCTTGCCACTTTCTAAGTCGTTAACGACTATTTCTTCAATAAAGTTGTTCGATTCGTATTTCTCCATAAAATGCACCATTTTAAGTTATTTATCGTTATTTACATCCACATTTATGTGGAAACGTTAGCTTGTCGCTATCTATTCTCATTCTGTCACCGTCACGCTCAAATCCGAACTTCAAATAGTAATCGTCCACGTAATCAGCGTATATGACGTCAGTTACGTCGATAAGTACGTTCATCAAAGAACGTGTAAAAAAGTCGCCGTACCCCTTATTTCTTAACTTGCCGAGTATGCCTACGCGCTTTATGTGTGCTTCTTCTTCCGTTACCGAAAGTTTAGCTACGCCTGCGGGAATATCGTCTACGTACAACACGTATCCTACGTCCCCTTCTATATCGCAACCGAAAATTGCGTTATGCAATGCATTCAAAAGCGTTTTGTCATTGGTCGCGTTAAGAGATATCATTATTTTGTTTCCTCAACTTCTACTATTTCACTTGCAATTTCTACGGTAGAAACCTCTACGTCTTCTTTAGCGACGCTCATTTGGTTGACTTTTTCTAGTGCTTCTTGAACTTCTTCTCTAGTCATCTTGCAACGCGAGAAAATAAGAATACCACAGCCTACTGCGAGAGTTACGCCTATGCACATTAGCCAACCGAGTCCACTTTCTACTTCGGGTGTTTGTATGCTAGAGCCTTCTTGGAAGCCGATTAAGTCGAGCGCTACACCAAGTACTGCAGACGAAATAGCTTGTCCCGTTTTGTTGCCAAGCGTTAGGAATCCCGTGTATGTAGCAGTTTTATCTTCACCCGTACGTGCCTTTTCTATGACAACGGTATCGCCTATCAATGCAACCGGTAATGAGTACAAAACGCCAGTTCCTAGCCCTGCTACCATTAGCGGGGGCATCATGAAAATAACGTTTAAGCCATTCTTTTGCAACAAACCAATGAAAAAGTCTCTCGCTAAAAACATTACGAACAATAAAATACAGCCGATTAAGCTTATGCATTGTCCTGTTATAAGCGCTTTCTTCTTGTCGTACTTCTTCGACATCCACATCCACAATGGTTGTCCTGCAATTGTCATTATGAACAAGCCCGCCATAATCGTGTACATTTGTAGTTTGGTGGTTTTGAAAGTGAAAGTAAAAACGTTAAAGCCAACCGCAATCAAAATCGATGCAGATACCATCGATACCATGTAACCTATGGTAATTGCACGGAAGTTTTTGTCCTTAAGTGCACCGAAGAAATTAATGAAAATCTTTTTGAGTGCACCTTTGGCAGGAACAACGTAGTCGTTCTTGGCTTGTTCGCGTAGTCTAGGAACGTGACTATAAGTAGAAATAAACATAATCACGCCGAATAAAATACAGCAAGCGCTGGTAACCATTCCGAAATTAAGGTATGCATCAGGATTAAATCTTCCGTCCGTAAAAACGCCCGCAGGGTTGACAAAGTCTTTTTGGAATAAACCGATAAGAAGCGTCGGCAAAAGTAAGCCCAAAATATTGAAAACCGATTTGTAGATTTGTATACTACTTCTCTCGTTATAGTCCGGGGAAACGTCTAGCGAAAATGCCGACATCGGCGTTTGAAATAGCGTAGTAAACGTTCTCAATGCGATTATACATACGGTTAACCATGCGATTTTTACACCAAGGTTCGCATCGATAGGAACTGCCCATAGTAATGCATTGACTATAGCCATACCTACCATACCGATTAAAGCAAATAGGTGACGTCTACCGAAAGTTTTATTCCTTGTGTTGTCGCTAACAAAACCCATAATTGGGTCCGTAACTGCATCCCATACCGTGCCTAGGGCTATAATTAAGCCCATAATCGTACCAGATACACCTATAACAGTGTTACCAAAGAACAATATGTACGACGAATAAGTATTGGCAACTAGGCTATAACCTAAGTCACCCATTCCTAAGGACATCTTTTGCGACGTTTTTACTATTTTCTTTTGTTTAACCGATGCGTCTTTCATAACGCTTATTATATCACAACGCCCCAAAAAACACAATAATTTTTGACATTTATATTATTATCGTGTATAATATGCATGTGAGCGTGACTGTGTGCGCGCTCGCGCAAAGAACAATGAGTAAATTAGGTAGCTAAACCCTATCGTTTGGTTGCCTTAAGGAGTAAAATATGATAGACGTTGATAGAATTAATGAATTAGCAAGAAAATCAAAGACGCCCGAAGGTCTAACCGAAGAAGAAAAGATAGAACAAGCTAAACTACGTAGAGAATACATAGACTCCTTCAAAAAGTCTCTCGTATCTCAATTAGATAATACTTATATCGTAGAAGAAGACGGAAGCAAACACAAAGTTAAAAAGAAAAATTAAAAAGAAACAGCCAATCGGCTGTTTTTTATTTGTAGCAAAGTTATAGAAAATAAAAAATGCACCTTGCGGTGCTATATATCCAGCGCTCATGCGCGTTATTGTTACTCACATTGAAGGGGAACAGACGGTTTGAAGATATTAGATGAAAGATTTATACACTCGGCATTATCCGTTAGTGTGATTGACAATGTTGTTTGTCAACCTCGACAAGATG
>JAFXIQ010000024.1 GCA_017533005.1 Clostridia bacterium | reverse complement strand
TGCACGTCGCTCACAAGTATAGTAATACCAAGTAGCGTAACAAGTATTGGTTCTTCTGCCTTCGAGGGTTGCACGTCGCTCATAATTTATTGCGAAGCGAAAAGTAAGCCTAGCGGTTGGGGTACTTATTGGAATGATAGTAATAGACCTGTTGTGTGGGGATATGATGCAAGCAATCTTAAAATAATAGATGGAGTGCATTACTATATAAAAGATGGTAGCGCAATGGTTACGGGACGTAATGCAAACATTACTAACGTAACAATACTATCAACCATAGAAAATAAAGGAGTTACCTATAGCGTAACAAGTATTGGTGATCAGGCCTTCTATGAATGCAGGTCGCTCACAAGTATAGAAATACCAAATAGCGTAACGAGTATTGGTTCTTCTGCCTTCTATTATTGCGATTCGCTCACAAGTATAGTAATACCAAGTAGCGTAACGAGTATTGGTTCTGAGGCCTTCTGTTATTGCGATTCGCTCATGATTTATTGCGAAGCGGAAAGTGAGCCTAGCGGTTGGCATTCTTATTGGAAGTTTAGTGATAGACCTGTTGTGTGGGGATGTGATACAAGCAATCTTAAAATAATAGATGGAGTGCATTACTATATAATATATGGCATCGCAATGGTTACGGGACATAATGCAAACGTTACTAACGTAACAATACTATCAACCATAGAAAATAACGGAGTTACCTATAGAGTAACAAGCATTGGTGAGTGGGCCTTCGCGGGTTGCACGTCGCTCAGAAGTATAGAAATACCAAGTAGCGTAACAAGTATTGGTGAGTGTGCCTTCCGTTATTGCTCGTCGCTCACAAGTATAGTAATACCAAGTAGCGTAACAAGTATTGATACTTATGCCTTCTATGAATGCTCGTCGCTCACAATTTATTGCGAAGCGGAAAGTAAGCCTAGCGGTTGGTATTCTTTTTGGAATTATGATAATAGACCTGTTGAGTGGGGATATAGCGAAAACGCATAAGCATAGTCGCAAACTAAATAATATAAACAAAAAAGGCTCCTTCAAGGAGCCTTTTCTATTAAGATAAATTATTCAGCGTCTACTGCGTCGATAACTTCGGGAGCGTTAGCTTTTTCTTCACGCCATTTGCGATAGTTAGCTAGGTCTTTTTCAACGAGTTTAATGCAAACGCCTACTACTGCTGCGTCGTCAATTAGACCACCTAGTAAGAAATCAGGAATTAAATCAACGGGAGCGAGTAGGTAAGCAACTGCGCTAACCATAGCGATGATAGAATTCTTGGGAACTTCGGTGTATTCTTTTACGATATAGCTTCTTATCATAGAAATAAGAGCGGGAACGTCAGCTAGCTTTTCGCCTACGAAGGGGATAGTTTTTAGCTTTTCTTCGGTTTTAACTAGAAGTTCTTCGATTTTCTTGGTGTCTTTTAGAAGTTCTTCAGCTTTTTTGAAGCCTTCTTTTAGTTTATCAGTAGCTTGCTTGGTGCTAACGTAAATCTTTGCGCCTGTGTCAACGATTTGTTTTTGAGCCATTTTAGCTGCTTCATTAGCGGCTTCCTTGGTCTTATTAACGGTTTCCGTTACGGTTTCTTTTGCTTTCGTAATGGTCTTTTCTTTAACTTCTTCTACCTTTTCGTTTAACTTTTCTTTTGCAATCACAACAACTTCGCCTGCAACTGCGATAGCTTTTTCAGCAGCCTTTCTAGTTGCTTTAGATGCTACCTTTTCAGCAGCTTCCTTAGCTTTGCTTGCAACTTCTTCTACCTTTTCTGCTATTTTTTCCATAGAAGTAGCTTTCTTTGTTTCTTCTACAACAGGGTCTATAGCTTCAGCTTCTTCTACAACTTCAACTTCTTCTGCTTCAGCTTCTTGAGTTTCTTTTTCAGCAAGAGTTTCTTGAGCTTTTTGTTTAACTTCTTCAGCGATTTCTTTAGCCTTTCCGATAATGCTGTCAGTAACTTCGATTGCCTTGTTTACTGCCGTTGCAACTACGCCGTTCTTTTCTGCGACAACTGCTTTTGCTTTTTCTACAACTCCAGTTGCGGTTTCTACTGCTTTTGTTGCTACTTCTTTAGCGGTGCTCTTTAAATCTGTTTTAGTCATTTTTAAGTCTCCTTTATACTTTTACGCCTTTTCGTTAAAAAAATTACTAAAATCCGTACTTTTTAACAAAAAAAGCCTTGCCCCCATATCTTGGAAGCAAGGTCATTATAACACCGAATAAACTACATTGCAAGTGTTTTGAACAACAAAAGCGAATAATTTTTAAATTTATTCTCTATTCGTTGCTTGAGGGTTTCTCGGCGCGCCATTTGCGATAGTTATCGATATCATCGCGAATGACTGCAATAACGTCGCTAAATTTAACGGTGCCGTCTTTTAGCTTTTGAATGTCGGCGTTGGCGCTCAATTTTTCTTTTACGCTCTCGGGGAGTATGGATAAAATATCGCGAGTGCCGGGGATAAGGCTTATTATTGCGCTGAAAGCGTAAACGATAGCGTCGTATGGGGCAGAAGTGTATTCCTTTTTAATATAGCTTCTTATCATAGAAATAACCACTTGAGCATCAGCTAAATCATCACCGACACCGGGGACTTGTTTAAGAGTGCCTTCGATTGCGAGCAAAGTGTTTTCTACTTTATCGGGGTCTTTAAGGAAAAGTTCGACTTGGGTGCGACCGGCTTTTAGTAGTTCAACAGCTCTAGAAACGCCTTCGGAGAGTTTTTCTTTAGCTAAGGTTGCGTTTGCGACTGCTTTTTCTTTGGTTTCATTCAAAATTTCCGTTGCAATAGCGATGGTTTCTTGAGTAGCGAGTTTTGCTTTTTCCAACTTTTCGTCGGCAATCATTTTAATTTGTTCGGCAGTTTCTTGATAAACGACTTGCGCTTGTGCTTTTATAACGCTAGCTGCTTGTTTGATGTCTTTAATATCCATATTATTATCCTTATATATTATAGGCTTTTCTCGAGAAGCTCTTTGCTAAATTGCAAGCGAGCAAGGGTGCTTTCTTTGCCAAGAAGCTCCATAAGTTCGGTTGCACCGCCGGGGGTAACTGCGTAGCCTGATACGCCTACGCGAATACACCAAAAGAGTTGTCCCTTTTTGATGCCGTTTTGTTCAGCTTTTTCCGCTAAATATGCAAACAACGCATCGTTAGAGAAGTCATCGAAATCTTTTAGACTATTAAGAGCTAGATTTATGGAATTCAAAGCCGTAGCGCTGTCGATTTTTAACTTTTTATGTTCGTATAAGGCTAGGTCGTATGCTTTGAAGTCTTCGATAAATGCTACTTTTTCGGGGATTTCTGCGAGAATATCTATACGGCTTTGGATTAAACGCGCGAATTTAGCATAGTCGTATTTACCCTTAATCACGCTCTTTTCAAACCAAGGCGTTGCGAGTTCAAGGAATTTTTCGGGAGAAAGCTCTTTAACGTATTGAGAGTTGAGCCATTTCATTTTTTCTTCATCGAAAATACTGCCCGATTTAGATAGACCGTCCACGCTAAAGGTGTCGATTAGTTCTTGCATCGTCATTTTTTCGGTGTTGCTCTTGGGGCTCCAGCCGAGTAGGGCGATGTAGTTTATGATTGCTTCCGGAAGGTAACCTTTAGAAATAAAATCTTCGAAGTTAGCGTCACCGTAGCGTTTAGAAAGCTTCCTTTGCGCGTCTTTCATAATGGGCGTTAGGTGCATATATTGAGGGCGTTCCCAGCCGAAACTATCATAGATAAGGTTGTACTTCGGGGTGGAAGAAAGATATTCCGTACCGCGGATAACGTGCGAGATTTTCATAAGGTGGTCGTCTACGACGTTAGCGAAGTTGTAGGTAGGAAGCCCGTCTGACTTCAAGAGAATGTTGTCTTCTAGGTCGGCGCAGTCGATTTGAATTTTGCCGAAAACCAAGTCTTCGTACTCGGTCATTCCCGACAACGGAATGTTCTGTCTAATGACGTAAGGAATGCCTTGTTTGAGCTTTTCTGCGACTTCTTCTTTAGAAAGGCTCAAGCAGTGTTTGTCGTACTTACGGTTACCGTTTTCATCAGTTAGGCTCTCCAAACGCTCTTTATCGCAAAAACAATAATATGCGCCACCGAGCTCGACGAGCTTTTCTGCGTATTCTTTGTAGATAGATTTTCTATGGCTTTGGATATACGGGCCGTAGTCGCCACCGAGAAGGGGACTCTCATCAATGGTGAAACCTGCGGTTTCTAGAGTGCGGTATATAAGGTCAACAGCACCTTCTACTTCTCTTTCTCTATCGGTGTCTTCGATTCTTAAAATGAAGTCGCCACCATTTGATTTAGCGAAGAGAAAAGCATAAAGTGCTGTTCTTAAATTTCCTATGTGCATAAACCCCGTAGGGCTAGGGGCAAAACGTGTTCTAACTTTCATATAACTCCTTATTTAAGCCTGTCCATAAGCTCGAAAATTCTTTGAAGGTCGTCTTTTGTATAGTAATCGATGTAAATTCTACCCTTGTTTTCGTTACCAACGGCTTTTACTTTCGTGCAGAAAATACGCTTCATATCGTCAACAAGGTTACGCATTTCTAGTGACAAGCGAGTTTTTTCTGCTTGTGTCATACGTCTGGGTGCGGTTTCGGGGTTGAGAATGTGGCGAACTCTGATTTCTAGTTCGCGAACGGTCATTTCGCCGTCGGCTGCTTGGTAAGCAAGGTCGATTTGGGTTTCTCTGTCGCCGATAGGAATAAGCGTTCTTGCGTGGCCTGCAGAAAGTCTGTCTTGAGCGACTAGGCTCTTAACTTCGTCATCAAGAAGTAGTAAGCGTAGCGTGTTAGCAACCGAAGGACGCGATTTGCCGATACGAAGAGCAACTTGCTCTTGGGTGTATTCGTTAAGGTCCATAAGCTCTTTAATAGCAGTAGCTTCTTCGATAGCGTTAAGGTTTTCTCTTTGCAAGTTCTCGATAAGACTGATTTCTCTTATCAAACGCTCGTCGATTTGTTTAACGATAGCGGGGATTGTTGCAAGGCCTACGGCTTTACTTGCGCGATAACGTCTTTCGCCGGCGACAATCATATATTTTTCACCGCGTTTGACAAGAATCAACGGTTGCAATACACCGTGGATTTTGATGCTTTCTTCGAGTTCTCTTTGTTCCTTTTCGCCGAACGTTTTACGTGGTTGTTCGGGGTTTGGGAAGACTTTTTCGATGGGCAATTCAAAAACTTGAGTACCTTCTACTACTTCCTTGGAAACCGCGGGAACAGCTCTTTCATCTTCGATGTTTGCTAGTAGGGCGCTTAAACCTTTTCCTATTTTCTTTGACATAGTAATTCTCCTTATAGGGGATTGCTTATTATTTTTTTGTTTGGCCTAGGATAAACTTTATCCGTAGAATTTATCTTTTCAACGACTACAAGGCTTCTTGCATATTCGTCTAAAAGTACGTATTTTTTGAGTGAAAGAAATCTGCTACCGAGCTTTTGAACGGCTCTACTTGCCGACTGAAGCTCTTCTTGAATTTCACCCGACTTGTATGCGAGCATTTTGCCACTCACTTTGAGTAGGGGAATGGAGTATTCCATTAGCGCAGGGAGCGCAGTTACAGCACGACTCGTTACGTAGTCGAAACTCTCGCGAAGCTCACTTCTTCCCGCTTCTTCAGCGCGCATTTTAACGGCAGAAATTCCCGTTAAATCTAACTTTTTAATGAGTTCTTCCAGAAAGGTTACGCGCTTTCCGTTGCTCTCTATCATTGTTACCGTGACGTCTTCGCGTATAATTTTGATAGGCACCGCGGGGAATCCCGCTCCACTTCCTATATCTGCAAGACTTGCGTTATCTTTGAGTTCGCTAGCATTAATCGCACTGTCTAGAAAGTGTTTAACGATAACGCCTTCGACGTCCGTAATTGCCGTAAGGTTGACTTTTTTATTATATTCTACCAAAAATTCGTAGTAAACGGCGAATTTTTCGCATTGAGCATCGGTTAAAGTGATATTCGCAAGAGCAAATTTTTCTTTGAGCGTTTGTATCATTTTGAACCGAATTCTCCTGATTTTGCTAGTTTTGTAGCCGTTTGAAACCTAATTTTACGGGCTTTGTATCCTATATTATAGCATTGTATAGCGTAAATTGCAATACCTAATTACGCGAGCGCGCGAGCCTAACGCTTGCCTTCACGAAGGTTGCTAACGACTTCTACGTTTACGCCTTCTTCAACAAGCGTGGAGAAGAAGGTTTTTTCAAACTCCGTTGACACGAGCATTCTCGTGAAAGAAATTGCCGTTATGCCGTTGTAAGTAGCAACACCAATGTTATTAGGACATTTTTGACTGATATTGATGTTGAAAGAGAAACGGTTTACGAATTTCTTCATCCATTCCGGGAGTTTAACCACGCCTAAATTAGAAATGATAAGGGTTTGCTTGGTCTTGGTGGTAATAAATTTAGGAAGTTTAATGAAGAAAGTTTTAAGACCAACGGGAAGTATTTGCATAAACCAGTTGTGCGACATAAACGAAGAAAGCGCCATTTTTTCCGCAAGTTCTTGTTTGTTGCCAACGCCTTCAGCGAGTTGGTTTTTAACGAGTTTAACGTATTCGATAAGTTCGGGTTTGGTGTAAGCCGGGTTTACGGCGACCTTGGTTATCGTAGTGAAGTTGTAAAGCGTGGTTGAGGGGAAGATTTTACGCAAATTTATGGGAATTGCAGCAACGATATCTTTGCTTGTATCCGCGTTTACGAAGACTTTTGCGATAGATAGTAGCGCGAGCGATGCGATAAGTACGGTTACCGTGCAATCGTATTTTTTTGCTAGCGCCTTTAGCGCGCTTGCATCCATATAGCCTTGAATAAGTCCGTAACCAAGGGCTTTGAACTTTTTGCCACGCAGTCCGAAGCAGTTTTTACCAGCCATTTTCCCTACTACACCACCGAAAAGGTTGTAATTAGTGTAGTATTTCATGGTGCTGTCCTCGAGCTCTGCAGGGGGTACTTCTTCGCCGACTACCTTGATATCGTCGTGTTCAGGTTGCGAAGAACCACACTCGTCAAGGTATTGATAAACGAGAGATTTCAAGAATTCAAGCGCCGCCGAGCCGTCGCAAAGTCCGTGGAAAAAGTCCACCGAAATACGCTTTTTATAATAGCAAACTCTGAACAAATAACGGTTGTTTTTTACGAAATCGATATTTTTTAATAGAATTCCGTCGTCAGGGAAAACTAGTGGGTCAAGGTCGTTTGAGTCGAAATAGTAACGGAAAAGCCCTCTGCGTAATTGCACGGCAAAGGTTGGAAATCTCGGGAGCATGTGAACAAGCGCCGATTGCAAGTTTTCGCCATCGACGTAGCTATCCAATTCCACAGACAAACGGAAAAGGCTTTGGGTGGTACGCGTGATACTCATAGGATATAAATCCGCCGAGTTATCCAGTCTATACCATAAGTCTTGTTTTTCTAAATTCGCCACGATTACTCCTAACACGCGCGCATAGCGCGCACTTCTTAAGCATATTATAACAACAAAGAGAATATTGGTCAATTATAACAAGTAAAATTAGGAGTATATAAATGGAAGAAAAAACAAAAACTGCACATTCTTTTAGTTATTCTAACGGAGTTTTGGCACTTACCGGAGTGAAAGAAGTGATAGGCTTCAGCGAAAAAGAAGTTGAAATCGCGCTTTTCAATAGGGGAATATCTGTGAAAGGTCGTGATTTGAAGGTCGCGTCGTTTGATAGGGAGAGTGGGAACTTAAGGGTGGAAGGCGCTCTCGACGGATTAAACTATACGACTTCACAGGAAAAACTATCTTTCGTAAAAAGGTTGTTTAAGTGATAATACCTATAGCTGAACAGCCTCTTGCGCTAGCGATTTTTGCGAGTGTCGGTGGGCTATACGCGTTGATATTCGCAGTGGCAACGCCATACGTGGGGATACTGCCTAGCACGTTAAAGTACGCGCTATACTTCGTAATAGGACTAATGGCGGGAGCGAGTTATTTATTGGCTAGCCACTTGTTATGGAACGGCGTAATAGCATATTACACAATGGTGAGTTTCGTGCTAGGCGCAGTGGTTGTAAAGGTGGCCGTTACGCCCCTTGAAAAGCGCGTAAAAAAGCACGCAAAAATCTTACATAAAAAATTGACCGACGCACAAAATAAAAGAAAAAGGGAGAAGAAACAAAGCGATGGAAACAACAAAGAAAGAAACAATGAACAAAAAAGAGTCGGTATCCGAAAGCGCAAGAAAGGAAACCCAAACAACGAAGTGCGCGCCATGCGAAGAAAGGAAAAAAGAGAGCTCGTCAAAGGAGCTTTATCAAGAAATTTATCGTGGCGCGAGAATGGGAATAGATAGTATAGAAGCTATCAAAAACGAAGTGTGTGACAAGAAATTAAGAACGTTAATCGGAAGGCAACAGAGAGCATATTCAACGCTTGCAAAGGAAGCGGAAGAAGGTGCTTTTTCGCTAGGCGCAGACCTTAAAGCGACGAGCATGTTTAACAAGATGATGGTGTATGCTAGCATCAAGCTAAAAACGGTGCTAGACAGACGAGAATCGCATTTGGCAGAGATGTTGGTGCAAGGCACGAATATGGGCATTATAGCCATTACAAAGGCGTTAAATCGCGTAGAAGATGGCGTCGACACCATTCTTGCGGAAGAACTTCTTTCGCAGTACAAGACGAATTTAGAAGACTTAAAAGCGTATCTATAAAAACGATACGGAATCAAATGACCGCCGAAAGGCGGTTTTTTGTTGCGCGCATACGCGCGACAGCGCGCGATACGCTCGCGCGCAAAATAAAATATATTTTAATTTATAATATATACTATACAAATATAAAAGATTGTGATATAATTATCGCGTATTCAAATCTAAAACAGGAGAGAAATGATGTCAGAAGAAATTCAAAACGGTTATAACCAGACTAACATTCAAGTGTTAGAAGGACTAGAACCCGTTCGTAAAAGACCGGGTATGTATATCGGCTCAACCGATATTAAAGGACTTCATCACTTGGTAACAGAAGTCGTTGACAACTCGATTGACGAAGCACTTGCCGGATACTGCACGCATATAGAAGTTTACATTCTTCCTAACGGTGCTTGCCGTGTTCAAGACAACGGAAGAGGTATTCCTACGGGCATTATCGAGAAAGAAGGTAAATCGGCTGTAGAAGTCGTTTTAACCAAGTTGCACGCTGGCGGTAAGTTCGGCGGTGGTGGTTACAAGATTTCCGGTGGTTTGCACGGTGTCGGCGTAGCTGCTGTTAACGCACTTAGCGAATGGTTAGAAGTAGAAGTTGCACAAAACGGCAAAATTCATAAACAAACTTTCAATAGGGGTATTGCACAATGTCCGCTACGCGTTGTGGGCGAAACCGAAGGAACGGGAACGTGTGTTACCTTTATGCCCGACGACCAAATATTCGAAACCACGATTTTCGAATACGACACGATGAGAATAAGACTTCGCGAGCTGGCTTACCTTAACAAGGGCTTGAAGATTAGCATTGAAGACCAACGTGAAGGTCAAGAACGCAGAGAAGATTTTTGCTATGAAGGTGGTATCATTCACTTCGTAGAACAAATAAACTACGGCAAGCAAACTATTTTCCCGGAAGTATTGTATTTCGAAGCACAAGAAAACGAGAACATCGTAGAAGTTGCTATGCAATACAACACTGCTTATAAAGAAACCATTTACGCTTTTGCAAACAATATTAACACTATCGACGGTGGTGCACACCTTGACGGTTTCAAGAATGCGCTTACTCGTTGCTTGAACGAATATGGGCAAAAGCAAAAGATTTTGAAAGAAAACGAGAAGCTTTCCGGGGAAGACGTTCGTGAAGGTATCACGGCAGTTATTTCGGTTAAGCTTCCCGAACCTCAATTCGAAGGACAAACCAAGACCAAGCTCGGCAACAGCGAAATGAGAACCATTGTAGCACGCGTTGTTTACGCTAAACTAGGCGAATACTTGGAAGAAAACCCCAAGGTTGCTAAAGAGCTTATTAACAAGTCGATTACCGCACAAAGAGCAAGAGAAGCCGCTAGAAAGGCTCGTGAGAGCTTCCGTAAAGGCGTTATGGAAAGCACCACGCTTCCCGGCAAGCTTGCCGACTGTACGGACACGGACCCTGCTAACTGCGAAATCTACTTGGTAGAGGGTGACTCGGCAGGTGGTACCGCAAAACAAGGTAGAGACCGTCAAATTCAAGCTATACTTCCTTTGAGAGGTAAGATTTTGAACGTAGAAAAGGCTCGTCTACATAGAATTCTCGACAACGATGAAATCAAGGCTATGATTAAGGCTTTCGGTTGTGGTTATAAGGATGAATTCGATATTAGCAAGCGTCGTTACGACCGTATTATTTGCATGACGGATGCTGACGTCGACGGTAGCCACATTCGTATCCTTCTTCTAACGTTCTTCTTCCGTTTCATGCGTCCGTTGATAGAAGGTGGCCACGTTTATATCGCACTACCTCCTCTATATAAAGTTACCAAAGGCAAGGAAGAATTGTACTTCTATTCCGATAAGGAACTCAAGGAATTCCAAGAAGCGAATACCGGTAGATACGACTTGCAACGTTATAAAGGTTTGGGTGAAATGAACGCCAAACAACTTTATGAAACAACTATGGACCCCGAAACCAGAACGTTACTTCAAGTCACGGTTGAAGACGCACAAGCAGCTGACGACATCTTCTCGCTACTAATGGGTGAAGAGCCGGAGCTACGCAGAGCGTTTATCGAGCAAAATGCAACACTTGTAAAGGAGTTGGACGTATAGTATGGAAAATAAATCAAGATTAGATTTGAAGAATATTAAAGAGATACTTGCTAAGACCAAAGTCATTCCTACACCTGTTTGTGAAGAAATGAGCAAGTCTTTCATAGCATACGCTATGGCAGTTAACGTTAGCCGTGCAATTCCTGACGTTAGAGACGGTCTTAAGCCCGTTCACAGAAGAATAATTTTCGCTATGAACGACCTAGGTAACACCTATGACAAGCCACACAAAAAGTGCGCTCGTATCGTCGGTGAAGTTCTAGGTAAATACCACCCACACGGTGATAGCTCGGTTTATGATGCGCTTGTAAGGCTTGCACAAGACTTCTCTATTCGCGCACCACTCGTTGATGGACACGGCAACTTTGGTTCCGTGGATGGGGACCCGCCAGCAGCACAAAGGTATACCGAAGCACGTCTTTCGAAAATCGCAGGCGAACTCATTCGCGATATTGATAAAGATACCGTTGACTTCTATCCTAACTTCGACGATACGCTAACGCAACCTACCGTTCTTCCTGCAAAGTTCCCGAACCTACTCGTTAACGGTGCAGAAGGTATCGCAGTTGGTATGGCAACTAGCATTCCTCCACACAACCTAGGCGAAGTTATCGATGGTACGGTAGCGCTTATTGATAATCCCGAATTAACACCCGACGAGCTTATGGAATACATACCTTGCCCCGACTACCCAACAGGTGGTTTGGTGCTAGGAAGAGCCGGCGTCAAACAAGCATATCGCACGGGTAAAGGTAGCGTAGTTATTCGCTCTAAGTGCGAAATCGAAGAAGTAAACGGCAAGAACATTATCGTTGTAACCGAACTTCCTTATCAAGTTAACAAGGCAGAGCTAATTAAGAATATAGCAGAACAAGTTAAGGATAAGAAGATAGAAGGCATTGCGAACATTCGTGAAGAAAGCGACCGTTTCGGAATGAGAATTGTTTTTGAACTTAAGCGTGACGCCAGCCCACAAGTAGTATTAAATACCTTATATAAGCAATCAAAGTTACAAGTATCGACGGGTATCAACTTCCTAGCGCTTGTTGACGGCACTCCCAAGGTATTGAATCTAGCAGAACTACTATCGGCTTACATAAGACACCAAGTAGAAGTCGTTGAAAGAAGAACGCGCTATCTACTAGGCAAAGCCGTTGACCGTGACCATATCCTACGTGGACTAGTAATAGCACTCGCTAATATTGATGAAGTCGTTGCAATTCTTAAAAAGTCAAAAGAAACCAGCGACGCACGTATGAACTTAATGGCAGCGTTCGAATTGAGCGAAAGACAAGCTAACGCAATTCTTGATATGAAACTCTCTCGTTTAACTTCGCTAGAAGTTGAAAAATTGAGAGCAGAACTCGAAGAAATCGAAAGAGCTATTGCCGACTACCGTGATATTCTCGCTAGACCGGAAAGAGTTAGAGAAATTATCAAGACCGAACTTATCGAAGTTAAAGAAAAATACGCAACGCCCAGAAAGAGCGAACCTTCATACGATATGTCGGAAATCAATATTGCCGACCTTATTGAAAAGGAAGACGTTGTCGTTACTATGACATATCAAGGTTATATCAAGAGAATTTCTACTACCGAATATAAATCACAAAACAGAGGTGGCGTAGGCGTAACTGCACACAAAGCAAAGGACGAAGACTTTATTTCTAAACTCTTTATCTGCAACACCCACGATGACCTATTGTTCTTCTCTGATAGAGGTAAAGTATATTGCTTGAAGGCTTATGAAATTCCCGAAGCAAGCAAGACCGCGAAGGGAAGAGCCGTTGTAAATCTACTACCCTTGGAAACCGAAGAAAAGATTACCGCATTCCTATCTGTTAAAGATTATAGCGAAGGCTATATGATGATGGCTACGAAGAACGGACTAATCAAGAAGTGCGACCTATCCGAATTCGAAAGAATTAGAAGCAACGGTAAAATCGCAATTACGCTCACCGAAGGCGATAGCCTAATCGGCGCAGAACTAACCAATGGTGGCGACGAGCTAATAATGGCATCGTATGAAGGCAAGTGTATCCGTTTCGCAGAAGGTGACGTACGTAAGACGGGCAGAGGCTCACAAGGCGTTCGCAGTATGAAACTCGAAGACACCGACTACATTGTAGATATGGCAGTTATTAAAGAAGGTTCAGAAGTCGTTACCGTAACGGAAAAAGGCTTTGGCAAGAGAACCGACACCGAAGATTACAGACTACAAGGCAGAGCAGGTAAGGGTATTAAGGCAGGTAACTTCACAGAAGAAACCGGTAAACTTGTTGGCTTGAAGCTCACTAGTGCAGACGATGATATTATAATGATAGCCGACACCGGCATTATGATTAGAATCCACACGTCTGACATTTCCAAGATTGGCAGAAACACTAAAGGCGTTCGCCTAATGAGAATAAAAGGCGAAGGAAAAGTTGCGGCAGTTGCCCTCACTCCTCACGAAGAGGAAGAAGCGCAACCTGTAGAAGAAACCGAAGTTACGGCAACCGAAACGGAAGTAGTAGCAACCGAAACTCCTGCAACTACAACTGAAACTGAAAACTAAAATCTCATAAAACGAACAAGAAAAGCACTCGCAAAGAGTGCTTTTTGTTTACAGTTTAGGTGTTGATATTGATGTGTGGTTTTGATATAATACTAGTAGAAAAAAGAAAGGGGGCGCTCAATGGAATGGCTTAATATATACGGGCTCGCAACCGTTGCGTTGATTATGATTCCGAATATAATTTATGCGATTAAGTGCAAGGATGGATTTCAGAACAAGTGGAAGAATAGGCTAGTAGAAATTTTAGAACAGGTTGGAAGATACGGCGCGATGGCGTTTATGGTATTCAATATTCCGGGCACGAGCTACGGGTGTTTTTCCTATAGAGCGTTTCTCGCGTATTTGATAGTGAACTTTACGCTCGTTGCTATATATATTATAATATGGATAGTATGTTGGAAGAAAAACAATCTATTCAGAGCGTTAGCATTATCCATTATCCCGTCGGTTATATTTATTTTTAGTGGAATAATGCACCGTTCAATATTACTGCTTGCATTTTCGCTTATATTCGCGCCCACGCATATTCTTATTTCATACAAGAATGCTAGATAAAAAAAGAAGGTCAAACGACCTTCTTTTCTTTATTGGTGGCGGGGGTGGGATTTGAACCACACGACCTCCGGGTTATGAGCCCGACGAGCTACCGGCTGCTCTACCCCGCGATGCCTATTTATGATAACAATATATATTGGGTTTGTCAACGATTTTTAATGGGTATTTTTGTA
>JAFXIQ010000023.1 GCA_017533005.1 Clostridia bacterium | reverse complement strand
CGATATAAGGGTCGCCTTCAATGCCCCCGCCGATAAACGATGCTAAAATAGTGCTAGCTTGGACGTCATCAGTTAAAACGGTACTGTTGCTAACGTTAGAAACAACCGTGTTAGAGTCGTCTTTAGCATTACACGACACTAGCAGCATACCGGTGATTAAAGCTACACATAGAGTTAGTACGATTAAAATTGAGCTTTTCTTCATCTTAAACCTCAAAGTCAAATGATTTTCGCGCGAGCGCGTAACAAAGTATACGCGATAATTATATATTATAAGTGGGCAAAACGCAATAGTTATCACATAATATTCATATTGAAATCGCACTATTTACGATAAATTTGCGCGCGGGCGCACTAAAATTAATAAAATATAGAGTAATACCAAAATAAACAAACTTTGCAAACGGTGGATTAAATTGAAAAACCTCACCCGATTGGATGAGGTCTTTTGGTGCGCCTCCAGGGACTCGAACCCTGGACCCATTGATTAAGAGTCAATTGCTCTACCAACTGAGCTAGAGGCGCTTATTGATTGCGAAAGTAATGTTACCACTTTTGTTAGGACTTGGCAAGCGTTTTTATGCGAAAATTTATTTTTTAGTTAAGAGTTTATTGTTTATCGATTTTTTTTGATATTGACTAAACGTGGAATTTTATGGTAAAATAATTTCATATTGAAGTTTGGAGGTCGTTATGCGACAACTTATAAACATTAATAAAGATTGGACGTTTTTGAAGGGCGCTGAAGACAGCGAAAACACTTTTGAAAAAGAGATTGTTACTTTACCGCATACTTGGAATGCAATAGACGGACAAGACGGTGGCGCAGATTACTATCGTGGCGTTTGCTATTACGATAAAAAAATCGCACTTGCCGATTTACCCGTTGCCGATGAGTATTATCTAGAAATCAACGCAGCGAATTCATCTGCAAAAGTCATTCTTAACGGCGAAGAAATTGCAACTCACGACGGTGGCTATTCCACGTTTAGAGTTAAACTCAATTTGAAAGAAGAAAACGAATTAAGAATAGCAGTAGACAACTCCCCGAACGAAAAAGTCTATCCTCAATTTGCAGACTTTACTTTTTACGGTGGCTTGTATCGTGACGTGAACATCATAGCCGTAAACGCTACCCACTTCGACTTAGATTATTACGGTGGAAAGGGACTTATGATTACACCGATTATAGACGGTGATAACGCAAAAGTAAACCTAACGACTTTTATTACAAACAAGGGCGAGAACGACCAAGTCAAATACGTCATAAAAGATAAAGAAGGCGTCGTAATATATGAAAAATTAACGGCTGATTTATCCGTTGATACCGTTATAGAAAACGTTAATAAATGGCACGCAAGACGCAACCCATACCTATATACTTGTGAAGTTGCTATCATTCGTGATGGAAACGAAATTGATGCAATAAGCGATAGATTTGGTTGCCGTAGCTACAAAATCGACCCCGAAAAAGGTTTTATTCTCAATGGCGAAGAGTATCCGTTACACGGCGTATCAAGACACCAAGACCGTCTTGGCATAGGTAATGCTTTGCTCCCAGAACATCACCTAGAAGATATGGATTTAATATGCGAAGTTGGTGCTAACACAATAAGACTCGCACATTATCAACACGCACAATATTTCTACGACCTTTGCGATGAAAGAGGTATGGTAGTATGGGCAGAAATTCCTTATATTTCACACCACCTTGTTGACGGTAGAGAGAATACGATTTCACAAATGAAAGAACTCGTTGTTCAAAACTATAACCATGCAAGTATTGTCGTATGGGGACTCTCTAACGAGATTTCTATGGCAGGTTCTTCTCCCGAGCTAATCGAAAACCACACATACCTAAACGATATGGTTCACGAAATGGATAAGACTAGATTAACCACGGTTGCTTGTGTTTCTATGGCAAGCCCCGCCGACCCATATGCACATATTTCAGACGTATTGTCGTATAACCATTACTTCGGTTGGTATGGTGGGGATACGTCAATGAACGGACCTTGGTTTGATAAATATCACGCAAAGTATCCTAATCGCGCGATTGGCGTAAGCGAATACGGCTGTGAAGCATTGAATTGGCACTCTTCTACACCCATGCAAGGCGACTACACGGAAGAATATCAAGCTTTCTACCACGAAGAACTCATTAAGCAACTCTTCACGCGTAAGTATCTATGGTCAACGCACGTATGGAATATGTTCGACTTCGGTGCTGACGCACGTGCAGAAGGCGGTGAAAATGGACAAAACCACAAAGGCCTTGTCACGATGGATAGAAAGTATAAGAAAGATAGCTTCTACGCATATAAAGCATGGCTATCCGACGAACCATTCGTTCACCTTTGCGGTAAGAGATATATTGATAGGGTAGAGGACGTTACCAAGGTAACCGTTTATTCAAATCTTCCAGAAGTAGAGCTATTCGCTAACGGTGTTAGCTTAGGCAAAGTTACTGCAGACGACCATTTCTTCCGTTTCGAAGTTCCAAACGTAGGCGAAACCACATTAAAAGCTGTTGCAGGTGACTTCACCGATGAAGGTATCATTCGCAAAGTTGATAAGATGAACGAAGACTACCTTTTGAAAGAACAAGGCGCAGTATTGAACTGGTTTGACGTTACGACTATTGACGGCAGATACTCTATAAACGATAAGATTTCAGAAATCATGAAATCGTTCAAGGGTAAAATATGGCTATTGAAGTTTGCACTTCGTATGTTGAAGAAGTTCAAGTCAAACAAGAACTCGCCCATCGGTAAATCAACGAAAGGCGCAAAGATACCCGGCGGAATTATGCAAATGGTTGGTGGCTTTACGATTTTAAGAATATCGGGAATGACGGGTATGCTAGAAATTAGATTCACCAAAGAAGAATTACTCAAATATAACGCTGAACTCAATAGGATTAAGAGAAAATAATGAAAAAGGTTAGAATTACGGCAGTCAAGCAAGTCGAACACAAGGACTTAATGGAACTATACGAAAACCCAATAGAGCATACTTGTGATATGCGAGTAGGGGACGTTTACGTATCCGAGAACGCCGAAATACCCGATGGATTTTGTAATTCCGCGTGGTATAGCGTAGAGCCTTTTGTTAAAGCACTCGCTAATGGAGAAGGTAACTTTTATGATGGTTGGATGAAGAATCCATACAGCGCAATGATATCTTGTAACGACGGTTTTAGACCGATGAGTTATCTCATAGAAGTTATTGACTAACCCCAGCGTGACGTAGTTTACAAAATAAAAAGCCGAGAAATTTTCTCGGCTTTTTTGTTGCCTTTTTTGGGA
Organism: Clostridia bacterium; assembly: GCA_017533005.1. Classification (GTDB taxonomy): domain Bacteria; phylum Bacillota; class Clostridia; order Christensenellales; family DTU072; genus RGIG6449. Next base: position 12,376 of record JAFXIQ010000023.1, on the reverse strand, counting down.
TGAGTTATGCGCTTTAAAGGTAAATATTCTATGGTATCAAAAGTATACTTTCAGCAAAAAGCTCCCCGAGTAATAACATTCCATCGCTATCGTAATGCGCAAGGTCGGGCGCTTCAAAAGGCTCGTTTAGGTAACTCAATCCTACTGAAACGGTGTCTAAATATATGTTTTTAGTATTTTGTGTGCTAACTTCACGTTTCGCGTTATTTACGGTTTCATAGTGCGTCCATAGAGGGCTATCGGATATTCCCGCATCGATAAAGTACATACTATCGTTCTTAACGTAAGGGGATAAATCTTCGCGTACGTCGTGAATTAAATCTTCCAAATTATCTTTGTAGTCTTTAGCTATTTTGATATCACAAGCATCCGATTCGCCTTGCATCCAACACATTGCGACGATTTCTGCATCGTAGTTCTTTGAACGTAAATATTCCATATTAACGCGGGTGAAATTTATGAACGCGTTATATAGTTTTCCGGTTTTTCCACGAGAAGAAGGAGCACGCCACTGCGTGTGTAAATTGGAGCCACTCAAAGTGTATTTAAGGATAATAAAGGTTTCGTTGGGAGATTCTGCCGAGAGCTTTTTCGCAAGACCGAGTTCAGGTCCGAAATAGTCAGAATTGACACCTTGTCCGACTTTTACATTGACAAACTTTCCATTCGAAGTGTTACGACCAATATCGCAAAAATAGTTTATGTAAACGTTAGGGAAGCCGTTTTCGTAGTTTTTTAAGTCTACGAGAGAAGATTGTTCTTTTAAGTATGAAACGTGAGCGACTCCCGTCGCGTTAGATTGTCCGTTCAAAAGAATGACTTTGACGCGTTTGCCGTTGCCATCGGGTAGGCTATCAACCACGCTGAATTCAGTTTGGACGTTGAAATCATCGTGGCTAACTTCATTACCAATAGAAGTTACGAAGCAAATAGCGATACTTACAATTAGAATCGCAATTAAACAAAGTACTAATCCAAAATTTTTATTTTTAGCGTAAGATTTCATAAATTCATTCTAACATAACTCGAGTTGATTTACAATAGGGGATATAAAATCTGCGAGAAACTCGAGCTATCTATCGTTAATTCCACCCGTTCAAGTCCCTTTAGTTTGTTCAAGATAAACAAAAAAACACTCGAATGAGTGTTTTCTCGTTTATGGTGCGGTCACCGGGACTTGCTCCGTAGTCGCGAGAGAAAAAACTCTCGCGATGCTCGCGCACCCTTGGGGCTACTATCACGCCGGGGTGGGCAACAATAGGTGTCTATTGTTGCTAAATCCACCCGTTCAAGCCCCGATAACCTTTCAAACAAACAAAAAAACACTCGAATGAGTGTTTTCTTGTTTATGGTGCGGTCACCGGGACTTGCTCCGTAGTCGCGAGAGAAAACTCTCACGATGCTAGCGCACCCTTGGGGCTACTATCACGCCGGGGTGGGCAACAATAGGTGTCTATTGTTGCTAAATCCACCCGTTCAAGCCCCGATAACCTTTAATACAAACAAAAAACACTCGAATGAGTGTTTTCTCGTTTATGGTGCGGTCACCGGGACTTGAACCCGGATGACACAGTCATACGCCCCTCAAACGTACGCGTCTGCCAGTTCCGCCATGACCGCATTTCTTGTGTATTTAGTTATTTCTTTTGGTGCGGGCGACAGGACTTGAACCTGCACAGCCTTGCGACCTTTAGAACCTGAATCTAACGCGTCTGCCATTCCGCCACGCCCGCGCCGTCAACGCTAACTATTCTATTATATTACTTCGCCTTTGTCAACTTAATTTATTATATTTATTTGCGATTTAATAGAATTTTTTATTTATGTTTTCTTCAGCGTCTTTCGAAATATCTTCGTCGGTAGCAGGGCTTTCGCTATCCTTTTCTTCGCCGGCTTTCTCTAGAGCAGATACGTCTTTCTTGCCGAGTTCGTTGGTGTTAATAGAATTACGGAATACAAAGAATTGGTCGTATAAAAATTCTAGTACGAAGTTGGCAATCATAGAACCTGCCATAACGATATATTCGTTTACACCGATTTTCGTGAGCTCGTTGCCTCCCCAAGTTGATAGGGGTGTGAAAATTGCATAGAAAATTGCAACTTTTACCATAGCAATAGGTACGTTGTTAGCCGATTTGAAGGTGAACTTCCTATTGATAGTAAAGTTGTATAGTACCGATAATACCAAACCTGTCAAATATGCTGCCCAGTAGGGAGCCTTTGCGACTTCCATAAGTATGGTTTGGGCGACGATTTGGATAATACCTGCAGTGCATGAGAATATTACAAACTTTACAACGCGAATGAAAGCTTGTTTTCTCTTGAGTTTTTGTTGAGCTTTTGTTAGGATTTCAGGTTCTTTTTTCATAATACCTATATTATACACCTTTTCATGTAAACTTCAAGTGGGAAATTAGCTTATTTTTCGGTAAATAACATTATTGCAATATTTGAACATATATTGTATAATATTCTCAAGAGGTGTATTATGAAAAAAATTAGCAAGGCAGTTATCCCCGCAGCTGGATTCGGAACAAGGCTACTTCCTGCAACAAAATCTGTACCAAAAGAAATGCTACCTGTCGTTGATACCCCTGCAATCGCCTACGTTGTAGACGAGTGCATAGCTAGTGGTATTACCGATATTTGCATCATAGTTTCTAAAGGTAAAGAGTCTATAGTTAACTACTTCAACACAAATCTAGAGCTAAATAATGCCCTCAAAAAAGCTAACAAAACTCATGAACTTGCTCTAGTCGATAAGTATAAAGACATAGCTAAATTCACCTTCGTAACACAGGAAGAAATGCGTGGAACGGGAAAGGCAGTTGAACTATGTAAAGACTTTACGGGAGATGAACCTTTCGTTGTTTTGTTCCCAGATGATATCGTTTATGGCGATGTTCCGGTTGCCAAACAGCTAATTACGGCATACGAAACTACAGGTTCTACGATTGTTGGCTGTCAATACGTTCCCAAGGAATTATGCGTTTATTACGGTATAATGTCACCGGTTTCTACCGATGGTAGGTATACCTTGATTAACGGATTCAAAGAAAAGCCCAAACTAGAAGAAGTTAAATGTACGTTAACTAGTCTTGGTAGATTTTTGTTAACGCCTGACATTTACGAGTATATCGAGAAGTCCCCGTCAACGGAAAATGGAGAAGTCTATTTGCCTTCTGCAATCGACCTTATGGCGAGAGATAAAAAAGTATATGCTTATGAATTCGAAGGTAAGCGCTATGATTTAGGTAGCAAGTCGGGTTCGATTGAAGCAAATATCGAATATACGCTTCGAAATCCCGCTTCGCGAGAAAAGCTCATAGCATATCTTGAAAAATTAGCAAGCAACGGATATAAAGTGTAACTTCGCGATATAATTTATCGTGAGGTATTTACGATAAAGCTATCCGAAAAACTCAAAAAAGCATTAACAGTCGCAGATGAATACGCTATGAAAAGTGGTGGTAGGCGTACGACGGCACACCTACTTCAAGGGCTTATAGAAACTACCGATTGTTATGCTTATGAAATTTTAAATAGACTCGGCATCTCAAGAGATGCCGTTTTTTCGTGTGTAAAATGCGAAAAATCGCTTTGTAATTACGCGAGCGTTAGTGAAGAATACTTATCCGTAGAAAAAGAAGCTGAAAAAATCGCATTGCAGGCAGGATACATTAGCCTTGGCACGCAACACATGCTACTAGCGCTTGTAAAAAACAGGCTGTCAAAAGGTGCGAAAATCCTTGCTGAAAACGGTGTAACTTACGAGTTATTAGCGCCTATAGTTACGAGTATGAACAGTAATAGTGTCGGCAAGGAATTTTCTCATAAAAAACCTAATGAAACGAGTTTGGAAAAACTTCTAAAGCAAGTTAGCGACACCGAAAGCGACGGTGTTTTGATAGATATGTCGAGTTGCGTACAAACAAGTGATTTAGTGGGGAGAGAAAAGGAAATAGCGAGCTTAATAGAAGTACTTTCTATGAAAAATAAAAGTAACGCGATTCTATTAGGCTCTGCCGGCGTTGGTAAAAGTACGCTAGTAGAAGGGCTTAATGCGAAAATTATGCGTGGCGAAGTGCCGTATTCCTTAAAAAATAAAAAATTGTATTCGCTAGATTTGGGTGCATTGATTGCGGGTACGAAATTTCGTGGGGAATACGAAGAGCGTATCAAAAAACTTATTGAAAAAATTAAAGGTAGCATTGTTTTCATAGATGAAATACATCTTTTAACTACGTTAGGCGGTGTGGAGCAAGGCGCTACGCTTATTAATCTTTTAAAACCTTATCTTGCTAGGGGAGAAATTTCCGTAATAGGCGCTACTACGCGTGAAGAGTATGCTAAAACTATTGAAAAAGACAGTGCGTTTGCGAGAAGGTTTCGCATTATTGACGTTGAAGAGCCGAACAAAGAAAAATCTCTAGAAATACTTAGAAAAATTAAAGGGGATTTCGAAGCACATCACGGCATAATAATTGAAGAAGAAGCGTTGACGGCTAGTGTGGAATTGAGCGCGAAATACGTTAAAGATAGAGCTTTTCCCGATAAGGCTATCGATTTAATAGATGAAGGTGCCAGTCGAGCATGTTTAAGAAAAAAAGAAGTGCTTAATGAAGAAATAATTAGAGAAATACTCGCGGAAAAGACCAAAAATCCTTTGATTTTGCGCAAAAATATTGCGTTTAATGAGGACGTAGAACAGAAGCTAAAGTCGCGAATCGTTGGGCAAGACGAAGCTATAGACAGGGTATTGAGTGTTTTAAATAGGGCGCGCACAGGGCTTAATGGCGTTGCGCGCCCGATGGGGAGCTTTCTCTTCATAGGTGAAAGCGGAGTGGGTAAAACCGCTCTCGCAAAAGCTATCGCGGAAGTGGTATTCGGTAGTGAAAAGAAGCTTATTCGTATCGATATGGGCGAGTATAAGGATAAAGGAAGTGTGTCGGGACTTATAGGCACGACTGCGGGGTATATAGGCTATGGCGAAGAGGGAGTGCTTACGGGTGGGGTTAGGAAAGAACCTTATAGCGTGGTGCTGTTTGATGAAATAGAAAAGGCGCACTGCGAAGTATTAGACGTACTTTTGTCGCTACTTGACGAAGCAAGGCTTACGGACGGAATGGGTAGGATGGTAGATTTTTCGGCTACGATAATCGTTATGACTTCTAATGTCACGATTGGCGAAAACAAAGAAAGAGCACGTATCGGATTTTCTACTTGCGATAACCAAGAAAAGCAACCTATTAAAGACTGCGAAATTAGAAAAAACTTAAATAAATATTTCCGAGAAGAGTTTGTAAACAGAATCGACGAAGTCGTTTTATTTAATAATTTGAGCGAAAAAGCCTTAAATATGATAGTGGAAAAGGAATTTAGTGCGCTCACGGAAAGGCTCAAAGAAATTTCTATAAATCCACTATTTACAAATGAACTAAAATCGTTTATAATAGAAGCAGGAAAGGGAAAACGTGGTGGCGCGAGAGAGATTAAAAGGCTAGTTCGCACACACGTCGAGAACGCACTTTGCAGTGAAATATTAAGTGGAAGGCTTACAAACGGTGATGATGTTACCATTGATTTCCGAGAGGAAATTCAATTATACATAAATTAACCTTTAGGAGGATGCACACATGCGTATCGAACTAACAACCAAAGGCTACAATGAAGGCAACAGACTAGTTAGCGTTATCGAGAAAAAACTAGCAAAACTAGACAAATATCTCGACAATGACGCAAAAGCGACCGTTAAACTCTCAACGGTTGGCGGAGACAAGTTTACGATGGAAATTACAATCTTCTCTGCAGGAGCGCTCGTAAGGGCAGAGGTAACTACTGCCAATATGTATGACAACATCGATATACTTCTTCCCAAACTTGAGAAGCAAATAACGAAGTTTAGGTCAAGACAAACCGGAAAGTCAAAGAAAAAAGTTGCATTCGCAGAAGCCCCAGTAGATGCACCCGAAGAAGTATCACGCTACGGCAAAGTTGTTCGTGAAAAGAGATTTGATATTTCTATTATCACGATAGAAGACGCTATTGAAGAAATGGAACTTCTAGACCACAACTTCTACGTATTCGTAAACGCGGAAACCAACAAGGTTTCGGTAGTTTACAAGAGATTAGACGGCGATTACGGTTTAATTACCCCTGAATATTAAGATTTATCGCCCGAAAGGGCACAATAAAATGCAATATAAGTGAAAGAGTATGGCGATGCCATACTCTTTTATTTACTTGTGAATACCTTGACATTGTTGTTAATTTTAGTATAATAAAAGTAGTTTTCTAATAGCAAAGCTATTAAAGGAGTGCTTATGAAAAAGACGCTTTCTATAGCAGTTATAGGGCTAGGGCAAAGGGGAATGGGATTATTAAGACCTATTCTTCGTATGAAAGACGTTAACGTTGTCGCAGTATGCGATAGTTATCAAGATAGAATAGAACAAGCTCAAAAATTAAGCAAAAAACTAGGAAGAGATTTGCCTCGTGGCTACGTTGACTATAAGGAACTAGTCGAAAAAGAGTCAATCGAAGCCGTTATTATAAGTTGTAGCTGGAAGTGCCATACGGAAATATCCTTGTATTGTATGGAAAAGGGTATCCCTGTCGGTTGTGAAGTAGGTGGCGTTCACGATATTAACGAGTGCTGGGCGCTTGTAAATACTTATGAAAAAACACAAACTCCGTATATGTTCCTAGAGAACTGTTGTTACGGAGAGTATGAATTGGCGTGCCTTAATATGGTTAAAAAAGGCTTGTTTGGCAAGGTCGTTAGCTGTGAAGGTGGTTATAAACACGATTTGCGCGATGAAATATCGGGTGGCGCGCTCAATAGACATTATCGCCTAGAAGAATATATTAATTCAAATTGCGAGAACTATCCCACGCACGAAATAGGTCCAATTGCAAAAATTTTAGACATAAATCGTGGTAACAGAATGGTAGAACTCGTATCCATTTCTTCTAAAGCCGTAGGATTAAACGAATACGTGAAAGATAATCTTGACAAAGAGCATATTAAAAAACTTGAAGACATAGTCTTCAAACAAGGCGATATCGTTAATACGCTCATTAAATGCGAGAATGGTGAAACCATATCGATTTCATTGGACACTACGCTTCCTAGACCGTATTCCAGAGGTTTCACAGTACACGGCACTAGAATGCTGTATTCGGAAGAAGGAAATTATTACTTCGATGATAAAAACAAACTTCACAAGGCTTTCCATTGGATACCGTCTAAATTCTTCAATAACGGTAGAAAAATGGCGAGAAAATACCGTCATGAAATATGGAAAAACTTTAAACGTCATCCCGTTAAGAGTGGACACGGTGGTATGGACTATTTAGTGTTGCGTGCGTTCTTCGAGAGCGTTTTGCAAGGGCACAAAGTTATGCCACTTGACGTTTACGACGCAGTTACTTGGATGGCAATAACTGCGCTCAGCGCAAAATCTATAGAAACAGGAACTATCGTTGAATTCCCCGACTTCACTAGGGGTGCGTATAAGGAACGAAAAACGGAAAAATTTAACGTTTGGTATATTTAATTTCGTATGGTATTACTCTTAATTGTCATTTATATCACGTTTATTTCGCTGGGGCTTCCCGATTCACTTTTTGGGGTAGCTTGGCCTGTTGCGCATAACGACTTCGGACTTCCCGAGAGTTTTGGCTCAATTTACACTATAGTCGTTGCCATTATGGGTGGTAGCGTGAGCTTTTTCGCGGGACCTTTAATCAAAAAGTTTGGCACGGGTAACGTTACGGCAGTTTCGGTTGTTTTGACGGCTGTCAGTATGTTGGGTATAGGTTTTGCGCCTAATATATTCGTTATGATGGCGTTTGCTATCCTTGCAGGGCTAGGTTCAGGGGCTATTGACACCGGACTTAACGATTTCGTTTCTAGGAAGTATAAAGCAATTCATATGAATTGGCTACATTGCTTTTGGGGCGTAGGCGTTACCGTGAGCCCTTTGATAATGTCAAGTTTTTTGAAAAATAACGACTGGCAAGCGGGATATAGAACTGTTTCTTATATTCAGTTCGGGATTTCACTGCTTGTATTTTTGTCGCTTTTCTTGTGGAAAAAGTACGATAAAAAGGAAGAAAGCGTTGTAGAAGAAAAAGTAGACGCGCCAAAAGTTAAAGTAAATCCTTTCAAAATTAAGGGCGTAATCGTAGGTATAATTACGCTAGGTGCGTATTGCGCAGTAGAGTTTATATTAGGCACTTGGGGTGCGAGCTATCTAGTTAACACCAAGGCCTTTTCGCCGGCAGACGCGTCGCTAGTTATATCTCTGTATTACGGTGGGATTATGCTGGGTAGATTTTTATCGGGCATTTTATCCTTGAAACTCATAGATAAATACCTTATCCGTGGTGGAATAGGGGTGTTAGTCGCAGGCGTTATAATGCTCGCACTTCCGTGGTCGATTTGTGGGTATATAGCACTACCACTTATTGGTATAGGTTGCGCACCTATTTTCCCCGCTACGCTACACGCAATTCCCGAGCGTTACGGCAACGAATACTCTACGCACATCACGGGCTACCATATGGGTGGTGCGTATGCAATAGGCTTTTCACTTCAAGTCACTTTCGGCTATATTGCAACGGCAACGACTTTCACGATTATGCCGTATCTTCTTATCGGAATAGTTGCCATAATGAGCGTTTGTTCAGAAATCGTCAACAAAAAAACATTGAAAATCTAAACGAAAAGCACGCGAGAGCGTGCTTTTAATATTCGCTAAACGATATCTTCGCATTATTTCTCGCGTGTGCGCGCAAAATAGTTGCGAATTTTGCGTATTTGTGTGATAATATTATCATTATGAAAATTGGTATTTCGACAGCTTCATTTTTCTCTAAGGCGACAACCGAAGATACTTTTGCGCTCATCGACGAGATGGGTATAGACATCTGTGAAGTTTTTTTGACGACGTTCAGAGAGTATCGCAAAGAATACGTTGAAGAGCTCGCAAAAAGAAAGGGCTCTCTTGAAGTTTATTCCGTGCATTCCTTGAACCAACACTTCGAGCCGGAGTTGTTCAACGCCGTAGCAAGAACGAGAGAAGACGCCGAATACTTTTTCCGTGAAATGGCTTATGCGGCAAAGGTCCTTGACGCTAAGTCCTATACTTTCCACGGCCCCGCAAGGCTCAAGAGAACGCCGTATAACATAAACTACAAGTGGATGGGCGAGCGCATTGATTATCTTAACGGAATTATGCACGAAGTCACTGACGGGAAAGCAGAAATCGCCTACGAAAACGTGCATTGGACGTTTTTCAGCTTGCCGGAATTCTACGCCGAACTCAAAAAGCACACCAAGGTAAAAACTTGTCTTGACATCAAGCAAGCAATGCAAAGTAAGATTTCTACCTACGATTATATAGACGTAATGGGGGATAGCTTAACTAACGTGCACTTATGCGATTATGACGCTAGTGGCAAACTCGCCGTTCCCGGTCAAGGTAGTTTCGACTTTGTCGAACTATTCAAAGTTCTACTTGATAAAGGCTACGACGGACCTTGTATGATGGAACTTTATGCAGGAAATTACAACACTTTCGATGAAGTTCGAAAGGGTTATGAATATTTACAAGACTGCCTAGAAAAGGCAAAAAGGAGATAAAAATGAAGAAAGTTGAGAACATCAGATTTGATTACAACAATATGATGAGCACTTACGTTGGTAAAGAGCAAGGTATCACCGATAAAGAGCTATCGGCTATCAAACCTCTTGCTAAACAAGCACACGCTTTCGTAAAAGAAAATCGTGGCACTGGTATGATGGGTTGGACAGAACTCGCTTACAACCAAAAAGACATCGTTGCCGATATCCAAGCTACTGCAAAAATCGTTAGAAGAAACGCTGACGCTTTCGTAGTATTAGGTATTGGTGGTTCAGCTCTCGGCCCAATGGCTGTATTCCAAGCACTATGCCACTTAAGACATAACGAACTCAAAAAATCCAAGAGAAAAGCCCCCAAATTCTACGTTGAAGATAACGTCGACCCCGAAAGAATGGCTTCTCTATTCGATATTCTAGACCTAGACAAGACGGTATTCAACGTTATCACGAAGAGTGGTTCAACGTCTGAAACTATGAGCCAATATCTCATTATTATGAATATGCTCAAAGAAAAATATGGCGACAAGGCTAACGAACACATTATCGCTACAACTGATGCAAAAAACGGCAATCTTATCAAAATCGCAAAGAAAGAAAAACTCAAGACTTTCTACATTCCCGACGGTGTTGGTGGTAGATTTTCAGAGATTTGCCCCGTAGGTCTATTCCCCGCAGCAGTTCTAGGTATCGATATTAAAGAAATACTAAAAGGTTGCGCACAAATGGATAAATTGTGCAGGAAGGCTGACTTCGCAACTAACCCTGCACTAGTTGCAGCAGCACTACAATACATTGCAATCGGCAAAGGTAAGAACATCAGTGTTATGATGCCTTATGCAGACAGCTTGAAGCTTATGGCTGACTGGTATTGCCAACTATGGGGCGAAAGCCTAGGTAAGGCTATTAATAACAAAGGCGAAAAGGTTAACGTAGGTCAAACTCCCGTTAAAGCTCTTGGCGTTACCGACCAACACAGCCAAGTTCAACTCTACACAGAAGGTCCTTTCGATAAAGTTACCACCTTTATTGGCGTTGACAAATATCGTGCAGAAGTTACCATTCCCGGTGGCGCAGAAGATTTCCCCAACGTTTCATTCCTATCAGGACACACAATGAACGAGCTAATCACTTGCGAAATGCTTGCAACCGAATATGCTCTAACGAAGAACAACCGTTTGAACAACATCATTATGCTTCCCGAAGTTAATGCTAACACAATCGGACAACTTATGTTCTTCTTTATGCTAGAAACTGCATATATCGGCGCTATGTTCGATATTAACACCTTTAACCAACCCGGCGTTGAAGAAGGCAAAAACGCTACCTACGCACTTCTAGGAAGAGCAGGTTACGAAGAAAAGGCTAACGAACTCAATTCTAGAGCTCAAAAGTCAAAAGCATACATCGTTGGCTAATGCTCAAGGTAGAAAACCTTACTAAACAATATTTTTACGGACAAAAGGCCATTGACAATCTTACCTTTGAAATTAACAAAGGTGAGGTTGTTGCCGTGGTCGGCGCGTCCGAAAGCGGAAAGACCTCTTTACTCAAGTGTATAGCAGGTCTTTATTCTTTGGAAGAAGGCAAGATTTATATTGACGGTAAGGATATTTCTGAGCTAAAAATCAAAGAACGCGACGTCAAATTTTTATATTCCGATAGTGGATATGGAATTTTCAAAAGACGCACGGTTAAGCATAATATAGGCTATCCTTTGAAGGTTAGAAAGGTAAAAAAGGACGTGCGCGCACAAAAAGTAGAAGAAGTCGCTGAAAAATACGATATCAAATCGCTATTAAACGATTACGGATATATGCTCTATGAAGACGATATTTTGCGCGTGATTTTTGCGAGAAAAGATATTCGCAACGCGAGCGTAACGCTCATAGACGACGTTTTCAAAATCGTAAAAAGCGAAGATAGGGCAAAACTATTTAATGAACTTCACAGCCATATACGCGACGAAAATAGCGCAGTGCTATTCGCAACGACTTCTATTGACGAAGCGTTTTCTGTGGCAGATAGAGTGATTATTCTTAACTACGGCAAGTGTCAACAAGTGGCTACTGCTGAAGAGCTCAAATCTAATCCAAAAACACTCACTGTCGAGAAGCTCGTTAATCCTTATCGTACGATAATAGAGAGTGAAGAAGTGATAACGACGTACGACCTAGAAGAAAATGAGCTAGGGGAAGAATATGGAGTCGTTTCACACACTTACGAAAGAGGGAAGTACGTAGTCGTAACTGAGTTAGGCATAATAACGACGGGCGTTCTAAAAAATAGTTACAAACTTCGCGTTAAACCCAATAGCGAAAGGTACTTTAATCCAATATCAGAAGAAAGAATTGAAAAAGCGCTTTATGGGCGTTTCCCTTAGGGATTTTAATTGAATAATTTATAAAACTCGACTTGGAAAAGTCGAGTTTTCTTTTACCACGCAAACAAATTGAATTAAATTTTATTTTATGTTATAATAAACTCACAGATAAATAAGAATTTACAAGTGAGTGTATAATGAGCAAAAAATTAACCGAAATGAGTTTGGAAGAACTGTGGCAGTTGTTTCCTATCATTTTAACAGAGCATCAAGAGTGTTGGAAAGAATGGTATTTGGAAGAAGAAACCCTGTTAAAGAAAGTTCTTCCAAAAGTCCAAAGGATAAGTAATATAGGAAGTACCGCGATTTCTTCCATTTGGGCAAAGCCTATTGTTGATATTCTCGTG
>JAFXIQ010000022.1 GCA_017533005.1 Clostridia bacterium | reverse complement strand
CATCGCTAATTAATTTACCACATAGGAGATATATATGAAAATCGAATGGTTGGGCCACAGCTCATTCAAACTCACCGAATCTACCGGCGTTAGCGTCGTAACAGACCCTTACGACCAAGATAAAGTCGGTATTAAATTCCCAAAAGTTTCTGCCGACGTCGTTACGATTAGCCATAATCACTTCGACCACAACTGCTTGTCGGCACTTGAAAACTACAACGTTGTCGTCGATACCGTAGGCGTTAATGAGATTGATGGTGTTGAGATTTCCGGCTTCAGAAGCTATCACGATGAGAAAAAAGGCGCATTGCGTGGGAAAAATATCGTGTATCGCATAAGAATGGACGGTGTAGAAACTTGTCACTTAGGCGATATCGGCGAAGAACTATCGCCAATGCTAGCTGAACTCATCGGCTCAATAAATATTTTGCTCATTCCAGTTGGCGGTAGATTTACTATCAACGCTGAACAAGCAAAAGAATACGTTGACCTTTTGATGCCGGACGTCGTTATCCCAATGCATTATATGATGGAAGGCTACAACACAGAGTTCGATGAGCTTGATGAGTTCTTAGACCTTTTCCCAAAAAAGAGCATAGAATACGTCGAAGAAAATGAAATTCAGTTCGATAGAACCGACTTCGACGGCGAGAAAACTCGTATTTTGGTTTTGAAAAAGATTGATTAAAGCTTTTTTCGGGAAATAATTTTTTTGATATTTATTTTTACCGTGTCCAGTCAATTGTCGCTAATTTTGGACAAAATTGTTTAAATAATTGGGCACGGTAGATAATATATTTTGTATATATTTATTCGCATTTATTTCAAATCTACAAACCCAAATTAAAAGGAGATTATTTATGGATAATCGTTATAGTAGGGAAAAATTGGACGCAATGTCGATTTTTGTGCTACGCGACGTGGCTAGAAAGTTCGGACATAGTAGTGCAACTACCCAAAAAAAACAAGAGCTTATTGACTACATCGTAGAGAAAAACGTTAGCGGTACGGAAAAGACCGATGACGCGCCTAAGAAGAGAAGGGGACGTCCACCTAAAGCCGTTACGCTTGCCATTGAAGAAGTTAAGCCTGTAGAAAATAGCAATAAAAAAATAGAAGTTCAAGACGTCGCTAAAGAACAAACGGCACCAAGCGTTAAACTTGGCGAAAATAAAAAGGAAGAAACTCCCGTTGAAGAAATGGAAATTAGAGAAGGTGTTCTCGAAATTTGCCCCGACGGATATGGATTTTTGCGTGCTAAAAACTATGAGCAAGGCGAGGGAGATGCCTATGTTTCGGTTCCCAAAATTAGGAAATGTGGACTCAGAAAAGGCGACTTCGTAAAAGCTTACGTTAAGAAGCTAGCTGAAAACCGTCCTATGAACGTACAAGAATTAATTACCGTTAACGGAGAACATCCAGACAAGGCGTTCAACAGACCACACTTCGATACGTTAACACCTATCTACCCTGATTCTAGATTGAAGCTCGAACTTCTATCTTCTAAAGGTGACTTTGCTATAAGAGCAATAGACCTTGTTGCGCCTATCGGTAAAGGTCAACGTGCTATGATAGTTTCGCCACCTAAAGCCGGTAAGACTACGCTACTCAAGAAGGTTGCAAACAGCATTTCTGTTAACTACCCTGACGTACATCTAATGGTACTACTCATTGATGAGCGCCCTGAAGAAGTTACCGATATGCAAAGAAGTATCAAAGGCGAAGTTATCTATTCGACCTTCGACGAAATGCCCGACCATCATACTAAAGCTGCGGAAAACGTTCTTGAACGCGCAAAGCGTTTGGTTGAGCTAGGCAAAGACGTAGTTATCCTTATGGATAGCTTGACAAGACTCGCTAGAGCTTACAACCTTACCATTACACCTACCGGAAAAACTTTGAGTGGTGGTATTGACCCCGGTGCTTTGCACTCGCCAAAGAGATTTTTCGGTGCTGCAAGAAATATTGAGAATGGTGGCTCACTCACGATTATAGCAACAGCTCTAGTCGATACCGGTAGCCGTATGGACGACGTTATCTATGAAGAATTCAAAGGAACGGGTAATATGGAAATCCACCTTGACAGAAGACTCAGCGAAAAACGTATATTCCCTGCAATAGACCTTGCAAGAAGTGGAACGCGCAGAGAAGAACTTCTACTCACGCAAAAAGAACTCGAAGGTATTTGGGCTGTTCGTAAGATGTTATCAATGGGCGACTCACAAGAAGCCACTGAGCAACTTATCAATATGATGATGAAAACCGACAACAACAAAGAATTTATAGAACAATTATCTTTGACACTGATGAAGCTCCAAAAAGAAGGCTTCACTTTTAAGGGGTAACAGCGAATAAACTTCACATTGCTTTGTCAAAGCCTGCGGATAATGATGAGCTGTCTGTTGTAGATAGCTATGACTATTTCTATTACTATTGGTATAAGAAATAAAAATAATGTTTGAATAATTTAAAAAGCACACTGCATGCAGTGTGCTTTTTTATTGGACTCTTGTTAGTCGATTGTTAAGCTTATCGCGTAAACGTCGTTTTTGTTTAAGTTGTAGCGTTTTGCGAGCTCTTTGACGGCTTGTGAGCGGGGTGTGCCGTTAGATAATAGAGCTTTGAGTTCTTCCTTGATATCTACGTCTTCTTTACTAGGCGTTTCTTGTGGTTCTACGATTAGCACGAATTCGCCACGCTCGTTATCAATATTGGGAGTTTCTAGAGTGCCTTTGTAGACCGTTTCGTGGAGTTTGGTGAGCTCTTTTACCGAAGTTAGGGTTCTATTACCAAGGGTTTCGTGTAAAAACGCGATTGTCTTTTCTAGGTCGTGGGGCGCACAATAAAAGACTAAAGGGACGTTGGAATTTACGTGGGGAGCGAGTAGGGCGAGTTTGTCCTTTTTCTTCTCGGGAAGAAAACCTAAAAACGTGAATCCATTCGAAATTATACCGGATATACTCATTGCAGTCGTTACCGCCGTTGGACCGGGAACGCTCTCGACTTCATAGCCACGGGCGATAAGCTCTTTAATCAATACTGCCCCCGGGTCGCTTATGCAAGGCATTCCTGCGTCTGTTACAAGCGCAATAGTTTTGCCGTTATCAAGATATCTTATAAGCTCTTCCGTGCCTTCCTTTTCCTTTTGTTTGTAATAGGAGTAAAGGGGACAATGAATATTATACTTGTCAAGCAATATTCTCGTGTGTCTGGTGTCTTCGCATGCGATTAAATCTACGCTAGATAACACTTCTATCGCGCGATAGGTTATATCACTTAAATTGCCTATAGGCGTTCCAACTATATATAACTTAGACATTTCTATACATTCTCTCCACTTCTTCGGTATAAGTGCCGTCTTTGTTCGCGATAATTAACGGCTTCTTGATAACTACGCCACTCGTTGCGCTCTTTTTGCCTTCTATAATTACGGTATCCACGTTTTTATCTATGGTAGGCATGATAGGAGTGATGACTTTTGGCTCAATATCGTTCGCTCTCATTGCGCATATTAAGTCAATAGCGCGCTCCGTCTTGACTATAGCAAACATCCTTCCACCATACTTCAAAAAATTACCAGCAGTTTCGGCAATACCATCAAGCGTTATGCATACTTCGCGCTTACATACGTCGATTTCCGTAGCAGTTTCTTTATCTCCCGTGAACTTCATGTACGGAGGATTGGTCACCACTACGTCGAAACTACCTCTAGGTAAGTCAAGCTCTAACATGTCTACATTTATAACCTTAACTCGCTCTTCAAGTTCGTTTAACTTGACCGAACGACTCGCCATGTCCGCGAGCCTTTCTTGAATTTCTACAGCAACGATTTCTTTAGCAGTAGTCTTCTTCGCAAGGAGTAACGAGATTACTCCAGAACCCGTGCCTAACTCCAATACTCGCTCGTTTTTGTAGGCTTTTGCAGTGTTAGCAAGTAGCACTGCGTCCGTAGTAAAACTGTATCCGCGCGCGTCTTGGATTATCTTTAAACCGTCACATTGTAAATCAAATATTTCTTCGTTAGCTTTTATCATACTCCAATTATACAATACCATTCACTTACTCGCAAGAGAAATTAAGAATTTAGCTTTTAATGCTTTATTTTCTCGCAAGGTTGTTGTATAATGTATTTGTATTAAATTTCGGAGGTATTTATATGCCATTAGTAACAAGTAAAGAAATGTTCGAAAAAGCTTATGCAGGTGGATACGCTATTGGTGCTTTCAACGTTAATAACATGGAAACTATCCAAGGTATCGTTATGGCTGCTCAAGAAGAAAATGCTCCACTTATTTTGCAAGTTTCTTCGGGCGCTAGAAAATATGCTAACCCCCTCTACCTTAAAAAGCTAGTTGAAGCTGCTATCGAAGATACAGGCCTTCCTATTTGCTTGCATCTCGACCACGGCGATACGTTCGAACTATGTAAAGATTGTATCGAAAAAGGTTTCACTTCTGTTATGATTGATGCTTCTTCTCATAGCTTCGAAGATAACATCAAAATCACCAAAAACGTCGTTGACTACGCTCACGACCACGGCGTTGTAGTTGAAGCAGAACTCGGTAAACTCGCAGGTATCGAAGACGACGTTAACGTTAGCGCTGCAGATGCTGCTTACACCGACCCCAACCAAGTTGAAGAATTCGTTAACAAAACCGGCGTTGACAGCCTAGCTATTGCTATCGGTACAAGCCACGGCGCTTTCAAATTCAAAGGCGAACCCAAGCTACGCTTCGACATCCTAGAAGAAGTTGGCAGACGTCTACCTAACTTCCCAATCGTTCTTCACGGAGCTTCTTCAGTTCCTCAACACCTAGCTGCTGTTATCAACCAATACGGCGGTAACATGCCCGGTGCTCAAGGCGTTCCAGAAGAAATGCTAAGAAAAGCTGCTGAAATGGCAGTTTGCAAAATCAACATCGACTCCGACCTTCGTATGGCAGTAACCGGCACCATCCGTAAATACTTCCACGATAACCCCAGCCACTTCGACCCCAGACAATACATGGGTCCTGCTAGACTCGCTGTTAAAGAAATTGTAAAGCATAAGATTAAGAATGTTTTAGGTTGCTCCAACAAGGCTTAACGCGATATATACTTCGTATAACTTCAAAAACAGCCCTAGAGCTTCGGGTCATTTACGCATTAGTAAACTCCCCTTGCTCGTCGGGCTGTTTTTTCGTTCTACTCGTATCTATCGCGTTAAGTAAAAACCATATATGTTTCGTAGTGCTTCATCAAAAACCTAATCCACTCAGTCACATACGTCTTAGTATGCTCCTGTCGTGGATTAGGTTTTTTTCGCGTATTACTCGTTTCTCCGTTGTTATGGCAAAGTGTATGTTTTCGCGTTCTACTTGTTTCTTCACCGTTATTTTATGTTGCCGACCAATTGTGATTCCGATTTGATTAATCATTTATACGTACTTGCAGAGAATTGATGCTAGTATCACACCTAGAAAGGAAGTAAAAAGTGATATCGGTATCGCGTAAGAAGTGCTTTTGTCCTTTGACGTAGATAAGTACGTTGCAACTACGTAAAACAACGTGTCCGTCGATGCCATCATTACGCTAGCAACTCGCGCT
>JAFXIQ010000021.1 GCA_017533005.1 Clostridia bacterium | reverse complement strand
GTAGGTCGTTGAGATAAGGTGTAACGTTAGTCATTTACGCTCAAGTAAACTCCTAGCTCAAAGCGTGGCGTTTTCGCGTATTGCTTGTTTCTCCACCGTTATTACATAACGGCTGGTGTTGGGCGTTGAGATAGGGGTGTCTATTTGTATAAATTATAGTGATTATCGGCAAAATTTTTTTAATATTGTTGACAACACGCGCGCACGTGTGCTAACATTAGCCTATCGGCAATGATTGAGAGAGTAACACAAGAGAGCCTTTAAGAGAGAGCTATCGGCGCTGTGAATATAGCATAGGTGCTTGTGCGAAGAACACTCAGGAGCCCACGGAAGAAAGCTTTTGCAATTAGAACCGTGCGTTAATCGCGTAAAGATTGAATGAAGTGGATTATCGTTAGGTAATCAATTTGGGTGGTATCGCGGAGTGTCTTCGTCCCAAGGTGTTGGGATAGAAGGCATTTTTTTATTTCAGCGTTTATAATACCGAATAATCAAAATAATATAATAAGCCAAACAATTTGGAGGGTAATATGTTAAGAACACACACATGTAATGAGTTGAGCGTTGAGCACATCGGTCAAGAAGTTATTTTGACAGGTTGGATGGAGAGAGTGCGTGACCACGGTGGCGTATTGTTTATGGATTTACGCGACCACTACGGCGTAACGCAAATCGTTATTTCTGATGACAAAATGCTCGCGGGACTCGCAAAAGAGACCGTCGTTATGGTTAAAGGCTCCGTTACCAAGAGAGCAGAAGAAACCATTAACCCGAAACTTGCAACGGGTATGGTTGAAGTTCGCGCAACGAGTATAGAAGTACTCGGACCTTGCAAACTAGGACTTCCCTTCGAAATCGACGCATCTATGGCAACTCGTGAAGAAGTTAGACTCAAATATCGTTTCTTAGATTTAAGAAACAGAAAAATCCACGACAACATCATATTGCGTTCAAAAATTTTGAGCTACTTGCGTAGACAAATGGAAGACATGGGCTTCCTAGAAATTCAAACCCCCATTTTGACGGCATCTTCACCCGAAGGCGCTCGCGACTATCTAGTTCCTAGCCGTAAGCACAAGGGTAAATTCTATGCGCTTCCACAAGCACCCCAACAATTCAAGCAATTGCTAATGGCATCGGGCTTTGACCGTTACTTCCAAATTGCACCTTGTTTCCGTGATGAAGACGCTAGACAAGACCGTTCACCCGGTGAATTCTATCAACTTGACTTCGAAATGTCTTTTGCTACGCAAGAAGACGTGTTTGAAGTCGCAGAAAAAGTCGTTTACAACACCTTCAAAGAATTCTCGAACAAGAGAGTATCCGCGCCACCGTTTGCGCGTATCACGTTTGCAGATGCTATGATTAAGTACGGCACGGACAAACCCGACCTTCGCAACCCACTTGTTATTTGCGATCTAACTGAATTCTTCAAGGGCGTTGACTTCCCGCTATTCAAAGGCAAACCCGTTCGTGGTATCGTAGCACCTTGCCAAGGCAGGTCCAAAAAATTCTTCGAAGACAGCTTGAAGTTCGCTATGTCTATCGGCATGAAAGGGTTAGGCTATCTAACGCTCACGGAAGGCGAATACAAGGGCCCCATCGCTAAATTCCTATCTGCTGAACAAAAAGCAGAGCTCACGGAAATGGTTGGTATCAAAGACGGCGAAACCTTGTTCTTCATTTGCGATGCAAAGGCAGTAGTAAACCGTCTTGCAGGCGAAATCAGAACTTGGCTAGGCACCACTCTTGATATTATCGACAAAGACAGCTTCGAATTCTGTTTCATCGTTGACTTCCCGATGTATGAACTCAATGAAGAAACCGGTAAAATCGACTTCACGCACAATCCATTCTCAATGCCACAAGGCGGAATGGACGCACTTTTGAATAAAAACCCACTTGATATCTTTGCATATCAATACGATATCGTATGTAACGGTGTAGAACTTTCTTCGGGCGCGGTTAGAAATCACAACCCCGAAATAATGAAAAAAGCCTTCGAAATTGCAGGTTACGGAGAAGACGCAGTTCGCGCTAAATTCGGTGCGCTATATACGGCTTTCTCTTACGGAGCACCACCCCACGCAGGAATGGCCCCCGGCGTTGATAGAATGATTATGCTTATCGCAGGTGAAGAGACCATTCGTGACGTTATCGCATTCCCCTTGAATGGTAATGCTCAAGACCTTATGATGGGCGCTCCCGGCGAAGTAACCGAGCAACAATTACGCGAAGTTCATATCAAAGTAAGAGACTAATAAAGGACTTATTTATGGAAAAGGAATATTTAATTAAACTAGAAAAGGTAAACGAGCTTCGTTTGGAAGACGCTGAACGCGAGAACGTTTTAGCCTTTTTTGAAAAGAGAGCAGAAGACCTAGCGTCGTTAGAAGAAGTTGAAACTTCTAATATTACTCGTATGGTTCACGTTATGCCTATAACTGCAGGTATTCGTGAAGACGTAGCTATTAAGAAATTCGAGAGAGATGACTTGCAAAAGGGCGCTCCCGAAACCACCGACGGATATTGGCAAGTGCCTAGATTAGTTGAATAGGAGATATTATGAAGACCTTTATAAATAAAACCGATAGCAAATTAACCAATCTAGTAGCATTCGACGATATGATTTTAACGACCGAGCTTCCCACCACAGCGGGTAGCAAAATGCTTGACGGATACGTAAGCTTATTTGAGGCAGAGGTTGTTAATAAGCTCAAAAAAGCTGGCTACAATCTAGCTGGAAAAGTCAACGTAGGCGAATTTAACGTTGATTTAATGGGTGAAACTTCGTATTTTGGTGCTGTTACCGATGAAAGTGGCAATCTTGTTGGCGCAATAAGTGAAGTTATGAAAGACACCGACATCGTTGCAACCATAGCCGTTGACGTTAACGGTGCTCAAAGAAGAGCTGTAATGGCAACCGACCTAGTTTACCTTAAGCCCACCTACGGCACCGTTTCAAGATTTGGTATTATTCCGACGGCTTGTTCCGGCGAAAGCGTATGCGTAATTGCAAGAAATGCTAGCGACTTAGAAAAAATACTTAACGTAATCGCAGGACACGACGACAAAGACGGCACAAGTATCGACGATAGCCGTATGAATAGCGAAAAAGCTAGCGCAAAAGCCATAGAAAAAGTAGCTTTTCTCAAAGATATGTTCGCAATTAGCGAAAAAGATGCGTGCGAGGCTAAAAAAGCACTCGAAAGCGTAGGTGTTGCTACTGCAGATATTGATAGTGGCGTTTTAAGTAAAGCAGGCTCCGCGTGGAATATACTAATGAGCGCAGAACTTACCAACAACGTTTCTCGTTATGACGGCGTTAAGTTCGGTTATCGTTCATCCAACTATACAAACATTGACGAGCTCTATACTAATAGTAGAACGGAAGCTTTCGGTGAACTACTTAAAACTGCTATCCTATATGGGTCAGAAGTGCTTTCCACCAACAATTACGACAAAATGTACGACAAGTCGCTTCGCGTTCGTCGCGTAATAAGCGAAGCTATGGATAGTATTTTTGCAGAATACGATGCAATCGCACTCCCCGTTGCATCTAAAAAAGTGTTCACGGCAAAAGACGTTGCCGATAACGCATATCTCGCGTATGAAGAATCTCGCTTTACGGCGATTTCCACTATAGTAGGACTCCCCACGATAGTAAAATGCGGTTATCAAATAATCGGCAGAGCTTTTGCTGAAAACGCACTTCTCGACCTTTTAAGAAAAATAGAAAAGGAGGGTGCATAAAATGACTAAATATGAAACCGTAATCGGACTAGAAGTCCACGTAGAACTCGCAACCAAGTCAAAAATCTTTTGTTCTTGCTCTGCTGAATTCGGCGCAGAACAAAATGAGTCGGTATGCCCAGCTTGCTGTGGTATGCCCGGTATGCTCCCTATAGTCAACAAGAAAGTCGTTGAGCTAGGTATGACGGCAGGCATGATGCTCAACTGCGATATTAATAGAGTTACAACTTTTGATAAGAAAAACTATTATTATCCCGACCTACCAACTTCATATCAAACCACACAACTTTTCGCACCAATTTGCGTTAACGGCACCGTTGAAATCACCACTTCAAAGGGTACAAAAAATGTTAGAATTAAACAAATTCATATGGAAGAAGACGCTGGCAAGCTCGTTCACGATGATTGGACGGACACTTCCCTAGTAGACTTCAATAGAACAAGCGTGCCGTTGTGCGAAATAGTTAGTCAACCTGACCTTTCTAGCGCAGAAGAAGTCGTAGCTTACCTAGAAAGACTTCGTTCATTGTTGAGATTTGCCAAGGTTTCGGACTGCCGTATGGAGCAAGGCTCTATGCGTTGTGACGTAAACCTTTCCATTCGCCCTGAAGGTAGTGACAAGCTAGGGGTTAGAACGGAAATCAAGAATATGAACTCGATTTCTGCAATAACACGCGCTATCGAATACGAAGTCGCTCGCCACATTGACGCGCTCGAAACGGGCAGTGAAGAGCTTGTTCAAGAAACCCGCCGTTGGGATGATATTAAGGGTAAGAGCTATGCTATGAGAAACAAAGAAACGGCAGGCGATTATCGTTACTTCCCCGACCCCAATATTATGCCTATCGTGATTGACGATGAATGGTATGATAGCGTTAAAAAGACGCTTCCTGAATTTCCAGAAGTTAAAAAGGCTAGATACGTGGATAAACTCGGTTTAACAGAATACGACGCCGACCAATTAACGCGCAGTAGGGCACTATGCGATTGCTTCGAGAGTGCTAGCGCAACCTGCGGAATGCCTAAGGAAGTAGCAAATTGGCTTATTTCCGACGTTATGAAGATGCTTAACAAGAAGTCGATGACTTTCGATATGTTGAGTCTTGACGGCAACAAACTAGGTCAACTTATTAAGCTCGTAGAAGACGGCAAGGTAAGTCGCGCTAACGCCAAGAAGATACTTTCCATTATGTTTGACGAAGACATAAACCCCGAAGAATATGCAGAAAAGAACGGCTACATTGTTTCTAACGACACCGACCAAATTGCTTCTATTATTTCTGCAGTAGTAGCCGGCGACCCAAAAGCCGTTGCCGATTACAAGAGCGGTAAAGAAAAAGCTATTATGTCACTATTCGGCAAGTGTATGCGCGAGTTAAAAGGCAACTGCGACCCACAAGTCCTTAAAGAATTATTAATCGACATAGTAAACAAGGCTTAAAATTGCCGATAGAACGATAATTTATCGAGTAGTCGCTTCCTTTCAAGGGAGCGACTTTTTATTTTATCTAAAAAATTGAAAATATATGTTTTATATTCTTGACAAGGGCGTGATTAAATCGATATAATTATATCGACAAAAAGATAGCGATAAAAATATGTCGAATAAAGGAGGGCGTGATGAATAATCGAGATACGGAAATTTCAATGGTTACTTTTCGTAGAATGCCTGTTTATTTGAGATGTCTTTATGAAATGCAAGACGGTGGGAAAGAACACGTATCATCGGTTGCTCTTGCAAAAGCAGTTTTTGAAAATCCATCGGTCGTAAAAAAAGATTTATCCTACGTAATTAAAAACGAAGGTAAACCGAAGGTCGGGCATAAGGTACAAGACCTTATTAACGATATTGAAGAGTTTTTGGGCTACGACAATACTCACGATGCAATACTCGTTGGCGTTGGTAAACTCGGACAAGCGCTATTAGGATATACGGGCTTTGACGAATGGGGATTAAAGATTGTTGCAGGCTTTGACGTTAATAGTGAGATAGTTGGCAAAACCATAAACGGAAAAGACATTATCCATATGGATGAAATGGCATCGGAAATTGTTAAAAGAAATATAAAAATGGCAGTTTTAACCGTGCCACAAGAATATGCGCAAGGAATAGCCAACGAACTCATTAAAGCAGGAATACAAGCGATATGGAACTTCACACCTTGTCACTTGAGCGTTCCAAAGACGGTCGCACTTAAAAATGAAAATATGGCATCATCACTAGCGGTGCTATCAAGACAATTAAAAGAAATTCTTCGTAAGGAGGCAAATTAACATTATGGTGAACGAAACAAAGTACGAGATAGTAGACAGCGTAGAGAAGCTACTAGCTACTATTGCAAGAGTAAGACGCGCGCAACAACAATTTGCGACGTATACTCAAGAGCAAGTTGACAAAATCTTTCTTGCAGCAGCTTCTGCAGCCAACAAAGCAAGAATTCCACTTGCGAAGATGGCAGTTCAAGAAACTGGAATGGGTCTTGTGGAAGATAAAGTCATCAAAAACAACTATGCGGCAGAATACATTTATAACGCATATAAAGACACAAAGACTTGTGGCGTTATAGAAGAAGATAAAGCATACGGCATCAAAAAGATTGCCGAGCCTATTGGTGTTATTGCAGCAGTTATTCCTACTACCAACCCCACGTCAACGGCTATTTTTAAATGCTTAATTGCACTTAAAACTCGTAATGCCATTATAATTTCGCCACACCCGAGAGCAAAGAACTCCACAATAGCAGCAGCAAAGTTAGTTCTAGAAGCAGCTGTAAAAGCTGGCGCTCCGGAAGGAATTATCGACTGGATTGATATTCCTTCACTAGAAATGACAAACACTGTTATGAAAGAAGCTGACATCATTCTAGCAACAGGTGGCCCCGGTATGGTTAAAGCTGCATATTCAAGTGGCAAGCCCGCTCTAGGCGTTGGCGCAGGAAACACCCCTGCAATCATTGACGATAGCGCAGATATCCTTCTTGCAGTTAACTCAATCATTCACAGTAAGACGTTTGACAACGGTATGATTTGCGCATCAGAGCAATCAGTTATCGTTCCAGAAACAATTTACGACGTAGTTAAGAAAGAATTTGCTACGCGTGGTTGCTACTTCCTAAAAGAAGATGAAATAGAAAAAGTCAGAAAGACTATCATTATAAACGGCGCACTTAACGCAAAAATCGTTGGACAAAGCGCAGCAAAAATTGCTGCTCTCGCAGGTGTAGAAGTTCCCGATGGTTCAAAGATTCTTATCGGTGAAGTTGAAAGCGTTGATTTGAGTGAAGAATTTGCTCACGAAAAACTATCTCCCGTTCTTGCTATGTATAAAGCAAAGGACTTCAGTGACGCTCTTGACAAAGCAGAACAACTAGTAGCAGACGGTGGTTACGGACATACTGCATCTATCTATCTAAATACCGCAACTGCTCAAGACAAACAAGCTGAATTCTCTGCTAGAATGAAAGCTTGCCGTATTCTCGTTAATACTCCTTCTTCACATGGTGGTATAGGTGACCTTTACAACTTCAAGCTTGCTCCATCTCTAACCCTTGGTTGTGGCTCATGGGGTGGCAACTCCGTATCGGAGAACGTAGGAGTTAAACACTTAATCAACATAAAGACAGTAGCAGAAAGGAGAGAGAATATGCTTTGGTTCAGAACACCGGAAAAGGTTTATATTAAGAAAGGTTGCCTACCTGTAGCACTTGACGAATTAAGAACAGTTAGGGGTGCCAAAAAGGCGTTTATAGTTACCGATAGTTTCCTTTACAAGAATGGATATACCAAGCCCATCACTGATAAACTAGACGAAATGGGCATCACCCACACAACGTTCTTTAACGTTGCTCCAGACCCCACGCTAGGTTGCGCAAAAGAAGGTGCAGCACTTATGACGGCATTCGCTCCCGATACCATTATCGCACTTGGTGGTGGTTCAGCTATGGACGCAGCCAAGATTATGTGGGTTATGTACGAACATCCAGAAGCAGACTTTATGGATATGGCTATGAGATTTATCGATATCCGTAAGAGAGTTTACACATTCCCCAAGATGGGCGAAAAAGCTTACTTTATTGCAGTACCTACTTCTGCGGGTACAGGTTCAGAAGTTACCCCATTTGCAGTTATCACGGACGAAACGACCGGTGTTAAATATCCTTTAGCTGACTATGAACTTCTACCTGATATGGCTATTATTGATACCGATTTCCATATGTCCGCACCAAAGGGACTAACTGCAGCATCTGGTATTGACGCTGTAACGCACGCAGTAGAAGCTTATGCAGCTATGCTAGCAACCGATTATACCGACGCTCTTGCTCTTCAAGCACTTAAGAATATCTTTAAGTACCTACCACGCGCTTACGATAACGGTTTAGTTGACGTAGAAGCTCGTGAAAAGATGGCAAATGCAGCTACAATCGCAGGTATGGCATTCGCAAACGCTTTCCTAGGTATTTGCCACTCAATGGCACACAAACTCGGCGCTTTCCACCACCTACCACACGGTGTAGCTAACGCTCTTATGATTGAAGAAGTTCTTCGCTTCAATGCTAGCGAAGTTCCTGCTAAGATGGGAACCTTCTCACAATACGACCACCCCCACACCCTAGCTCGTTATGCAGAAATCGCAGATTATCTAGGACTCGGTGGCAAGAACGACAAAGACAAGCTCGAAAGACTTATTAAAGCTATCAACGAATTGAAAGAACGTGTAGGAATTAAGAAGACCATTGCAGAATACGGTATCGATGAACAAACCTTCCTAGCTAGCCTAGACGATATGGTAGAACAAGCATTCGACGACCAATGCACGGGCGCTAACCCACGTTACCCATTGATGAGCGAAATCAAACAAATGTATCTCAACGCTTACTACGGCAAGCACTTCGTAGAAAAATCATATCCTAGCGCAAAATAATTAGTGAGAAAGGAGAAAAGATTATGAAATATGATAGCATTATTGCAACAAGAAAGAAAAAAGTAGTTTATCGCGATGGCGACAAATGTGCAAAAGTTTTCGACGCTGACTTTTCAAAAGCTGATGTTTTGAACGAAGCATTGAACCAAGCTAGAATAGAAGAAACCAACTTAAATATTCCTAAAATTGAAGCTGTTGAAATGATTGATGGCAAATGGGCTATTGTTTCGGAATACGTTCCCGGCAAAACTCTTGATGAACTAATGAAAGAACATCCCGAGAAGAAGAGAGAATATATCGAATATATGGTTGACTTGCAACTCGTTGTTCACAGCCAAAAAGCACCACTACTTAACAAATTGAAGGATAAAATGGTTCGCAAAATCAACAGCACCGACCTATCTGCAACCATTCGTTACGAACTTCTTACAAGACTAGAAGGTATGCCCAAACACAATAAGGTTTGCCACGGCGACTTCAACCCATCTAACATTATCGTAAGAGAAGACGGCACTCCGTTCATTATTGACTGGTCACACGCAACGCAAGGTAACGCATCTGCAGACGTAGCAAGAACTTATCTACTATTCTGCTTGAACGGTGACGAAGAAGGCGCAAAAATCTATCTTGACTTATTCTGCAAGAAGAGCGATACGGCTAAACAATATGTTCAAAAGTGGATGCCTATCGTTGCAGCATCACAATCGGTTAAAGCTATTGAAGGCGAAAGAGAATTCTTACTCTCTTGGGTTGACGTAGTAGACTTCGAATAATAAATAATCCATATAAAAGTAGCGTGTCTTATAAGACGCGCTATTTTTTTGTATTTACAAAGAACGTAAAAAGATATATAATGAACGTATGAATTATTTTGCGAGAATGTTATGGAAAAAGCTCTTACCAAAAATGAAAAAATTGAATTAAGAAGAAATCGTGAAATCGAGAGATGGGAACGACAAAAAGTGCGCCCAAAGGGTAGATTTTATTTGGTTTATATCATTTTTATAATAACGCTTATCTACGCAGTTGATGAAATAGCTTCGCAAATAGGCACTCTTATGAAAACCGAAATCGCTAACGATTTATTTAATAGCGAAAGCTCGGTAGGGCTATTTGATTTGTTGGGAATGTTGGTGGTGCCGTTTCAAGCACTAGGTTTGTTATATAGACCGTTAGCCGATAAATGGGGCAGAAAGCTTTTCTTGGTAATAAATACGTTTGGAATGAGCCTTGCGCTACTCGTTATATTTTTATCTAACAATATAGCGTTATATATGCTAGGCGCTTGTTTGATACAGTTTTTTATTCCACATGATATGCACGTTGTGTTTATTATGGAATCTTCTCCCGCGAAAAGCAGGGGAATAATGTATTCTTGCATTAAATTTATTGCGAATATGAGCGTTATGCTTGTTCCCGTTCTTCGCAGATTGCTTATGGAAACGGCAAGCGAATGGAGAAACGTTTTCCTAATTCCCGCGATTGTGGGGCTAGTGTCTAGCTTCGTTGCGCTTCTTCTCGCAAGAGAAACCGATGCGTTTATGGACTCAAGACTACGCTACTTAAGACTCACTGATGAAGAAAGAGAGCAAGAAAAACGCGCAAAATCAACGGAAAACGCACAAGGTGGCTTGATTAAAGCGCTTAAATTCGCGTGGCAACACAAACAACTTAAGTGGTTGTATATCACTACGGCGTTAGTTAATATAGGCTTTATTGCGACTATCAACTATCAAACGATAATGACTTACGGATACGCGCAACACTTCGTTTCTAGTGGAACGTTCAGTGAAATAGGGCAAGAAGTGCTTGATTTCGTTAGTACGAACTCTATCACCACAGCGCTATTTATGTTCCCTGTAGGATGTTCGGTTTCACAGGTAGTTCTTGGTTTTGTCGCTGATACCAAGGGAAGAAAGCTCGCGGGCATAGTAGTCGCAGCGAATTGCTTAATAAGTTTCATTCTTTTTGTCGTAGGCTCCATTTTCGCTTGGAATCCCTATTTAGTAGG
Organism: Clostridia bacterium; assembly: GCA_017533005.1. Lineage (GTDB taxonomy): Bacteria > Bacillota > Clostridia > Christensenellales > DTU072 > RGIG6449. Next base: position 28,327 of record JAFXIQ010000021.1, on the reverse strand, counting down.
CTTGTTCTGTGGTATTTTCATAGGAAGTTACTACTCAACTAACGACGTTATAATAATGATGGTCGGAGAATCTGCGCCCACGAATTTACGCTCATCGATAATGTCTGCGCAGTTTATCGTAGGCGCGATAGGCTACGCCATTTCATATATAGTAAGCATGCCACTCGTTAACGTATTCGGAAACACCGCGTATGCTATAGTTTCCTTCTGTTTACTTGTTCCCGGTTTCATACTAGGATTTATAACCTTACTCAAGAAAACTAAAGACACTAAAGGACTTGACCTAGACAAAGTAACAGGAAAAGAATTCGATTAACCCCACGCAAAAAAGAAAAACCTAGCGACTGCTAGGTTTTTTGTTTTGATTTAATTTTTAGGCGAGAGCACCTTCAACCGCTACCGCTATTGCAAAGCACGTCCATAGTGCGATAATAAATAGCCCTTCTGCGGGGATTGCGAGTTTGGTGTAAGAGCATTTCCAACCTTTATCGACAAACGTAAAGATAAGTCTTGTCCAGAATACGGTGTTCGAGAATATCAAGCCACCTACTAGTGAGTAGAAAGGTTGTTTAAATACGAACGCGAGTATTGCAAGGAATAGACCGAGTGCAAAAGAAATTCCACCGTAATAGACGCGAATTTCGGTAACGCCGGCTTCATCTTTCGGGCACATTGAGTAGTTTTCTGCGTATTTTTTAGGTTTTGCGATGAATACGATAGCCGTTCCGAAAAAGTATAAACATAATCCGATAGTTGCAACGGTTGCAGCGATGTTGTTTGAAATGACTTCTAACATATTTTTTCTCCAAGAATTGTTTTTTATAGTTTACCATAAGGCGAGAAAATTAGCAATATAATCAACTGTTGCAAAAGTAGTAAAGTTATGATACAATGCTAATACTAAATAAGGAGCACAATATGAAAAAAAGAATATCAATAATAAGTATAGTTGCCGTTGTTTGTATATTAGTGACCTTCATAGGGGGGTGCTCATTTAAAAGTGAATGGAAAAGCGAAGAAGCCGATGACGGCGTATGGAAAATAAGCTACGAAAAGGGCATATTTGGTGGCGTGCCGGAAACTTTAGAAGTGCCAACTGATAAAGACTATCATTTAACGAAAGTTAACGGTGGTAAAAAAGTTAAAAATTTATATATTGGTAGTAACGTAAAGAATATTTACGGTGGGGCGCTCAAAGGATTATCAAACTTAGAGAGCTTGACGGTGCCGTTTGTGGGCTCGCACGATTACGGCGATGAGAGCAAAGGTCGTGCCCTAGGATATATTTTCGGTAGTAAAGAATATAATAACGCTACGAAAATATCACAAATTAATTATCAAGGCGTGTTTTCTTTCACCAAGGAATACTATATACCTAATAGCCTTAAAAAAATCACCGTGCTAGGTGGTAGTATAACGAGAGGCGCGTTCAAGGATATGAGTATGATAGAAACCGTTATTTTAGAAGAAAACGTCGGTGGTAGTATCGGCAAAGACGCGTTTTTAAATTGCACTTCTTTGAAAGAACTACACGTGAAAGGTGTCGTTTCGATTAACAATGTAGAGCCGTTTACGAAAGGCCCCGAAGTTCTTATCGTAGACAAAACCGAGAGCGTTATTTCAATTTCTAATGCCTACACGAGGGGTTTCAGTAAAATCGGTAGTGATTTGAAGGTCTACTACATTGCTAAAGAAGTTCCCGATGCGAATTACGCATATTCCCCGATTTTAAGTAATTTTGCAGAACAAACAACGGATAGGGAAGGTTATAGAAAATTTGTCAAACAAGGTAGTGGAATGTAATCTTTCGAGAGAGAATATAACCAAAAACCTTCGCTATGCGAAGGTTTTTGACGTAGAAACTAAAGGGGAAGTGCTATCCACTAACGACGAAGTTAAAGCAAGAATAAAGAGTGGTGCTAGAGAAGGCCTTGTTGTTGTTGCAAGTAGCCAACTAAAAGGTAGGGGAACAAACGGAAGAAGTTTCTTTTCTCCCGAAGAAACGGGCGTTTATATGTCCATTTTAGTCCGTCCTAGCATAGAAATTGCACCGTATCTTACTTCTATGACTGCGGTTAGCGTAGCAAAGGCGATAGAAAACCTTAACGGTAACGCGCCGAGCATTAAGTGGGTTAACGATATTTACGCTAAAGGTAAAAAGTGTGCGGGGATACTTACGGAAGCAGTTTCTACCGGCAGTGAGTTTTCACACGCCGTTATCGGTATAGGAATAAACGTATTTGAGCCTAAAAATGGATTTCCTGATGACATAAAGGATATTGCGGGAGTAGCGTTTGACAATTACGATATTGAGCTAAAAAACAAGCTAATTGCAGAGATTTTGAATGTTTTTTACGAGCTTTATAGTAATTTTGACAAGGAATACATATTAAAAGAATATAAATCACGTTCATTTTTGATAGGGGAAAAGGTTGTGGCCGTTTCTCATAATGAAGAGAAATCGGCAAGCGTAATAGATATTGACGACGAGTTTAGGCTTATCGTTAAATTCGATGACGATAGCGTTCAAAGCATTAACTCGGGAGAAGTTCGAATCGTATGGTAAGTAAAGGTCGCTCTCGCACGTTAAAGCTTGTTTTGACGGCGGTTTTTATCGCGCTATTCACCGTCGGTGCATACGTTAGAATTCCTATTACGATAATATCGATATCTTTACAGTTTTTGTTCGTGTTACTATCGTTTTTATTGCTAGGAGCGCGTTTATCGTTCGTTGCTGTATTAATTTACATATCAATGGGACTTTTAGGGCTTCCCGTGTTTACGAACGGTGGCGGATACGCATACGTGTTTAATTTGAGCTTTGGATATCTTATCGGTTTTTTAATTTCGTCGCCGGTTTGTGGTTGCATTGCGAAGAGAAAAACGTCGTTTTGGAATTATCTTATTGCTTGTCTTGTTGCGATGATAATAGTTCACACAACCGGAGTGGCGTATATGATGCTAATCAAAGAGTACTTGGTCGATACAAGCATCGATTTAACTCTGAACTACGTACTGCTTTATGTTACGCTTCCTTGTGTTCCGACGGACGCTATATGGTGTGTTCTAGCATCTTTTCTCGCAACCAAATTAAGACCGATTATAGCTAAATACAACGTATAATTTTGCGTAAAAAAATTGCCTGCGCCGAGTTTTGTAAGTTTGGTTACGAAATTCGGCGTTTTTAGTGCCCTTAACCGCGCTTAAAATAGCCAGGGATACAAAATTTGAAAAAACCAATATATTTAGGAATACCACAATATGTTGTGCTTTGCAGAAAAATTTTTATCAATATCTTGTAGAAAGCATTGACAAGCGCTAAGGTGAATTGATATAATGAACCCGTTCGCGAAAAATGAAAGGAACAAGGAGGAACGTAAGATGTATCAAGTAAAGAAAAGAGACGGCGCAATAGCAGATTTTGATTTGTCAAAGATTACAGTTGCTATTCGCAAAGCATTCAATGCTTTAGACGTTGAATACACAGACGACATTCTAGATATGCTATCGCTAAAAGTTACTGCTAACTTTGCAAGCAAAATTAAAGACGGTGTTGTTTCTGTTGAAGATATTCAAGACAGTGTAGAAGTCGTGCTTATTCAAGCAGGTTATGTAGAAGTAGCAAAGGCATACATTCTATACCGTAAACAACACGAAAAACTACGTCACGTAGACAACACTCTAGTTGACTACAAAAAGACGGTCGACAGCTACCTTAAGATTAGCGACTGGTGCGTAAAGGAAAACAGCACAGTAACTTATTCGGTTGGTGGACTTATCCTATCTAACAGTGGCGCTATCACTGCTAACTATTGGCTATCAGAAATTTACGATGGCGAAATCGAAGAAGCTCACCGTAACGCAGATATTCACATTCACGACTTAAGTATGTTAACAGGCTACTGCGCAGGCTGGTCTTTGAAACAACTTATCAAAGAAGGTCTAGGCGGTATTCCCGGTAAAATCACTTCTGCACCTGCAGGACACCTATCTACGCTTTGCAACCAAATGGTTAACTTCCTAGGTATTATGCAAAACGAATGGGCAGGCGCACAAGCATTCTCATCATTTGATACTTATCTTGCACCTTTTGTAAAAATTGATAATCTTTCTTACAAAGAAGTTAAACAATGCATACAATCATTTATTTACGGTGTAAACACTCCTTCTCGTTGGGGTACTCAAGCACCTTTCACCAACATCACTCTTGACTGGACCGTTCCTAACGACCTAGCAGAGCTCAACGCTATCGTTGGTGGCAAAGAAGTTGACTTTAAATATAAAGATTGTGTAAAAGAAATGGCTATGGTTAACAAAGCTTTCATCGAAATTATGATTGAAGGCGATGCTAACGGCAGAGGTTTCCAATACCCAATCCCCACTTACTCAATCACCAAAGATTTCGATTGGTCAGAAACCGAAAACAACAAACTTCTCTTCGAAATGACCACGAAGTACGGTACGCCTTACTTCTCAAACTACATCAACTCCGATATGGAACCGTCAGACGTTAGAAGTATGTGCTGCAGACTCCGTCTTGACCTTCGTGAACTCCGCAAGAAGAGCGGTGGTTACTTCGGAAGTGGTGAAAGCACCGGTTCAGTTGGCGTTGTTACTATCAATATGCCTAGAATAGCATATCAATCTAAGACCGAAGAAGAATTCTATATCCGTCTTGACAAGATGCTTGATATCGCAGCTCGTTCACTCCACGTTAAGAGAGAAACTATCACCAAACTTCTAGAAGCAGGTCTATATCCCTACACCAAGAGATATCTCGGTTCATTCGCTAACCACTTCTCAACAATCGGTCTAGTAGGTATGAGCGAAGCTTGCCAAAACGCTCGTTGGATTAATAAAGACCTAACCAGCAAAAAGGCTCAAGAATTCACGCAACAAGTTCTCGACCATATGAGAGAAAAACTCTCCGACTACCAAGAACTTTACGGAGACTTATACAACCTAGAAGCAACTCCCGCTGAATCAACTTCTTACAGACTCGCTCTACACGACAAGAAGAGATTCCCCGATATCATTACGGCTAGCGACAGCGATGATTCACCATACTACACCAACTCTTCGCACCTACCCGTAGGCTACACTGCAGACATCTTCGAAGCTCTTGATATTCAAGACGAACTACAAACTCGTTATACTTCAGGAACTGTATTCCACGCATTCCTAGGTCAAAAGCTATCAGATTGGAGAGCAACTGCAGATTTAGTAAGAAAGATTGCAGAAAACTACAAACTTCCTTACTATACAATGAGCCCCACGTACAGCGTATGTGCAGACCACGGCTATATCGCAGGTGAAAAATACGAATGCCCCGTTTGTGGCAAGCCCGCAGAAGTATACAGCCGTATCACGGGTTATTACAGACCTGTTCAAAACTGGAACATCGGTAAGAGCAAAGAGTTCAAAGACCGTAAAACTTACGACATCAGCCGTAGCAAGTTCCACGCAAAAGAGGGTATGGGTTGCGCAGTGGAAGAAACTAGCGCACCAGTAGTAGGCGACGAACTTCTTATCTTCACAACAAAGACTTGTCCCAACTGCAAGATGAGCAAAATGCTTCTCGACAAAGCAGGCATCAAATACACCGTTATAGATGCAGAGGACAACAAAGAAACCACCGTTAAATTCGGCATTCGCAAAGCTCCCACTCTACTCGTTCCTAACGGCGATGCATACGATAGATACGAGAACGCTAGCGAAATCAAGAAATACATAGAGAGCGTTAAATAATAATGAAATACGACGTAATAGTTATAGGCGCAGGTGCCGCGGGAATGACCGCGGCACTATACGCGTTAAGAAATGGTAAAACGGTACTCGTGCTCGAACGCGAGAGTTTTGGCGGACAAATATCCAATTCTCCTAGAGTAGAAAACTTCCCTTCAATCAAGCAAATCAGTGGTAGCGAATTTTCCGACAACCTATTCAACCAAATCATAGATTTAGGCGCAGAATTCGAGCTAGAAACGGTAGAAAACATCGAAAAGGTAGGAGAGGGTGATTTCCTAGTAAAAACCGACTATGCAACCCACGAAGGACGTTCTGTCGTGATAGCTGCAGGCGTTAAGCATCGTCACTTCGGTTTGCCTAGAGAAGAAGAACTAATCGGCAAAGGCATTTCTTTCTGCGCACTTTGCGACGGCGCGTTCTACGCCGGAGAAGAAGTCGTTTTAGTAGGGGATGCAAATACTGCTTTGCAATACGCGCTTTTACTCTCTAATTCTTGCAAAAAAGTAAAGGTTATGACACTTTTTGATAAGTTTTTTGCAGACGGCGCCCTTGTAAAAGCACTTCGTGAGCGTGAAAATATAGAAGTAACCCACGAAGTATCTCTAGTAGAATTTATCGCAGACGACGAGCTAAAAGGTCTTGTTTTCAAGAGAAAAGACGGCTCAACATTCAACGTTGAAACTCGTGCTCTTTTCGTTGCAATCGGACAAGTTCCGGACAATAAAGTATTCGCTAACGTTGTTGATTTAGATAAATTCGGCTACATAATCGCCGATGAAACTTGCTCCACCAAAACTCCTGGCATTTACGTTGCCGGCGATTGTCGCACCAAGAAGGTAAGGCAATTAACCACCGCTTGCAATGATGGAGCTATAGCTGCTACTAACGCATCAATCTATATAGATACGCTATAAAGTCTAATAAGCTAAACGAAAAACAGCCGAAAATCGGCTGTTTTTTTGTGGCAAAATTTGTAAAAGATATGACTTGTCTGCCATTAATTTTCCAACCCAAGCAAGTAGTCTGTTGTTTCACCGAAAAACTTGGCAAGAAGAATAATCGCACTCGCTGTTGGCTCGGTTTTTCCAAGTTCCCATTTTGCGATTGCAGATTGACTTATATTAAGTAAATTTGCAAGTTGCATTTGGCTCAGATTTCTTGATGTTCTTAATTCTTTAATCCTGTCTTTAAATTCCATAATACAATTATATATAATGCAAGTCGGATAATACTTGACAAGTCTTAAAAGACTTGATATAATTAATAAAAACATTTAAAGGAGAAAAAATATGAAGAAATTACTATTAGTTGTAGTGTTGGTATTATTGAGTTTGAGTGTTATTGCTTGTGGTCCCAGTGTAGACATTAGTGATGATTCTGATGGCTCAAATATTGGCACAATAGGAGGGGATAAAGCCAGCTCTAATAAATTAGGCGATTATGAAGTCGAAATATTGAGTGCTAGATTTTCTACTAGCTACGACGACAAAGAAGTTGTTGTTATAACTTATAAGTTCGTAAACAATGGCGATGAAGCCGCTGCATTTTATACAGCAATAGAAGAAACTGTATATCAAGACGGTGTAGAGTGCGAAAAATGTTATTCTTATGATGGAGAAATTATAAATGAAGATAACGGAACTAAAGAAATAAAGTCAGGCAAAAGCATAGAAATTGAGTATGGCTACTACTTAAATGATGCTAGCGATATTGAGGTTGAATGCAAAGAGTGGCTTAGCTTTAGTGACAAAAAGATAACAAAAACATTTAAGTATGACAATGACTAATAATCATTGTAAAACTAGATATAAAACAAAAAAATACGTTTTATGTAATTACAAAAGCAAATAAATAAGTCGCTTAGTTAAGCGACTTATTTGTTTTTAATAATTTCTTAATTCTACTTTTTTAATCGTTTTCGATAAGATTTCTCGATATTTTTCGGCGGTTTTTAAGGGGACTTCGTGAAGGTCTTCTACGATACAATCGCCGGAATCTTTGAACTTTTGTAAGTATAATTTATCAGCTCCCGCGAGCCATTTTGCCATTTCTTCGATATCTTCTTCGCTATGCAACTCATCAACCAGAGTGGTTCTGAATTCGTAGTCAACGTGCCCTTCCATTAGATAGTCAATGCTCTCTTGGATAGGGGATAAGTCGATGTTTTCAACCCCTGTAGTTAGTGGGTAGCCGAGCTTGCCACTCTTAATATCCATAGCTACGTAGTCGATAAGCTTTTTTTCAACAAGCTCTTTTAACATTGCGGGATTTGTGCCGTTTGTGTCTAGTTTTATAGCCAAGTTGAACTCTTTTAAACGCGTGACAAACGCCACTAAATCTTTATTTAGTGTGGGTTCGCCACCTGTTATGCAAATTGCGTTTAGGATACCTTTTCTCTTGTTTAGGTAACCGAAAATCGCGCTTTCTGGAATTTCTTCGCCTAGCCTTTCGCTCGTTACGAGAGCTGAATTATGGCAGAAAGGGCATCTAAAATTGCATCCTGCGGTAAAGAGTGTAACTGCTATTTTTCCCTCGTAATCCACGAGAGATAATTTTTCCATTCCGTATATTTTCATACTTATATTATATCCCAAGCTAGGCTAATTGTAAAGCGTGATTATCATAGTGAAATCACAATTCTTTGCAAGCGCGCCACGCGCTTTATTATGTTGTATCGAGCGTGAGTGCGCTCATATACGCACGCTCCGCGCGGTAGAATTATAGTAAAATAAACGCGCGCGAGTTGCGCTCTCGCGCGTCTTATGTTATTATTTATGCGCGTATTATATTATACGCGAAAATACTCGCACGTAAAACAACCCAACTTTGGAGAGCAATCTTATGAATTTCACTAGATTTAGGAGCAAGAAATCAACCATTTCCTTGGCAGTTATTGCCGTACTTCTCGTATTGTCGGTTATGCTTTTGAGCATAGCTTTCATTGGCGTTGGAGATGTGCCTTTTGTTGCTCAAGGTGCGTCTAGTGTTGTTAATGCGAATATCAGCGAGTTTGGTAGTGGTACTGTTGTTACAGGTGCACAAATCGTACTTCAAGGCGAGCACACGGACAGTGGCTCGGGCGGTCAAAACCGTGTTGCTACCGTTAACGAGAGCAAGACTGCTCTAATCACGATTGAGAATACTGCTATTTTATCTGCAATCGCAAACGGCAGAATGAAGGCAAAAATTCTTGTTAGTGGTGTTAATACTTTTACCACGGTTAGTGGAACTGCTAATATTAAATCTTCGGCAACGGTATCGGTTGGTGGCGCGTTGAATGCAACGAGCGATATGTCTAACGTTCGCGGAGAATTCACTGATTACGAAATTTGTGATTTAACGGAACTTACTACGGCAAGCGACCAAATCAGCATTACTTATAGTGCTTCTCATACTGCGACGGCAGTTGCTCAATCAACGAGTGGAACTACTGCAACGGTTTCTTTGGAATGTAAGTTTACGGAAATCAAAGTTGTATTCGAGTTTGACAGCGTAGAAGTTAACGTTTCAGTTGGTGAGGGTGGTAGCATTCTTAACAAGACTGCAAACGAAACGATTGAGAGTGGAGCAAGTGCAAGCTATGTTTTAGGCTTTAACGATGAACTTGAACTCGAAGCCGTTTATGCTAACGGATACTTCTTCAATGGTTTCGTTGTTAACGAAGCTACTAACAAGACGAACAACTACGTTCTTCCCAAACCTTACGACGTTCCTAAGGACGTAGATTTCGATATAACTGGCGATTTCCAAGCGCTTTTCGTAGAAAACGCTAACGTAAGCGGATTCTTCTACACGGGTGCAGAAGTAGGTCAAGTCGTTAGAACTGCAGGTACTGGTATAACGGCGGGCTTCTATTATTATCACGAATATTCAGGTTCGCCATACGACCCTGACGCCGGACTATTCGTTGCTTCTTCGGGTTCTATCCCCGGATTAGAAACGCCTATGCTTCGTCCGCGTTTAGCAGGCGAATATTCTTATAGATTTACAGTTTTCCACCGTAATGAAGACGATTCGGTTGGTAGTGTAGCTGGTATATTTGAAACGGAATTTACAATTTACAAGGCGCGCACGCAACTCACCATAAATGCGACCGACTATAACGAACAAGGCGCTCCAGTATACGTTATAGGTTTTGGTAGCAAACTTTCTGCATTAAATATATCTTACGTAGCTAGAGCGGTTGGAATTGATAATATCCCCGGAAAAATCGTACTTTGCGACGCAGATGGTAATGCTGTTGCTGATACCGAACTAGCAAAGATGCTAGAAATCGGCACGTACAATTACGTTGCTAAGTTCGTTCCTAACGATACGTTTAATTTCGAAACGGATGAAGCTATTAACGCTGATGAAAACAATCCTAACAATAGCGAAGAATACAAGGTTATCATTAACAATGACGTTGTAGTAGAAGTTGAAGATTTGTTCCAAGATAGTTCAGTTAACGTAGACGGCATCGACCGCAAAGTTACGATAACCAAGACGATTGCAACGACTATCGATGGTAGCGTAGCTAACAATACTAACGGAGAAGACGTTACTAACGGCGTTATCAAGATTTCTCTACGTGCAAGTATTGCCGATGAAGACGGAAGCTACTTCTACGTAGGTTGGCGTTTAGGTTACAAAGCAGGTAGTGCATTGAACTTTACGTACAGGTACGTAACGCTAGACAAAGATTACGATTACTATCTCATTCCTAGCAGTACAGAAACCGAACTTTACGCTAGCTTTATTAGAGTTTTAACGAATAATTCGCCGAGTGCAGAAGATTTAACGGCATACAACGAATTTATGAACGTTTACACGAAAGCTACGTTCCAAGCAGTTTTCGTTAAAGATACGACTACGAACGATGAAGGCGTTTTGAATAGAGCTTACACGGGTGGTTCTGTTCCCGTTTCACCGACCTTCGATTTGCAAACGAGTGAATATTTACTCTCAACGACCACGGTTAAATATTATTTGAACGGTGCTGGCGAAGCCTTAAGCTCTGCTCCGAGCAGTATCGGTTCGCACAAAGCTAATTACGCGGTAAAAGTTGCTTTCGGTGGTAACGACGTTGAAATTAAAAACCGTGAAATAGCATTAGTTATCACTCCCGGCGTTATCGAAGTAGCTATGGACAGCAATTTCGGTTTGCGTAACGGATATGATTCAAGTACCGGTTGGGCAAAAGCTTTCCGTTTCACCTTGACGGCAGTAGGTATTGCAGGTAATGGTGTAGATGCTTACTATTACTCAACGGACGGTGTAACTTGGACGAAGATAAACGGCACGATTGGCTCAAGTTTAGGTTGCAAGATTACTTTCGAAGCTCCTAACAACGGACTCGCAGTTAGCTCGGTTAACAAGTATCGCTTTATGGCAACTCACGCTGGTGGCGAAAACGTTACTTTAGGTGGCGTTGACTATAGTAGAGTCGCTGTTTCAAAAGACGATGCTGCAGTATGTAAGATTGATGGTACCACTCCCGTTATTTCAAGCATAGCAACAACTTACGATGGAAGTTGGACTAAGGAAGAAGTAAACATCAATGCAACTATTACTTACGGTGGCAGTGGTGCGGTTGTTTCGGTATCTTTCGATGGATCAAAATACGTTGATATAGCCGACGTTCTCGGTAAGAACTATGGAGAAGACGCTAGTGTAGTTCAAAATGCGAACGTATCGTTTGAAATTTCTGCCGAACATAGCGGAAATATCTATTTCCGTGTAACCAACGGTGTTTCCGTGGTAAGTAACTATATGATTAGCGAAACCCAAAAGGGATTCGTAGAAGTTAATATTGACAAAACCGCTCCTTCTATCGAAAGAATCGGTTCGCCACAAATGAACGCAAACGGTTGGACAAAAGGACTCTCTACGTTCACGTTCAAAGTTTCCGATTCGAACGGAAGCGTAGTTGCTTCTTATAAGAACGTACCTACGGCTAGTGGCGTAGCAAAAGTAGAATGTAACAACGGTGCAATCGTAGAATTTATAGGAGACGGCACTTATACGATTAAGATTTCCGACAACAAGAGATATCAAATTCTCGTTACAGATAATGCAGGTAACGTTATGGATACCGAACTTATCGCAAATATCGACTCTCAAGACGTAGAAATCGCATATGATGCTGATAGTTACGTTGCCGGAACTTGGATAAATACAGATGCTGTCATTATCCCGATAGTAACTTGTGGCCCGAGTGGTATTCGTTTGTCTTACTCGATTGACGAGGGAAAGACATACACTTTCTTTGACGGAGTAGGCGCTTTCATTGATGCTGAAGACGGATATGACGAAGAAACACTTCTTCAACAAATAAAGACGAGTCTTGTTGTTTCTGCAGACAAGAACGTAAATCAAAAATACTTTTTGAAAGCAGAGAACAGAGCTGGTGAAGCAGAAGTAGTTGCGTTCGGTTTCGTAAAAATCGACGTAATAGCACCTTCTTTCAATACCGTTCTTTATCCTGACGGATATAATGCAAACGTTTGGATGAACGAAGACCTACAAGTCAAATTTAACGTTATTGACGACGTAGAAGGCTCGCAACTTGTGAGCGTTACGTCTGATAACGGTGGTGAAGTACTAAAAGTCGACGGTCAACCCAATCAATACTCTTTAGTTATCGATAAATGCACGACTTATACTATAACTGCAACGGATACGGCAGGTAACGTCGGAACGTACGAGTTTGTGGAAAAAGTTGACAAAGTAACGCCGGAATTAACGCTCGTTGCATATATTGGTGGTGGTAATCCTGAAGATATCAGCATTCCTGCAGTAGGCGAATATCCCGAATACGACTTCACAAATTGGGTAAATACCGATTACCAAGAGCCTTGGATAAGATTCGAATTTACTATTGCACTAACGGCATCAGGTTGTGCGTTGCAATACAGTAAGAATAATGTTACTTGGACAAATCTAACGGAAACGTATCTACCCGAAGATGTTGACGACGTTGGTAAGAAGCTAGCAACAAGAACGTACATTAGAGATGAACAAGAAACGTCTTACTATTTCCGTTTAATGACGGGTTCAGGTAAGTACGCATACATAACTCAAGAAGAAAATGACAATCAATCGGCAATAGCGCGTAACGTTCGTATCGACGGCACGGCACCTGTTTTAATGAACGAACACTACGTTGTAGATAATGTTTCATACGACTTCATAAATAATTGGACGTATAAAGACGGTATGTGGAGCTTTGTTATGACCGATAGTTCATCGGGAATCAAACAAGAGAGCATAAGTCTTGTTAAATACGATATTGACGTTGAAGACGCAGATATTTTAGCTGGAAGCGTAACAGGCGAGAGCCAAGAGCTATTCTCACAAAACTACTCGAACTACGCTATATTTAAGGATAGTTCGAAATACTATTTCACCTTTACAGATAATGCGAACAATAGATTTGCTAGAATCTTCAGACCGCTAGTTGACCAAACAACGAATTTCTCTATTTCGAGTTTTGACGTTCAAGTTGGTGCGATTAGTGGAGAAACTTCTTCTCAATATTCTGATGGTTTATGGCTAAATGCCAACGAAAAGATGGTATTTACTGCAAGTATCGCTTTTGATACTGCAAATGGTAGTGATAAGTTCGGAGCTAGTGGCGGTGGATTAGAATTCAGCGTAGACGGTGGTGCTACTTGGCAAAAAGCTATAACAATCGGTGGCGAAACACAAGCTATCGTTGTTGATGGCAATAACTATACGATGGATGCTACTCGCGACCAAATGTACACGTATATCTTCCGTGTTGCTACGGGTGCAGGATACTACGTAATGCAAGAGGGCGCATACAAAGTCAATAAAGATAACCTTAATCATGCTGTTACGATTTCTGCTGTTTATGGTGGAGAAACTTATACCGGAGAATGGATAACAGGCGACATCGTTTTGATGGCGAACGTTACCGCAGGTGCAAGCAAGGGCACGATTTATTATGGTACTGGCGACGACGTTGATAGCGTAAGCGAATGGATTGAACTAGCACAAGCTCAAGAAGGCACTTCGCAATATAACGTAGCTATAACGGTTAGCGCAAACAACAATTACTTCGTTAAATTGGTTACTGCAAAAGCCGACGGCTTTGGTGGATTTGTAACGGCATATTCAACGGGTATTGTTTTGAATATTGATAAAGATGAAATCGCACCAAGCATTTATGCAACGGCAAACGGTGAAGAATTTAACGGTGGATATACAAACGATAACATAACGCTACTCCCCAAAGTAGATAGCGTAGGATTCAGTGGAATCAGCAACGTTTATTATAGCTACGTAGAAGGAACTATGGTAAACGGAACGCTAGATTACAGTGGAGAATGGACGGAATTCGTAGAAATCGCTAATGGAATGAACGGCTCGGTCGTGGTTTCCGCGAACGATTACGTTGCTAGACTTTATAAGTTTAAGTATGTAAATGGTGCCGGCGTAGAAGCTGTTTCCGATGCTTTTACGGCAAATATCGATAAGATTATGCCGGAATTCAGCTTGCAACTAGCAGGAACCAAACTTCCTAATACAAGTATCTATTCAAATTGGTACATTTCAGACGTACAAGTCAACTTCGCTTTGACGGCACACGAATTTTATAATTATTCAATTTACTCTTTGCGTTACGCAATAAGTGAAGATAATGGTGCTAGCTTCGGTGAATGGAACACAATTTCGGCAGATACTGCTTACACAATGAGCTACACTTTGAGCGACAATGGCGTTAAAGGTGGTTGCGATTACATTTATCGCTTCTCTTACGTAAGTATGTCTGGTGCGGAAACGACTAGGGATCAATATATTCCTATCGATACCGGTGATTACTCAGTAACGTTTGAGACCTACGTTGGAGATATCGCACGTAACGATTTTGCAGTAGTTGACGGCGCTGGACAAACGTATAAGCGTGGTGACCAAGTTAGAGTAGGTGTTACGCCTAACGCAAGCTACTACGTAAAGAGCTTGTACTTCTACAAGAACGGCGAACTTGATAGCGATAACACAGGCATGACGTTTGGTATAGACGAAAAAGTCGATGCAAAAGTAAGCCAAGAATTCATTGTAGATGGTAGAGATTTATTATGCAAAGCTAATTTCTATAAGGAGTTAGAAGTAGCATATTCTAATAGCAAACAATATCTACAAAACGGTACCATTATAAATATTGGCGTTCAACCTGTAGATAGTGAATTTACCGATATATTCGGTGAGCTTGGCAAAGATATCGCACTAGACGTTACTTATAGTGACAGCCAAGGCGCACTAGACGGACTACCTTTGACGTTAGGTCAATACTCTGTACTCGTTGAAATCGCAGGTAACGACGATAACTATATTATTTCTAACGCTACAAGCGAATTCATTATAGTTTACTTCACAGGCAACGGTAGCGACATAGATCCGCACCTTGTTAAGAGTGAAGAAGACTTCGCGTACATCGATATTTATATGGAAGACAAGCCCGAATACGCAACAAACGACACGCTAGCATATCTAGGTGCGAATAGAAAGAAGGCTTACTTCAAACAAAATAACGATATTACGCTCACTAGAAACTATAAACCTATGGGCGCAACCGTAACGGCAGAAATGGATAATACTTTCCGTGGTACGTATGACGGAAACGGTTACGTTATTGATTACGGTGGAATATTCGTTAGAACGAGCGATTTTGCATTGTTTGCTAATACCGAACAAGCACTTATCATAAACACAGGCGTTAAGTTCAATATAGAAATAACGTCAAATGCAACCAAGGCTGAAGATAAGGTAAAAGTAGCACACTTAATAGCTAATGATAAAGGCTCGGCTGTTAAGAATAGCTATGCAATAGGCGACGTTGTCTTAACCGGTGATTACGTCAGCTATGGTGGATTGGTAGCTGTTTCGGAGAGCACGCTACTATGGGAATGCTATACCGACGTCAAGATTAGCGCAAAAGAAGTTTCTGGTAATATCGGTGGAGTTGTCGGTGAGTTTACCAACTCAATGATGGAACTCGTCTATGCAACTGGAACGATAACCATAATCGATAGTAACGCATATTCTTCTACTGCAGAAATCGGCACGAAGTTTGCCTACGTTGGTGCAATGGTCGGTTTCATAACAACGATAGAAGACGTCCAAGCACCTATTCAAAGCAACTACTTTGCAATTAGCAACTTGTTCTTCAATAGTGATATTGTGACGGAACAAGCTATCGGTAATGAAGCGTCATATTCCGACAATCCTTTGAATGCAGTAGGCTCAACCATTCAAGAATTTATAGAAATGGTAGAAGTCTATATTATTAGAACTATAGATAGAGAAGAGAGCGTTTCCGACCTTGTTAAGGTAAGAATTATGGACGTAAAAGAAGGTCAAGGAATCGATGGTCTAGGAACCTCTGATTCACCGTTCATAATTGATGACGGAAACAAACTAAAATATATTGAAGAGTTCCCATGGGCGCACTTCAAACAAACACAAGATATTAGCGTTTCAGGTTCCCAAGTTTATGCATCAGAGATACCCTTTGTTGGCGTTTATGATGGTGGCAACTATAGAATAACAGGACTAGAATCAACGATTTCGGGTGCTATGTACGGTGGATTATTCGGAGTTGTCGGTGGAACTATTAAGAACGTTAAATTATTAAATATCAACCTTACTTATCGCGATACGGAAATCATTTACGTTGGTGGTGCAGTTGGCTCGTTGAGAGACGGTGCTAGAGCTATAAACGTTTTGGTTACGGGCGAAATCAACGTCTATGCAACGAGAGAAGCTTACGTTGGTGGCGTTATCGGTATTGCAAGCGAATGTAACGAGTTGCGTGCAATCGTAGCATCGGTTGGCGTCAACGTTGTTTCTAATAGACACGCAGTAGTTGGTGGTGCAATTGGTCAAATTCAAGGTACAACCGGCGTTGCTATTGATGAAGCCGTTGCTTTATCACCGCTAACCGCCGATTACGTAGGAAAAGGTGGTATTGGCTCGGTAGTCGGCGCTGTTAAGTCGGGTAGCGTTTCTCGCGTTTATGGTGTAAGTGGCAATGCTTACGCTAACGGAAACGTAACCAATTCAGCCGTTGGCGCTATTGGAGAAGCCGTCGTAACGGATACCGCAAACTACACTTACGAAACGTTGGTAGGTGCAAATAGCGACTTCACCATTGCAGGCAACAAGATTAGCTCGCTAATCGTAGGAATTTATCCCTTCAAAGCAGGCGAAGGAACGGACGGCAATCCCTTCCAAATCGAGAGCTACAATGAACTTATGATGATAGGTAGTTATATGTACGCGAGCTTCGTTCTCGTTGACGATATCGTAATCGGCGACTTGAACGACGACGGAGTGCTCGATGCAAAAGACGGCTATACCTATGACTATTCGCCTATCGGTAACGGCGCAGTCTTCACTGGTGACTTAAATGGTACCTTCGAAGGCGTCAGACACGCTATTTCCGGACTTAACGATTCCTTGTTTGATAAGAACCAAGGAACGATTAGACACGTCACGCTCAACGTTTCTTACAAGGTTTATGCTAGCGCAGACGATATTCCTAACAGCGAACTTATTGTTAGCGAAAACGGAACTTATACGGCATCAAAAGTTAACGCAAAGAACGAAGACGTAAACTTCGGTGCTGTAGCAAAGACTAACTTAAGTGGTGCGACAATCAACTCGGTTATCGTAGAAGGCGATATTTACGTAAGAACGAACGGTAAGGGACGCGTAACGGCTGGCGCAGTAGTTGCTAGCGACGTAGGCGGAAATATTATAGGCGTTACAACTTCCTTATCAATGGACGTTCGTGCGCAAGTGGTTGAAGTCGGTGGTATCGTAGGTAGAATTGAACTTAGCGACACCGCGCTACAGAACATGAGCGTTAACACTATTCAAGAAGACGTATACGCGTCTGGCGCAACAGTAATGGCAGGACTTGTAGTTGGCTCGTTGAAAGTCCAAACAAGTCAAGAAATAGCCTTTGTAACAACTGCAAAGGTATACGTAAACGGCCAAGACCTAGGAGAGCAATTCGTAGGTATGGCGTTTTCAAATTAAAATAGACCCCTAACGGCACAGGAGGTAATAGTATGATGGAAAGACAAAAGAACGAAAAGAAATTGAATTTCAATTTATGGAAGCACTTATTGCTGTTTGCGATTGTAATAGTCGCGAGCATGGTGCTATTTACGGTATTTTCCAGCGACCTTAATCCCATTGTAAATGATGCGATGAACGAACTCGGCATAGAGAGTGCCACTATTTCTGAGTACAACTACGTATCTACAATAAAAGCCTCCGCATGGACCACCCCTGGTACTCCTAGTTACAATACGTCTACCGGTATTACGGGTGTTAAAACAGGTAAAAATGGAACAATAACGGCCTTGACAGGGTCCGTAAGTAGTTATTACGTAGGTTGTCATGGAACAAAAACAACCTATAGTTCTTCTTCAGGTGCCGTTACCGTTACAGGAGAAGCAGGCAACGGATGGAACAATAAAGCAGGCGCTAACAATACAGGATACTCACTCATTTGGGTAGACCTAGAAATACCAGGAACAGGGTCAAACGTAATCGCTGCGAGAAACAATTACTTGTTAACAAAAGTAACGGTTACAGGTACTGCTCCTAGCTGGGTAATAGGACAACGTGGCTCGGTTGATTGCGATGCTTTTGTTCTAGTCGGAAATGGTACTAAGACGGGGTCTGCAAGCAATACTTCTTTCGCTGGCATGAACGTTCTTAAATCTGGTTCTGCTGCTGTTTCAAGTGGTGGCAGTTACACGATAAATGTTAACATCGATGGTACGACTAATTTTACGCTAATTAGAATAGGCTTTTATGCGACAATAGTTGGTGGTGGTGGTGACGGTGGTGTTGCTAACAATAGTAAACCGGGTAATACAACTACGGTTACACCGCCCAGCAATGGGTCCTTTACGTTCACTTATGCTGCTCCTTACATCAAAACAGGCGTTGGCTTAATGGATGAAAACGGCAATGTTTCATATCCTACAAGCACTCCAAACGTCGGTACGGATAATGGTATAACGTATGGAACTTTGACTAATGGTAAAAATAGTGCTACGAAGTTAGAGTTCGGTAGCAGTTTAACGCTAGAAGCAATGCCCACCGTTCTTACTAAAGCTAACAATTATCAAGGCTACTATTTTGCAGGTTGGCAAGTGAAATCTACGCTTGCTAAGGACTATTTCGATTCTAATGGTGGCGATGCAAAGAGAAAGAAAATCACTATAGAATCGCACGAGTTGTACGATACTAACGGATCGCAAACTCCGCATTATTACGTTGCGGTATTTTGTAAAATACAGCTAGAAGAAGCAGTCACGGATTTAATCAATACGATAAAGTATCCATACACACAAGTGCTAACTTTTGATGCGAACAACAAAGTTACTTCAGTAACGGAAACGGCATTTGGTCCTGGAATCAAGCTTCCTACGCGTACCGCGGTAAGTGGAGAAACTTATAAAATTACGCATAGCTATACCGGCACTACGAACGGAGCTAGTTATAATTCATCTACCCGTCCTACGGATAAAGGTGTTTATACGTATACGGCAACCATTCAATCGAATACGGTAGCGGGTTATACTGTTGTTTTGGGCTCTGCAGAAATAAACTTTGAAATAGAAGGCAAAATAATTACCGGAACCAATCACAAGATAATCAGTTTTGACGTTGAAGATGGTTCTCCATCGAGTTGGACGTATACAGGCTACGAACAAAAACCCGTTCCTAAGAAATTATACGCTTACATAGGCAATAATGCCTCAAGTGCAACCCAACCTAATTTCGTTTTAAATCAAGGTACGGACTATGGCGTAGAAAATGGTAACATAACGTATGCAAATAACGTTGTAGCTGGTGTCAACACCGCTAGATATAACGTTAAACCCATGAACAATTTCACGGGAGCCGACGGAACGTCTCAAGATACCATCACCGGATTCTTTACGATAAATAAGGCGAATATAGCGCAAGTCGTTCAAACAGCGGACCTAGCAGACCAAATATTCGAAATATATAAAACAACCTACACGGGTGAAGCAATTACGCCCGACGTCATTTATGTTACGGCAGAATTAGACGGCAAGAAACAAATTTTCTTAGCTGGAGCTGAAGCTGGTGGATCTAGCAGCAAGTACTTTAGTTTAAGAGAAATGTACGGCTATACGGGTGACAAATATGCAGAAGGTACTATTACAGGTACAGGACAAGAAGGTACGTTTGGTGGATATTTCAGTTTGAAGAAAGATGGTGATGCCGTAATCTATAACAATAACGTTAACGTTGGAACGGCAAGCTTTACAATTATCGCGAACAGCCACAACTTCACAGGGGAAAAGACAATAACCTTTGATATTAGGAAGAGAGATTTAAGTAGTGGTACGATTACTTCGGAAAGATACTACGAAGAATTAACCTATACCGGCGTTGCACTTACTCCCGATCCCGATTATATCATAGTCAGAGATACAAACGTAAGATTGTGGAGATTAATCGGTTCACAATACGGTTGGACGACGGAACAAGCAGTTTATTACATTCTCGTTAATAATCAAGTGAAATCTGACTACGATACTCAAGAAGAATTGCAACCCGTTATTGATAGCATAGTAAAAGTAAAGAACAACGACGTTATAATGGGCTTCGTTGCAGGTTATTTCTACTATAATCAAGCTGCCAATGGACAAGGCAATACTTATACCGAATACGGCAACAACGTTAACGTTACCGATTCGGCGACCATTAAAGTCGTAGCGACCCAAGACGGTAACAACTTCTCAGGCAATACTACGATACTATTTACGATAAACCCCAAGCCCTTTGGAGAAGACGTTGTAGTAGGCAATATAGCCAATCAAATCTATACCAGTGAATTAATAACGCCGAGCGTAACGGTCAAAGATAATAATTTCGGCGAAGGAAACACCACTCGCACTATGGTGCTAAATACCGATTATGAAGTAACTTACGGTGGAGAAGATACTAACGTAAACGTAACCAAGAACGCGGTCGTTACCATAACCGGTAAAGGCAACTATACGGGAGAAATTATTAAATATTTCTATATCACGGCAAGGAGCATTGAAGATCAAAACATTTCGGCATATAGATTAGAAACCGAAGAAGAATATACGGGTTCACAGATTAAGCCTGAGCCCGATACCATTAAAATCAATTTTAATGGTAAAGATATGGTGCTTGAAAAAATGAAAGACTATACTGACACATTTGCGAGTTATGGTACCAACACAAACGTTGCGTATAGAAATGAAGGTGGAGTGTTAGTCGTTGACAGAGTTAATAACATTAACTACGTTGAAATTGAAATGGCCGGAGTTCAAAACGCAGGCGCAGGTGCTAATTTCTACGGCACCATTAAAGTATACTTTACCATTGTTCCCAAAGTACTTGATACGGATAGATTTGAAGCGTACGCAGACTGGACTACGTACAACGAACAAATAGTAACGTATAATGGCAGTAAAAAGAATGGGGATATTTTACCAATCTATACGCTGAACGATTACGGTGGAGCGACTGATGGAAATGGTTATCTAAAAACCAGAACCGTTTATATTAGGGATAAAGTCCGTAAAGTTAACTTGACGTATCAAGGCGAATATCAAGGAAACGCCGATTATTATTTGGTTAGTTGGGGCGAAAATATTAACGCAGGAGCATCTGCTGGTGTTGTAACGTTTGCCGGTCAAGGTAATTACTGTGGACAAATTGACGTACATTTCGCTATTAAAGAATTAGATATCGAGAAAGAATCCGACGCAAACGTTGTTATTACTTTGGTAGGTAATACTTTCAGCTATACTGGCGCAAAAATAACTCCTGGAATTAATAGTGTTAAAGTACGTGGAAATGAACTTATAGAAAACAAGGACTATGAAGTCAGCTATGGCGACGAGGGTACCGTCTTGAACTATAACGTTCTTGCCGGCGGTACCGTAACCATAACCGGTAAAGGCAATTACAAAGGTGAAAGGGTTAAAACGTTCGCAATTACACCTATTGAACAAATGGTTGAGTTGCTAGACCCGATGGAATGCGAAGAAAACGAGAACAAACTTTTAGTAGAAACTATCGCTACGAGAAGTTCTTCATATACTTACGTTGCAGACTATGAAATTAATTCAACGCTTTATCAAACGATAACCGTTATAGCAAGAACTACTGCGAATTTCCCCGAGGAAATTGAGGAATATCCAGGTGAGCCTAGAAGAGTTAAAATCGTTGCAGATATGATTATGAACGTACCTGCAGGCGCGCAAGAATGGGGTATTCAAACCATCACTTATAACATTTGGAAAGAAGGTAGATACGCTTATACCAAGGCGGTTATAACCTACAAAGGCGCGGGTATCATTACGATTTATGCTGAACAACATGATAGCGAGCTTGCGAAAGACCCCATGACGGACGTTGTAATGAAGAGACTTGATGGTAATGTCTTCGTTGGCGAGGGTAGTACTATAGAAACCTATTATTATAACATTGGTAACTATAAAAACTACGAAAGAAAAGATACAGATAAAGAGTATGCGATTTATTTGAAACACGAAGATTCAGCACCAGGTCTTGCTAACGCTAGCTACGTATATGGCATGAACGACGTGATACTAGCCCCAGCACTAGAGTCGCTTAAACGTAATAGTGGCGTAGTTATGAATATAACTTCTTCGAATACCGATGTTATTAAAATAGCAATGGGTACTAACGCACAAACGAGAAGCGTTCAAATACGAAACGTAGGTACTTCGGATATTGAACTGTCGCATGGTGGTTACGTCAATCCTAATAACGTTTCAGAAGCATATATGGCTTTCAAAGAGAAAGTTACGTTCACAGTAGGAAAGAGAACGATGATAATTTCTTTTGAAGAAGTTTTCATTGAATATGGAGATACTGAACCTAACATCGTATATACTTACACCGCAGTAAAAGGCGAAAACGAAACGAGTGTTAAAGAAGACGATCCGTCTACTATAATAAAATATGGTATTTCCAATGACTACGATAGCAAGACTATGAAAGTCGTCGGTCAGTATGAAGTAGGCGTTTATCTCAATGAAGATAGTTATGCTGAAGGTGAAAATTTCAATAACTACGATATTCAATTTGAACCCGGAAAGCTTAACGTTGTTAAAAAAGTAATTGAAATTTACGTAACGAGCACGGATACGGAAAATCAAATTATAAAGGAATATGGCGAAGTCAATCCTGTTGATTATAAGATTTTTAGCAAGACGGAATTCCCTTATGGCGAAAGCTTCGCAACGCTTGAAAACGAAGATGACTACGAAACTCCGTACGTTGATTATGTAAACGGTGGTTTCAATGAACTAACGACAGCAGGAACCTATGCAGTTCCTATGAAAATGGGTAACGCAAAGAACTATGAATTTATTTGCGAAGAAGTTGCATTTATCATCAATCCTTGCGAAGTTACTATTGAGCTAGAAGTAGTTACTGCAAATTATACGGGTAACAGAGTTGAAGCAGCACCAGCTGTTGTCAAAGGAATCGATGGTGGTGCCACCCCAATGGGAACGGTAAGCTATAGATATTTGCACAAGAGCGAAGGTAACTGGTCTGTTTACGCACCGTTAAGCGCAGGCGAACACTTGGTAGAAGTAACCTTTACACCAGATGAAAATGAAACGAATTATAAGAGAACCAAGACGGATTTCTTAAGCGTTGCAAAGATTATAATCAATAAAGTAGCTCCAAAAATCACGATGGGCTTCGTTCAAGCTGAGTTTACCGGATATGGAATCGATGTTTCTAGCATCGTAGCAATAGCAGATGCTATAGAAGGTGGCGATACGCCAATAGAAAGATATGCCTATAGCTATCGTTTCTCGCCTAGCGAAGGTGAGAACGCATCTGACGCAGACATAGACGATAGCGATATGTCTTACGATGCGCCTAAGAACAAAGGTTTCTATGATATAGAAGTTACGTACTATGCTGATGAAAACGACAACTATACTAACTGCACGGTTGTTTTGAGAAGAAGACTAGAAATCAGAGCAGGTATCGTTGATATTAGTATTTCAGCTTATTCTGTTGAATTTAACGGCGAACAAATAACCTTCCCCGTTGGAAACGTAACAGTTACAGATAGAAAGAACGGTTCCACGCCGGCGGGCACAATTGAAATCCAATACTTCGGTAAGAATGGTCAACCCGTTGACGAATTGGGTAACCCTGTTGACGAAAACGGCAACCTACTTCCTGCACCCAAGGATGCAGGCAAGTACATGATAAGAGTTATCTTTACTCCTGATAGTGAAGATTATTCTCAAACTATAAAAGACTTCGTAGACGCTATCGAAATTAGAAAATATAACCTTGTCAATAATATGAGAATCGTATTTGATTCGAGTGACGTAGGTAACAAGAGAAGAAGAGTTTACGACGGACAAAACCACGCGTTTGATTTGTCAACGGAAATCGTTGTTACAGGTATTAACAACACACCGTCGTTGATATTGAATAACTCATTGAGCCCACAAGGTGTTGTTAGCGTTAAATACGTAAACGCTTTGGGCGAAGATAGTTCTGTTAGAAATGCAGGAACGTACAACGTTGTATTGACTTATGAACCGGGCGCAAACGACAACTATTACGCATCGGGTTCAAAAGTATACAATGGCGCTATGGATATTTCTAAAGCAACAGTTCGTTTCCCGAATACTATTCCAACGAGAGAAGCAGAATTTAACGGCATGTCTATCAGCTTAACGGTTTCTAAAGAAGGTGTTTCAGCTGAAGATATTCCACAAGGTCGCTTGGTTTATTCGTATTCGATAACCGGTGAAGAAAATTACACTTCTACAGCACCGTCAAACGTAGGCGTTTACAGCGTATTCGTAAGATACGAACCTACGGACAACGATAACTATCAAGCTAGTGAAAAGACTTATGAACAAGTCATTAAAATTACTGCTCGCAAGCCTAATATCGAAATCGGAACTATGGTATTCGATTTTGGTTACGAAGTAACTGCAAAAGATATAGTTTATACTATTAGAGGAGCTTCTGCAGATAGCAAAGGACCTATCACCGAATACGAAGGCGTTTCTACAATAGAAGTAGAATTCATCTATAGCATTAACGGTGTAATGGTTTACAGTAAAAAGGCTCCTACGGCAAGTGGTACATACGGCGTAAAAGTTTCCTTCAAACCTTGCGCGATAGAAAAGAACTACGCTGCAACGTCAGCAACGAGCAGTGGTTGCTTAACGATTAAGAACGTTGCACCTGAACTTGCTCTTGACGTCAAGACCGTTTATTATAACGGAGCAAGAGTAGCCGCTAATACAGCATATATTTCAAATGCAGGCAACGCGGAAATCAAAGGTAGAATTACCTACGAATACTGCTTGGCTGGCACCTATTCATGGCAAGGCTACGCTCCCAACGAAGTCGGCGTATACGACGTAAGAGTTAGCTACAAGAACACAGGCGCAGATAGCTTCTCAGACGTATAGAAGATATTTGAAAAGGCTCTAGAAATCAAAGCTGTAGAAGTAACGGTTACACCGATTTACGGACAAGGCAAGATTTACGACGGACTACCCACCGACGGCACGTCTATTGCATACTGCTATAGTTACGTACTAGACGGCGTAACATACTATGTATATTCCACGGTAGCAGGACTCACCGCGGGTGAAGTCATCGACGTTTCACAAGCATATTACGTAGCAAACGACGGATACGTATATTCAATAGAAACCGGCTCAATGAAAGCTTGGCGCGACTATTACAACATCAAACTTGAAGTTGTAGAAGGCGAATTCAATTATTATAGTAACGACGGACAACTTGTAAATGCAATTATTGATTACAAGGCAATAGGCGCAACCGAAGGCGAAGTTTACTATAAAGCTTCTAACGGAATCGACTACGTAATTGATTTAGAAAACGATTTAGCATGGCATAGAGCAAGCAACTTGAATAGCAAGTACAACTATACTGTTAGAGACGGTTACTTCTTCAGTAAAGTTTTATCTAACGGAAACGTAAGCGTCACACAAATAGTTTACTCAAGAATTAACTTCACGGATGAAGAAAAGGGCGTTGGTAGATATACAATCACCCAAGACGGCAGAAACTATACTTATATCGTAAATCTTTCTGCAGGCAAGATTGCTCTTGACGAAGAAGTTTATGATATCTACAACAAAGTAGGCGTTCTAGAATATGAAGTTGCAGGCAGAACAAGCTTGATTTATATCGACTTCAACAACTTCTATTCATTGAGCGAAGACGAAACACAAGGCTTGTATCGCGCAGATGACGGTTACGTCTACGACGTAAACTTCATTTCCGGCGTTGCAATGCGTAAATACCCAATTATTGCAACCAAGGGCGAGTTCGGCTATACGGCAAACGACGGCACTGCAAAAGTTGCAAGCTTTACCTTTGGAGATATGACTTCTATTTATGAAGGCGACGATACTATAGGAACGATGACCATCGATGGCATCACCTTTAGAATTGACGTCGATAATAGAATGGTATGGCAACCGTTAACGCTACAACTAACTTCTGGCGCGCTAGGAAACAGCTTTGTATATTACGACAACGGAGCTAGAAAAGAGATTTACGTTGATATGTCTACAATCACTATTGTAGAAGGTAACAATATCGGCGAATTCACCGCAACCGACGGTAATAAGTACAGAATTAACCTAACCACCGGCGTGATTAGAAGAATGAACCAACTAGCATATCTAAATCCCGAAACCAACGAGTTGTACTACTCACAACACGGAGTAACGCATAAAGAAGCTATTGACGTTAAGAAACTACAATTCACGGTTTCTATCGATGGTAATGCAGTTTATACTAGAGCATTATTCGGCTATAAATATTCTACGACGGCACCTTCGCTAATCGTTAGCGGTGACAAGTGGGCAGGCAAATTGCTATTAGGTGCAGTAAACGTCAACAGCTATGAAATAGGCAAAGGAACGCTAGATGCAGGCACTAACTATAGTACGATATTTAACCCACAAACCGTAAAATACGTTGTAGAAAGAGCGAAACTTATTGCATTCTTTACTTCGACAAGCAACGGGGTTTACGACGGCGAAACCAAGACTATTGGTTACGAAATCACCGGTCTTATCGGTAGCGACCGTTTGGACGTTGACTTGAGTTATGACGGTGACAATATGAACGCAACGGCAGACCACGAAAAGGGATACCGTGCAGTTCTAACGCTCAATATGGATAACTACTATCTAGTAAATAATACGAGTGATTTCTACCGTATAGCTCCTGCAATTATGCCGGAAATAACCTTCACGCCTATCGAAGGTGGAATAACCTACGACGGAAAGAAACATTACTTAACTCTTGGCGACTTGGGCGATGGTTATAAAGTAACGTATAATGGACAAGAAGCAGCACCTTACTTCACGGCCCCAGGAACTTATAGAGTAGTAGCACTTGTTGAAAAAGCCAACTACGTATCAAGAGAAGTTGAGCTAGAATTAACAATCAACAGAAGCCTATATACGGTGAAGGTAGACCCGATAAGAACCAATCTACACTATGGTGACGAAATGCCTAAACTAACTTGCGATAGCAACCTAGGCGAAGTTAGATTTGTAGAAGGTCAAACGCTACTACCAAGCGTAACGACTTACAATTGGATATTCGTTCCATACGAAGACAACTTCTATGACTATTACGTAGGTAGCGCAGAAACCAACTTTATGATTCAAGGAACGATTGAACTCTACGTTGATAAAGCTACACCCGTTATTGATATCGTAGGCGAATTAGAGCAAGATATCAGCAATCCTAGCTCACTACTCGCAGTTATAGAAGGCATGGATGACCCCGACAAGGCAACGATTTACTATCTAACGGCAACGGGAGAAAAACTTACCACAATGCCCACTAAAGCCGGCAGATATACCGTAGTAGTATTGTTCGAAGGCGACGAAAACTATGCAAGCACGGAATACAAGACCGTACTTACCATAAAAGAAAAAGCCGACTTTACGTGGCTATGGATAATGATGGCAAGCATTGCAGGACTAGCAATAGCGAGCTCACTCTTCTTTATGTTGAGAAAACGTCCTACCTATAACGACTAATTAGTCTTATAGATAAAAGAAAAAGGGCTGTTTAGCCCTTAACCCTAAATAATAAAAAGCACTCGAAAGAGTGCTTTTTTTATCTTATGAAACCATTGAACATTCCTATTGCGACTATAGTGTCGCGCTCGTCTTTTACGATAACTTCGACAACGGAGTTGTGATTTGTTCTCGAAATTTCGCGAGCCTCAGCCGTTATATAAGCGGTGTTTTTGCAGGCGTTTATATAGCTTATGCTTGCGCTTTGCGTAACGGTGATAGGGTGCAAGTGATTAGCAAGAACCGCAAAAGTGAAATCGGCAATAGTATATAGCATTCCACCTTGCACAGCGTCGTTTGCATTTAAATGATTGTCAACTACGCTTGCCTTGCAAATAGCGCTTTCGTCATCAGCTTTAATTATTTCTATACCGTTTGCTTTTACG
>JAFXIQ010000020.1 GCA_017533005.1 Clostridia bacterium | reverse complement strand
TGAGAAAGAATGGTCAAATCGCTACGCAATACGTTGACGACATAGGCAACCCCACAATGCTTTCACCTTGGAACCCCAACGGCTCTGTTAACGCAATAGAAGGTATCATTTCTCCTGACGGCAGAGTTATCGGCAAGATGGGACACACCGAGAGATGGCAAAGCGGTCTATACCAAAACGTTGACGGAAACTACGACATGAAGATATTCGAATCTGGCGTTAAATACTTCAAGTAATACATATTTGAAAAATAAAAAACAGCAACGCGCGTTGCTGTTTTTTCATTGTAAAAGTTATACGTTATGCGAAATCTTTGTCGATTGATATTACGAAGAAGTATTTTTTTTCTTCATCTTTATATGCGTCGCTTAAGGCTTTTTCTATTTCGGCTTTTGTGATTTTTTCGCTGTAGGGTACGACTACGTCGAATAGAATGTTGGTGTGCGACGCGCCGAAAACCATTCTAAAATCGTGTAGCGTGAGCTTATTGTTTAGTTCGTAGAGAATGCTCGCACAACGCGCTTTATTTGTAGCAACTTCTTCGTTATCTGTTTCTATGGGGTCCATATGTATGGATAAATGTATCCCTAACTCGGTCTTGAAGTCGCGTTCAATATTATCCATCAGGTCGTGTGCAACGAGTATATCTTGACTAGCGGATACTTCTACGTGCACGATTACGAATGACGTTGTAGCACCGTAGTTATGTATCATAAGGTCGTGAATGCCTTCTACGCCTTCATAGGACATTAGCTTATCTTTAATTTTTTTGACGAGTTCAGGACTGGGCTTTTCGCCTATTAAGGGGTGGCAAGTTTCTTTTATGAGTTTAATCGCGCTTATTACTATGAATAGTGATACGATTAGTCCCATATATCCGTCGATGTTTACGCCGGTTGTATGGATAATTATTGATGCTATTAGCACGGCACCGGTAGAAATAACGTCGTTTCTGCTGTCTTGGCTTCCTGCCATAAGTGCATCGCTATCGATGGCTTTTGCGAAGTCGCGATATATGAACATTTGCATGAGCTTAACGAACATAGCTCCACCTAGTACGACGTAGGTCCACACGGAAACGGATATATCTTCGGGGGTAATGATTTTTTCAATCGAAGATTTTCCAAGAAGCACTCCGATAGCAAGAACGATAATCGCAACGATTAGCGCGGTTATATACTCAATTCTTTGATGACCGAAGGGGTGGTCTTCATCTGCGGGACGAGAAGAAATCTTGAATCCAAAAACCGTAACGATAGAGCTTCCCGCGTCGGAAAGGTTGTTAATAGCATCTGCAATAACGGTGATGCTGTTTCCGATAATACCCACGATAACTTTGCCTGCGAAAAGTATTAGGTTGAGAATTATGCCGATAATACCTGCAACCACGCCGTAGCGAAACCTTACTTCTGGCTTATGAGTGGATTGGTAGTCTTTAATAAATGCTTTCTTGAGTAAATTCATAATAATTACCTTATAATTCGTTTGAAATATAATAACACTTGTTATTTATTTTGTAAAGGCAATTAAATCGTGTTACAATTATAATATGAGTTATTTCGATGGCAAATTAAAGTTGATAGTAGCTTCTGCTAGCGGTGTCGAAGCCGTTACTAAAAGAGAACTCACGGATATGGGCTACGAAGTAGGTGGCGCGTACTATGGTAGAATTCCATTCGAAGGCAATTTCCGAGATTTAGCGAAAGTGAATGTGAGTTTAAGAACTGCGAATAGGGTGTTCGTGGAGCTTTTTTCGTTTCACGCAGAAACTTTCGATGAATTATATGACGGG
This sequence comes from Clostridia bacterium, assembly GCA_017533005.1. Lineage (GTDB taxonomy): Bacteria > Bacillota > Clostridia > Christensenellales > DTU072 > RGIG6449. Next base: position 3,438 of record JAFXIQ010000020.1, on the reverse strand, counting down.
ATATCGTTATTTAAGTTTGAAAATCTTTGTTCACGTGATGCGCGTATAGTTGTAAATGCAAAGTCTATTTCCAGTAAGCTTTTTGCGCTATCGAGCATTCAATCAATTTGTAAAAAGGCTATAGTCACGAGATTATGTGATAGATACGCGCTCCCATTTCTTAACGAAACCGGTGCAACGTATGCTTTTGAAATTTTTATAGACAACGATGAAGTCAAAGTGTTATTAGATACGTCCGGATGGGGGCTTCACAAAAGGGGATATAGGAATTTCGTTGGTGAAGCCCCGATAAGGGAAACGCTCGCTGCTAGTATAATAAATCTCTCTGTTTGGAATAAGGAGCGTGCGCTCATAGACCCGTTTTGTGGTTCGGGAACTATTCCTATCGAAAGCGCGCTTATTGCAACTAATACTGCTCCGGGAATTAATAGGGCGTTTGCTTTTGAAGAATTTAACGGCGTAAATAAAAAAATCATAGAAGAAGTTAGGGAAGAAGCGCGCGCGAATATAAATAAGGATATTAAATTAAGGATAAACGCCTTTGATATAAACCCAAAGACTATTAAAATCGCGCAAAAGCACGCGCAAAACGCTGGGGTAAGCGACTATATACATTTCCAAACTGCTGATATGCGTGACTTATCGTCTAGATATCAATATGGAGTAATCATAACCAATCCACCGTATGGGGAAAGGCTAATGAAAGAGAACGAGCTTCGTACGCTTTACCGTGATTTCGGCAAGGTATTTCGCAGTTTGAACGATTGGTCTGCGTACGTTATAACGTCTTATCCCGATTTTGAGAGATGTTTCGGTAGAAAAGCCGATAAAACACGCAAATTATATAATTCTGAACTTGAATGCGTGTTGTATAGATATTTGGGTGCAAAACCACCAAAGAAGAAAGAATAAAATTCACTATTGACAATAATAGGATATATTTATTATAATTATAAATAGGTGTAAATTAAACACATCACAAAACCAAAGAGGAGAGATTATTTATGGAAGCGACATTATGGGCATTAGTGCCTCCGATTATCGCAATCGCGCTCGCATTGATTACCAAACAAGTTTATATTAGCTTGTTCGCAGGTATTTTTGTTGGTGCTATGTTTTATGGTAAGGGTAACCCCTTGACTGCATTCGAAACTATTTTCGAAGTTATGGCAGCAAAGATAGGAGACAGCTGGAATGCATGTATCCTTATTTTCCTAGTTGTTCTAGGTATTCTAGTTATTTTGATTACGAAAGCCGGTGGCTCTCGTGCATACGGCGAATGGGCATCTTCTAAGATTAAATCTAGAAGTGGCGCTATGTTCGCAACGATGGCACTTGGCTCGTTAATTTTCGTAGACGATTACTTTAACTGCTTGACAGTTGGTAACGTTATGCGCCCTGTTACCGACCGTAATAAAATCAGCCGTGTTAAACTCGCATATCTAATCGACGCAACGGCAGCACCTATTTGTATTATTGCTCCTATTTCAAGCTGGGCAGCAGCAGTTGGTTCTTCACTAGAAGGCGTTGACGGATTCCAAGTATTTATTCAAAGTATACCTTTTAACCTATACGCTCTACTAACTATAGGTATGATGATTTTCCTATGCGCAACTAAGTTCGACTTCGGTACTATGAAAAAGTTCGAGAAGAACGCTATCGAAACTGGTGACGTATTCTCAAACAACGATAGAGAAGAAGGCGATATTGGCGAAGTTCAAGGTAGCGATAAAGGTAGAGTATTCGACCTTATTATTCCTATCGCAACGCTTATCGTACTATGCATATTAGGAATGCTTTATACAGGCGGACTCTTCACAGGCGACGCTAACTTTATAGATGCTTTTGCTAACTGCGATGCAGCTCTTTCACTAGCACTCGGCAGTATTTTAACTTTGATTATAACGGCAGTTTATTACCTAATCCGTGGCGTTGTTTCTTTCAAAGATATCGCTGGTAGCATTCCTAAAGGTTTCAAAGCTATGGTTCCTTCTATCCTTATTCTAATATTCGCTTGGACGTTAAGTGGTATTTGTAACGGTGATGCTTACTTGAATCTTGCAGGTGCACCAGAGTTCCAAAAACTCTCCACCCTAGGTTGGGCAATCCCCGCAATTTTCTTCCTTGTTTCACTCGGTATTGCATTTGCAACGGGTACAAGTTGGGGCACGTTTGCACTTCTACTTCCGATTGCAACGGCAGTTGTTTCGGTTGATAGCACGCTATTCATTATCGCAGTATCTTCAGTTCTTGCAGGTGCTGTTTGTGGCGACCACATATCACCAATTTCCGACACGACGATTATGGCATCGGCAGGCGCACAATGCAACCACGTTGACCACGTTAACACGCAACTACCTTACGCAATGACCGTTGCATTCGTATGCTTCATCGGTTACCTAATCGGTGGCGCAACGTCTAACTTGAGCTACGGCGCAAGTTGTGCAATCACGCTATGCTCTTCAGCAGTTCTTTTAGCTGGTGCTCTAGTAGGTATGTACTTCCTAGACAAGTCCGGTAAATACGCACTCATTGCAGAAAAAGTCGGTGGAATTTTCAAGAAGAAAGAAAAAGTTGAAAAAATAGAAAATAATGAAGATGCTGAATAGTATCTAAAAACAACGAAAAACTCGCGAAAATACGCAAAAATCGAAGGGAACGCAAGGCGTTCCTTTCTTTTTCAAAAAAAATTAAAAAAATTTTAATAAAAATTGCAAAAAACACTTTACAACTTTAGTGTAATGAAGTATAATACAATCATCGCTTCAGTAAACTAAAGTGATAAAGTAAAAATAAACCCAAAAGGAAGTAAAAATAATGAAAACAAAAATTATCTCAATCGCACTAATCGCAGCACTACTTATCGCAACTCTTTGCATTTTCGTTGGATGTAACGAAGAAGAAAAAGAAACCATTGTTGTTGGTTACACTCTATACGAACCAATGAACTATGAAGATGAAAACGGCCAACTTGTTGGTTTCGATACAGACCTAGCTAAAGCAGTTTTTGAAGACCTCGGTTACAACGTTGAATTCAAACTTATCGATTGGGGTAACAAATATATCGACCTAGCAACAGGCACTATTGATTGTGTATGGAATGGCTTCACAGCTAACACAGCAGATGATGACGGCGTTCAAAGAAGTGAAAAAGTTGACTTCAGCTACAACTACATGCTAAACGCACAAGCAGTTGTTGTTAAAACATCATCAAGCGTTACTAACGAAGCTGGTCTTAATGGTTTAAAAGGTTATGCAGAAGACGGTTCAGCAGGCGAAACCTACATGAATTCAATCGCTGACGTACAAGCTAACGTTGTTACTTATCAAACAGACGCTCTAATGCAACTTAAGAGCAACTCATGCGACTTCGTAGTAGTTGACTATCAACTAGCTAACAGCATCGTAGGAAAGGGCGACTATGCAGACTGCAAGATT
>JAFXIQ010000019.1 GCA_017533005.1 Clostridia bacterium | reverse complement strand
GCTACGCAATCGGCGTTTTTTGAAATATCGGTAGCTACAACGAGTACGCTACCACCTTCTTGCGTTATTTTATTGGCAACTTCTTCTAGAGCACCAACTCTTCTTGCGCTGATGACGACATTTGCTCCGAGTTTTGCGAGTTTGATAGCCGTAGCTGCGCCAACACCGGAATTTCCACCTGTAACTATAATCGTTTTACCTTGTAAACTATTCATTTTTCGTCTCCAAAAATTTTATGAAATCATTATACAAGTTTTGGAACAAAAAAGCAATAGACTATTTACTATTGACTTGTTTTATTTATTTTTATATAATAAAATAGACATCACAAAAGGAGAAATATATGGAAAAAGCTGTTAGGCCATTTGGTAAACGAGATAAGATTTCATACGCGCTGGGCGACTTCGGTTGCAATATGAGCTTTGCGCTATTTTCTTACCTTGAACTTTTTTACACGCAATACATAGGATTGGACTCCAAGATTTGGGCTATTATCATTATTTTCTTGAAGATATGGGACGGCATCAACGACCCCATTATGGGCGGACTTATGGATGCAATTAAACCTGGTAAAAAAGGAAAATTCAAGACGTATATTTTCTATGGTTCGTTTGTGTTGGCAGTAGCAGGAGTTATGTGCTTCTTGCCTATTCCTAATGCACCGCTTGCTATTAAAATCATAGTTTGCATACTAGGTTATCTGGCTTGGGATACTGCTTATACCGTAGTAAACGTTCCGTATGGTGCGATGAGTGCTGCGATTACGGCTGATTCCAGCGAAAGAGCATCACTATCAACGTGGCGTTCAATCGGTGCAGGAATAGCTAACGTAATCATCATGGTAGGTATTCCTTTAGTTTGTATGGATGACGACGATAACCTTATAGGTATTAACGTATTTATAATGTCTATTGTTCTAGGTGTTATAGGTTTCGTTGCGTTCCAAGTTCTATTGAAAGGCACAACTGAGCGTATTCAAATAGAAACTCCTCCCGAAGAAAAGCAAAAGTTTAATTACTTCAAAGCAGTAGGTGCATTTTTAAAGAATAGAAGTGCCGTAGGTATAACAATAGCTTCTATCTTCAGTCTTGTTACGATGAACGGCTTGGTAACAGCTAACCAAATTCTATTCCAAAGCTTCTTTGAAATGGCAAAGCTAAGTGGTGTAATATCACTAGTTTCCTATCTGCCGATGGCTGCAGGTATGGCTCTGGCACATCCTATGGTTAAGAAATATGGTAAAAAAGAAGTTGCTATGATTCCTATGTTGTTCGGTATCGTAGCAGGTATTTTGATGGCGGTTCTACCTATTAAGCCCACGACGGGTGGCTTGGTTGTATGGATGGTGCTATCAATGATAACGGGGGCATCGTCTGCTATGTTCGGCGTAATTTGCTGGGCAATGGTATCGGACTGTATCGACTATCAAGAATACAAGACCGGACGCAGAGAAGAAGGCACGGTTTACGCTATCTATTCTCTAGGAAGAAAGCTCGCTCAAGGCTTTGGTCCTGCAACGATAACTCTTATTATGGTAGGTTTAGGTTACAATAACAAACTTAAGGCCGACCAACCGTTTGAAGTTGCTAACAATATCCGTGTTATGATAGGTTGCGTTCACGCAGTATGTATTGCATTGCAATTCATTTTCTTGAAGTTCGTTTACAACCTAGACAAGAAGAAAGTTGCAGAAATGGAGAGCTACTTCGGTAGAGTTCCCACTGCAAACGTGGTGGAAAACCTAGAGCTTGCGGAATGTGCTTCTAGCGATGTATCGAATGAAAAAATAGATGATGATATAACTAATATCGAATAATAAGTAAATCAAGCATAAAAGCAGTTTGGGCAACCCAAACTGCTTTTTTTATTTCCCTAAATGCTATTCTCCGTCACTAATTTTCAATAGTACGCTACCTTGTTTTGCTTGGCATAGAGGACAGCATTCCCACGCAGATTTAGCAGTTGCTTCATATCCACAGCTACCACATTTCCATTTGACGGGCTCGTCTTTGCAATACATAGTATCGTTTTTCATTTGCTCGTAAAGTTCTTTAAATAGCATATGGTGACAGTTTTCTACTTGTATAATATTTCTATACAATTCAGCTATTTCGGGGAAGCCTTCTTCGTCAGCAATTTTTGCATATTCGGGATAAACTTTCGTGGATTCGATTTCTTCGTTTTCTGCTGCGATTTTCAAATTGTCAAGAATGTTCCATTTTTCCTTAAAGGGATAGCCTGAACAAATATCGATGTTGTCAATAGTGCAGTCGCAAGCATCTTGGAGATAGGTGTAGAACATTCTAGCGTGATTGAATTCATTATAAACGACTTTGTCTATTAAGTCGGCAAGAGCAACGAAGCCTTGTTTTCTTGCGCCGTACTCTAGGAATTCATACCTTGTGCGTGCTTGGCATTCGCCTGCAAATGATTTTGCTAAATTTAAATAAGTTTTACTGTTTGCGAGTTTCATGTAGTTTCTCCTAATTTTTTAATAAGATTATTAACGCAAAGCAGTTTTTTATACAAAGAAAAACACGTCTTGCGACGCGTTTTTCTTTTTGCAAATTTTTATAGTGCTATTGCCGTTAAACCGCTGTTTGCGATATTAATGTTTTGTCCGGACGTGTTTACTAAACTAATAGTAGTATTGTCAGCAGTTACGTTTAATAACAAAGTTTTCGACATATTGACAACACTTCCACTGGTTTCAGCGGTTTCTTCTAGAAATTCGTTGGCTATTTGTGCGCCGTTTGCATAAATTCCTATCGTGATGGGCGTAGGCGCAGTTGCATCGGGAGCCGTCGCACTTACGTTTGCAGTTATTATATAGCTTCCTGCAGGGAGCACTAGTGCGTTACCACTAACACTCATATCACTACCGATGGTTACGGCTGTTTGCGTAAGTGGAAGTAAAGCAGTGCTTGCTACTGTAACGCCAACGGCACTCGCATAAATCGCCGATGAAACGCCCGCTTCGCCTTGTGGCCCTTGTGGCCCTACGGCACCACGTGGGCCCATAGGGCCAGTAGGACCGATAGGACCCATCGGCCCCATTGGATAGCAAGGCGAGTAGGGTATACGATTGTAGTTTGAACATCTGTTGTTGCAATTAAAAAATGCCATATTTCCTCCTATATGTATTACGCCTAATACAATTTATTCAAAAGCCTATAGTTAGTGATAATAAATCCAATTTTCATATTGAAATAACTTAACGTTTTTGATATAATCTATTTATTAATGCAAAGGAGTTTAGATATGTCTAAATTAATTTCAAAAATCATCAATTTTGCAGCGGGATTAGCGCAAAATACGGGTGGTAAAGTAATGGGAGAACCTAACGTAAATCCAGAACTTGTAAAAGCTACTCGTGCACTAGCCGCAGAAGGTATCGTGTTATTGAAGAACGATGGTGTTTTACCCATAAAAGAAGATAAAACGCTAGCTGTTTTTGGTAGAGTACAATACGATTATTTTTACGTTGGTTACGGTTCGGGTGGCGACGTAAAAGCACCATATAGAGTGAACCTATTAGAAGGACTAAAAGCTTCTAACGTTAAACTTGACACGGTTTTGAGTGATAAATACGAAGCAATGTGTAAGAAAAACGCTCCGGACGAAGGTTTTTGGGGACATTGGCCACTATCTTTCCCTGAACTTAAGTTAAAGATGAAAGATATTCAAGGAGCTAAAGAACGCGCTGACGTAGCTATGGTGGTTATAGGTCGTGCTGCAGGTGAAGATAGAGAACAATCTCTCAAAAAAGGCAGTTTCTTCTTAACCGACGCAGAGAAAAAGCTACTAGATAACGTAATTTCGGTATTCGGTAAAGCCGTTGTGCTTATCGATGCAGGTAACGTTATCGACTTAAGTTGGACTGCTGAATATGGCGACAAGATTTCTGCACTAATATATGCTTGGCAAGGTGGTATGGAAAGTGGTAACGCCGTTGCCGACGTCATTTCGGGCGCAGTTAATCCAAGTGGTAAATTGACGGATACCATAGCAATTAGTTATAAAGACTATCCGTCTGCAAACAATTTCGGCAACCGTGAATTCAATAATTATGCTGAAGATATTTACGTAGGATATAGATATTTCGAAACCTTTGCAAAAGACAGAGTGCTATTCCCGTTCGGTTACGGCTTGAGCTATACGACTTTTGATTATGAAACAAGCGTCAAAAAAGACGGGGACGACATAGTGATTTCTTGTGTTGTTAAGAACGTTGGCGACGTAGTAGGCAAAGATGTTGTTCAACTATACGTTAAAGCCCCAGAAGGCGCACTAGGTAAGCCCGCACGCAGTCTAATTGCGTTTGCAAAAACTCAAGAAATTCTTCCAAACGAAGCTGAAACTCTTGAGTTTGTAGTCACTCCCGAAATGCTTTTCTCATACGATGATGCAGGACTAACAGGCTATAAATCTTGCTTTATCGCAGAAAAAGGCAATTATAAGTTCTATTTAGGTAGTGACGTTCGTAGCGCAAAAGAAGTTTACAGTTACGATTTAGAAGAAGAAATCGTATCACCAAGGGAAGAAATTTGTGCAGTAAATCCCGATAATGCTTTCGACGTGCTAATTGCTAAAGAAACTGATGACGGATATGAAAAAGCATATAGAAAAGTTGCGACTAGAACAAATTCGCTAAAAGATAGAATTCTAGATAGACTTCCTAGAGAAATTCCTTACACCGGCGACAAAGGAATTAAGCTCATAGACGTCAAGGACGGCAAAAATACTATGGATGAGTTTATCGCGCAATTAAGCCTAGAAGAACTAGAAACTCTCTGCCACGGCAATATCAAAATGAATAGTAGCTATGGCGCACTAGGCAATGCGGGCGCTTTCGCAGGTGTTTCTGCGAGTCTAACCGAAAAAGGAGTTCCTGCAGTAATAACAACTGATGGACCTAGCGGAATTAGACTTATGTATTACGCATCACTTCTTCCTTGTGGAACGGCAGTAGCTTGTTCTTGGAACGAGAAGCTTGCTAGTGAATTATACGGATATATTTCAGATGAACTCGCGGAAAAAGGCTCGGACATGCTACTTGCTCCCGGAATGAATATTCATCGCGACCCATTGTGTGGTAGAAATTTCGAATATTTCTCGGAAGACCCCGTAGTTAGTGGAAAAATCGCATCTGCAGTAGTAAAGGGTATTCAAAAAGGGAAAGCATCAGCTTGCCCCAAACACTTTGCCTGCAACAACCAAGAAACGAATAGAAACAATAACGATTCTAGAGTATCCGAAAGAGCTCTACGTGAGATTTATTTAAAAGGTTTCGAAATTTGCATAAAAGAAAGCGCGCCTAAATCTATAATGACTTCTTACAATAAAGTCAACGGTATATGGAGTCATTACAACTACGATTTCTGCGAAACCGTTCTTCGTAAAGATTGGGGATACGAAGGCGTAGTTATCACCGATTGGTGGATGAAGAGCTCAGTAGACCCCGATTTCGAGAGCAACTTCAACTGTGGTTACAGAGTACGTTCACACGTTGACGTGCTTATGCCGGGTGGAGATAGATTGGGTAAATACGATAATTCGCTTATCAAATCACAAAAAGCCGGTGGCGTAACTATTGCAGAAATGCAAAGGTCGGCAAAAAAAGTATTAGAAATCGCTATTTCAACAAAACTTTAAACTTAATAAATAGAAAAAGCTCTGTCGGTTGACAGAGCTTTTTAATAAGGATTTTTAATTAAAATTCATCTTTAAAGGATAAACCTAGTGCTTTTATTTTAGATGTGATTTCGTCGAAGGACTTTTTGCCTAGATTCCTCAAGTGCATAAGGTCCGAAGCCGTCATTTTGGTAAGTTCTTCTACGTAGAAAATGCCCGCGCGAGATAAGCAGTTGTAACTTCTTACGGTTAGTTCGAGTTCTTCAATCTTCATGAGAGATAGGCTAGCCTTCTTTTCATCTTCGTTTGTCTTCATATTTACACCGTTAAAGCTCTTTGAAGATAGGTCTTCTAGTACGGCAAGGTGTTTGTTTAAGATGCCTGCAGCGTATGCAACAGCTTCGTTTACCGTTTGTGCACCGTTTGTAGAAACTTCAAGAATGAGTTTTTCGTAGTTAAGGTCTTGACCTACACGATAACCTTCAACAGCATAATTTACGTGTTGAACGGGAGTGTATATGGAGTCTACGAAGAGTGTGCCGATAGGTGAATTATTGTAACGCTCTTTGTTTTGTGCGCTAGAAACATAACCGTTACCTTGTTCAAACGTTAAATCAATATGTAGTTTGTAGCCCGCGGAAACCGTTGCGATGCAATGATCGGGATTAAGCATAGTTAGAGCATAGTCGCTCTTGATATCGCCATCTGTTACGACGCAGGGGCCGACGACGTCTATATAAGCATTTGCAGGTTCTTCCGTAACCATTTTAGCTACGATACTCTTAATGTTGAGAATAATTTCTACAACGTCTTCACGAACACCGGGAATGGTAGTAAATTCGTGTAGAATAGGGCCGTCGTTTCCTTCAATTTGAATTTTTGTAACGGCAGTGCCGGGGATAGAGTTTAAGAGTACTCTACGCAAAGCGTTGCCTATAGTCGTAGCATATCCACGTGCTAAGGGATATAATTCAACACGACCGTTTCTTTCATTTTCATTCATATTGGGGATAACAGTGGGTGCGATAAATTCAATCATTTAAATTCCTCCATATAATATACGAATATCCGTCTCAATAATTTGTTCGTAAAAGTTTATGAATTTCCCTTATCAACATAAAAATTTATTTCAAATTTATTGTGTGAAGATTATAGCACAAAATAAAAACAAATGCAAGCACCCAAAAATGTTGAAAAAAGGAAGGCGCAACCAACGGTTGCGCCTTCCCTAATAAGGATTCTTTATTTAAATTATAGTAGGTCGTCAAATGCAGATAAGTTTTCAAAAGAAGGTTTGCGTTTACCAGCTTCGATTTCTTTAATGAGTGCAACGGCTCTATCGTTTACGGGAGTGGGAACTCCAACTTTTGCACCGTATGCGCTAACTACGCCGTTGATTGCTTCAACTTCACAAGGCTTTCCGTTCAATAGGTCTTGTAGCATAGATGCACGAATTAAACGGTGTTGTTTGATAGCGATAGGAATAATGAAGAAAGATATCTTTTGTTTGATTACTCCGTTATAATCTAGTAGCTTAACAACGTCTTTGCCTTGTATGGGTTCGATTTTTATGCCACCAGCGCGTGTGGAATCTATGATTTCTTTAATTATTCTTTGAGCGCAAAGACGTGACTTTTTGTTGTCGGCGACTTCACCAAAGTTGCAACCTAGAACAGCACTCATACCACTGAATGCACTATTAACGAGAAGTTTTGACCATCTAACGCCGATGAAGTTGTCTTCAACTTCGACTTTACCCATTATGGAGAGTAGACGTACTACTTCTTCAAAGTGCGCGTTTCTTTCACCTGTTAAAGAGCCTAGCGCAAAAACAAGAGCATCGGGTTCGCTCGTTAGTTCACTAACGCCGGGGTCTGTCATTTGTGCGCCCCAACCGATAGCACAACCTAGGGTGCGACTTTCGCCGATAACTTCTGCTACGCTATGTTCGGGTAGACCATTTTGCATAGTGCAGATGACACCGTCGTCGGCAAGAAATTCGCTGAGCTTCGTAACGACAGCTTTGTTGTCGAGTTGTTTTGTCATAAGGAAAATAATGTCGTACTTATCGGACATTTCATCGGGGAAGTAAGCATTAACTTTTACGTTGAAATTAGCTTTACCGGTAACGGTAGCACCGTTTTCTTTAAGCGCGGTGGTGTGAGCCTTGTTTCTATTTATTAAATCTACTTGTTCGCCTGCTCTTGATAAATATGCACCTAATACGGTTCCTAGAGAGCCTGCACCATAAATTGCAACTTTCATAAATAACCTCCTAACAAGTTGTCTATAAATATAATAACCTAAGTCACAAATATTTTCAATAAAGTTGTCATAAAAAATTCATCAAAAAAACACTTGACAAATACAATGTAAATGTTACAATATTAGCAGTCGATATATTAGAGTGCTAACAATCGACAAACAAGACTGCCAAAGGAGGTGGCTTATAATGAATACTGATAAATTTACGCAAAAAGCTATAGAAGCGATAAATAATGCTCAAAAACTAGCACTAGAAAAGAGAAATACGGAAGTTAAACCCGAGCATATAGCGTACGCTTTGGTTTCGGATAAAGATGGCCTTGTTGGGCAAATATTAAAGAAAATCGGTGTAGATGCGGATAATATCGAGAGTGGAATATTGAGAATAATCGAAAATTTCCCAACGGTAGGTGGAACTGCAACGGGAAGAATATACCTTGACAACGCTAGCGTTTTAGTTTTTTCGGATGCTGAAAAGCTCGCGAAAAAGACGGGTGATGAATATGTATCCGTTGAGCATATTTTCGTTGCGATTATTGATAAAGCAACGGGCGAAATGAAAAAACTTTTCGTTAGTGAAGGTTTATCTAGAATTAAGTTTGAAAATGCGGTAAAAGAGATTAAGACTTCGCCGATAACGACTGATAACCCAGAAGGCACTTACGACGTACTCAATAAATACGGTTACGACCTAGTGGAGAGAGCTAAGAGTGGAAAATCAGACCCCGTAATAGGACGCGATGATGAAATTAGAAACGTCATTAGAATTTTAAGTAGAAAAACCAAGAATAACCCCGTATTAATAGGCGAGCCGGGTGTAGGAAAAACTGCTATTGCAGAAGGCCTTGCCCAGCGCATAATGCGTGGAGATATTCCCGAAGGACTTAAGGATAAAAAAATCTTCTCACTAGATATGGGCGCGCTTATAGCAGGAGCAAAGTACCGTGGCGAGTTTGAAGAAAGATTAAAGGCCGTACTTCAAGAAATCAAGAAACAAGACGGTAAAACTTTGTTGTTCATTGATGAATTACACACGATTATAGGCGCAGGAAAGGGCGAAGGTAGTATGGATGCCGGCAACCTTTTGAAACCTATGCTAGCTCGTGGTGAATTACATTGTATAGGCGCTACAACGCTTGATGAATATAGAAAGTATATAGAAAAAGACCCTGCGTTAGAAAGGCGTTTTCAACCCGTTATGGTAAATGCACCTACGGTAGAAGACACGATTGCAATACTACGTGGACTAAAAGAGCGTTACGAAATCTTCCATGGTGTAAGGATACACGATAGGGCGATAGTGTCGGCAGCGGTTTTGTCGGATAGATACGTAACGGATAGATTTTTACCCGATAAAGCTATCGACCTAGTAGATGAAGCGTGTGCTATGATAAGGACGGAAATCGATAGTATGCCCACCGAAATGGATGTAATTTCAAGGAAAATAATGCAACTTGAAATAGAAGAAATGGCGCTATCGAAAGAAACCGATAAGCTTTCGCAAGACAGATTGAGTGCTATACAAAACGAGCTTAAAGATTTGCGTAGTGAATTTAACGAAATGAAGGCCAGATGGGAAAACGAGAAGCGTGAAATCTCATCCGTTCAAGATACCAAGGCGGAAATTGATAGAATTAACGTAGAAATCGAGAACGCGAAACGAGTAGGCGACTACGCAAAAGCCGCCGAGCTATCTTATGGTAAGCTTCCTGAATTGCAAAAGAAATTGGCTAGTGCCGAGAGTCGTGAAGAAGGTAAACCCACTCTACTCCGTGACGAAGTAACTGACGATGAGATTGCAAAAATCGTAGCAAAGTGGACGGGAATACCGGTATCAAAGCTTATGGCGAGTGAAAAAGAGAAGCTTTTACAACTACCGAACGAGCTTCATAAACGTGTAATAGGACAAAACGACGCAGTAGAAAAGGTAGCTGACGCTATAATGCGCGCTCGCGCAGGAATTGCTGATGAAAATAGACCGATAGGCTCGTTTATGTTTTTAGGACCTACGGGAGTAGGAAAAACCGAGCTTGCAAAAACTCTTGCTTCATACCTATTCGATGACGAAAGAAACATCGTTCGTATTGATATGACGGAGTATATGGAGAAATTTTCGGTATCAAGACTTATCGGCGCCCCTCCGGGATACGTGGGCTATGATGAAGGTGGACAATTAACCGAAGCCGTTAGAAGAAAACCTTACTCCGTAGTGCTGTTTGACGAGATAGAAAAAGCCCATCCCGATGTGTTTAACATACTGTTACAAGTGCTAGACGACGGTAGAATAACGGATAGTCAAGGCAAGACCGTCAACTTCAAAAACACCATAATAATAATGACGTCAAACCTTGGCTCAAGCATTATACTTGATAATATAGATAGTGACGGAAATTTGAGTTTAGGTGCTCAAAATGAAATAAAGAGTCTACTAAAATCTACTTTTAGACCTGAATTCTTAAATAGGCTAGATGAAATCGTAACGTTCAATCCGCTATCTAAGAGTGATATATTCAGTATTATAAATTTAATGCTAAACAAGCTCGCAACAAGGCTCAAAAAGCAAGAACTAAGTCTTGAAGTTACCGATAGCGCGAGAGAGCTTATCGTTGAACGTGGCTACGACGTTGCTTTCGGTGCACGCCCCTTGAAGAGATTTATAGAGAGTCAAATAGAAACCAGCGTTGCTCGCACGATTTTAGGTGGCGACGTCAACGAAGGCGATACTTTAGTCGTAGATGCCGAGAATGGCAACGTAAAAGTAACCGTAAAAAAGTCTTAACGATTTTTTCATAAACAATCTCCAAAAAAGTGAAAAGCCCCACCGTTTGAGTGGGGCTTTTCATTTGTACGATTGGTAATTATAGTACTTGTAACACGAAGAACTTAAGGTATTGAGTTTCTTCGGCGCAGAGTAGTGACGGATGGTCGGGGGCTTGACACTTGATTTCAATAGTTCTAACGCGCCTACCACTTTCTCTCGCTGCGTTAACGAGCATTCTTTCGAATAGGGGTAGCGTCATATAATGCGAGCAAGAAGAAGTTATTAGGTAGCCACCACTTTCTACGAGCTTCATACCTAGTACGTTGATATCTTTGTAACCACGTTCAGCGTCTTTGATTTCGCTAGCGCTTTTGCAAAATGCAGGTGGGTCTAGAATGACTAGTCCAAATTTTGCACCTTCTTTTTTGTAGTTGCGAAGAACTTCAAAGACGTCGCCACATAGAGTATTAACTTTTAGATTGTTGAGTTCCGCATTTCTTCTTACGTTAGCAAGGGCAAGTTCGGATATATCTACTGCGGTAACCGACTTTGCCGTGAGTGCTGCGTTAACGCTGAAACCACCACTATTAGAGAAACAATCTAAAACGCTTTTTCCCGTTGCGTAGCGTCTTACTGCATAGCGATTTTCCTTTTGGTCAAGGAAGTAGCCCGTCTTTTGTCCGTGCTTGACGTCAACGGACATTTTTAATCCGTTTTCTTCTATAATAATTTCATCGGGGACTTCGCCGTAGACAACGCCTACTTTTTCTTGTAGACCTTCTTTTTGTCTTACTGCGACGTCGCTTCTTTCGTAAATGCCTTTGGGAGAGAAGTGCTTAACTAAAGCAGAGATTATTTTATCTTTGTTTTGCTCTATGCCGAGAGATAAGCATTGTACGACTAAATAGTCTGCGTATTTATCAACGATAAGCGCGGGAAGGTCGTCTGCTTCTGCAAAGACTACGCGATAGGCGTTAGAGTAGCCGAGAGCTTTTCTGTGACTGTCGGCAGTAGCGATGCGTTCAAGATAAAATTCTTCGGTGTCTTCAGAGTCGTCACGGATAAAAATCCTAACGAGTATCTTAGATAAATGGTTGATGTACCCACGTCCGATTTTCCTTTTATCGTGGGTATAAACAGTCGCGAGAGAGCCGTTCTTGGCTTTGCCCTCTATGCGTTGAACTTCGTTAGCATATACCCAACTATGTCCTGCGAGTATGCGCTTTTCTTCACCTTTCTTTAAGTATATTTCGTAACTCATAAATAAATTATATAATGTTTGCAAATAATTAACAAGCGTCGGTTGATATTTTTTGAATAAAGTGGTATGATAATAATATCAAATTTTTAGGAAGTGTCTATGAAAATTCTTCTTATCAATGGTAGCCCTAATGCAAACGGATGTACTTATACAGCACTAATGGAAATTGCAAACGAATTAACTAAGCAAGGCGCTGAATATGAAATTTATCAAATAGGTAAAAGCGCACACTCTCCGTGCGTAGCATGCAGAGCTTGTAAGAAACTAGGCAGATGCGTTATAAACGACGACGCTAATGAATTAGGTGAAAAGATAGCTAATGCAGATGGCGTTATAATTGGCAGTCCAGTATACTACGCATCGCTAAACGGTAACCTAAAGTGCCTACTTGATAGAACATTCTTCTCGAACGGTGCCAAGTTTAGATATAAACCTGCAGCCGCAATCGCGTCAGCTAGACGTGCAGGAACGACTGCTACTCTTGACGAGATTAACAAGTATTTTATGATAATGGAAATGCCTGTAGTGTCATCACAATATTGGAATATGGTACACGGTTCAACACCGGAAGACGTCAAGAAAGATGAAGAAGGCACACAAACTATGCGTGTATTAGCTCGCAATATGGTATGGCTAATTCGCTCTCTACAAGTGGCAAAAGAACACGGAGTAGAGCTACCTGAGAGAGAAGAAAGACTCTGGACAAATTTCGTTAAATAAAGTCAAAGGAATATAGAACAATGGGATGCAATCATGATTGTAGCAGTTGCTCGTCAAAGTGTGGCGAGCCCGAGAGCTTAATTGTACCACAAAACGAGCTTTCGAGTGTTAAGAAGGTTATAGGTATTGTTTCTGGCAAAGGTGGCGTTGGTAAGTCGCTAGTAACGAGTATGCTTGCAGTGCTTTCACAAAGAAAGGGCGAAAAGACGGCAATTTTAGATGCAGATATCACCGGTCCGTCTATTCCTAAAGCATTTGGCGTTAAAAGCAAAGCTGAAGCTATGGATGAAAAACACATACTCCCGGTATCGACCAAGACGGGAATCAAATTGATGTCGATAAATCTTCTTTTAGAAGATGAAAAGAGTCCTGTTATATGGCGTGGTCCGGTACTTGCAGGAGTGGTTAAACAATTTTGGCAAGACGTAGTATGGGGCGACGTAGACTATATGTACGTTGATATGCCTCCGGGAACGGGTGACGTACCGCTAACGGTATTCCAAAGCCTACCTTTAGATGGAATCATAATCGTAACCAGCCCACAAGAGCTAGTTTCTCTTATCGTAGAAAAAGCCGTAAATATGGCTAATATGATGAACATACCTATTATCGGTATAGTGGAGAATCTATCGTACTTCGAATGCCCTACGTGCAAAGAAAAAATTAAGGTTTTCGGTGATAGCAAGATAGAAGAAATCGCTGAAAAATACAATATCAAAAACGTAGCGAAAATTCCTATCAAACCCGACCTTGCTAGCCAAGTGGATAAAGGTCTTGTAGAGCTTTTCGAGGGCGACTTCTTGAATGAACTATCAGATAAGTTTTAATTAGAAAGTCTTAAATAAAGCAAAAACCCAACGCATAAGCGTTGGGTTTATTTGTTACAATATCTTTAGTTTTTGAAAGTGGGGTGAGGGGTAATTTCCACAGCCAAACCGCCTTTGCCGTTAGATACGAACTTGATAGTGGGGTTTAAATCGAATTGTGGAGTGGGCATCGGATAAGTGACTGAACCTGTTACTGGAACGTATTGTATAGGTGCAGTAGGAGCGGCAGGGGCTACTTGTTGTGGGAACATTCCGGGTGCCGGTTTGGTTTTCATAGGCCCTTTAGTGGTTAGAACGTATTTTTTTCCACCGTATTCTATTGTTTTACCTTCCATCGTTTGTAAACTTTTCAAATCAGGTTTTTGCATAGTACACCTCATACTTTTAATGATGATACTATACCACAAAGCGATTAAGTTTTCAAGAGCATTTGCATTTTTTCTTGTAGAGTTTTGACAATATTTTGAAATAGTTTTATAATTGTAGTATGGAAATTAAGATTTTAGGTGATTATCATACCCATTCAACCTATTCGGATGCCATATCTAGCATGACGGATGTCTTTCAACGTGCAAAGGATATAGGTCTTGCAGAGCTAGGCTTATCCGACCACGGATATAATAATCCATTAGGCGGGTCCTTGCGCCATAGGACGGCAAAAAAACAAGCCAAACAAATAGAAGAACTTCGCGAACGCTACGCGCCTCTCAACATTCGCCACGCGATAGAAGCTGATATTATAGGCGTAAACGGTGAAATCGACATAACTCACGAACAAATGTCGATGTTCGATTACGTTGTATGTGGTTGGCACCTTTTTGCAAGGAATAAAAACATTAAATCATTTTTTTTAATGAACGTACCATCGTATTTATCGGGTATAAGAGCACCTTCGCAAGAAACCATTGATAGGAACACGCGCGCTTATATAAAGATGATAATGAATAATCCTATAGGTATACTTGCGCACGTTAATCACGGTTGTAAAGTGAACGTAAGAGAAGTAGCCAAGTGCTGTGCTGACTATGGAACGTACGTAGAGCTCAATAATAAGAATGGTATACACGGAGAAGACCTAGAAGAAATTTTAGCTACGGAAGCAAAGCTTATAGCAAGTAGCGATGCACACGAAGCGAAAAGCATAGCTCGTCTAGACAAAATCGAAAAAATTTTAGACCGTTATCCCGAAGCATACGAGAGAATAGTAAACGTTCACGAAAACCACATAGAATTCCGAAGCACGAAATAAACTATTAAAAAGCACACTGTAATCAGTGTGCTTTTTTATAATTGTTAGTATGATTATTTAACTGAATATAGTAGGTCGCTGTAGGTGGGGAAAGGCCAGTAGTCTTTTGCAACTAATAGTTCCAATTCATCTACGACGGCACGCATAGCGTTCATATCGGTGAGTATTACGTCACGATAATAAGTGGCAGTTTCCATTATAGAAGCGTGCTTATCTTTTATTGTAATTAGGTCGCTATCAAGTTTATCGATTAGCTCGTAGAAATTCTTACCATGGTCGGTAAGCTTTTTAATCATATCGAGCTCTACGCTCATATCGAGTCCCATATTGAGTTGCTTCTTATGTAGTGCCATTTTGACTAGCTTTCTCTCGTACATTAGTACGGCAGGGAGTATTTGTTTCTTTGCCATTTCTAGCATCGTTAACGCTTCGATATTGAGGGTTTTGTAATAGCTTTCGAGTAGAATTTCTTGTCTTGATTCGATTTCTGCGCGACGAAGTATCTTGTGGCTTTCGAATAGTTTTACGTTCTTTTCGTCGGTGAAAGTTGCTAGTGCTTCAACCGTAGATTTAAGGTTTGAGAGTCCTCTTTTCTCAGCTTCGGATACCCATTCTTCTGAATAACTGTTTCCGTTGTAAATTATGCGCTTATGTTCTTTTATGGTTTTTGCGACTAGGTTTCCTAGGTCTTTATTGAAGTCCGTACTCTTTTCTAGCTTGTCGGCAAAACCTTTCAAAGCTTCTGCAACAATAGTGTTGATAATATAGTTTGTGCAAGCGATTGAGAAGGAAGAACCTAGCATACGGAACTCGAATTTATTACCCGTGAAAGCGAACGAAGAAGTTCTATTACGGTCGGTAGTGTCTTTAGGGAAAGAAGGAAGAACCATAGCGCCTAGTTCGAAGCGAGATTTCTTTTTACCCTTGTAACTAACGTTCTTTTCTACAGCGTCAAGTATCTCGGTGAGTTCATCGCCAAGGAAAATAGAAACTATAGCAGGTGGTGCTTCGTTTGCGCCTAGTCTGTGGTCGTTACCTGCGCTAGCAGCAGAGAGTCTTAATAAGTCTTGGTATTCGTCAACTGCTTTGATAACTGCAACAAGGAACAATAAGAATTGCGCGTTTTCGTATGGCGTTTCGCCGGGCTCTAGTAGGTTAACGCCCGTGTCCGTAGAAATCGACCAGTTGTCGTGTTTACCACTGCCGTTTACGTTGGCAAAAGGCTTCTCGTGAAGTAGACATGCCAAGTTGTGTTTGTCGGCAAGGCTCTTCATGAGTTCCATCGTTAATTGGTTTTGGTCGGTCGCAAGGTTTACCGTTGTAAATACGGGAGCAAGCTCGTGTTGTGCGGGAGCTGCTTCGTTGTGTTTGGTTTTGGAAGGAACGCCGAGCTTCCATAGTTCGACGTCAAGTTCTTTCATAAACTCCGAAACGCGATGTTTAATTGCGCCGAAATAGTGGTCTTCCATTTCTTGACCTTTCGGTGGTTTTGCGCCGAAGAGCGTTCTTCCACAATGAACAAGGTCCATACGGGTTTCGTACATCTTCTTGTCGATTAAGAAGTACTCTTGCTCTGCACCGACCGTAGCGTTTACGCGCTTAACGTCGGTGTTTCCGAAAAGTTTAAGTATACGAAGTGCTTGTTTATTCAATGCGTCCATTGAACGGAGTAGTGGAGTTTTCTTGTCTAGCGTGTCCCCACCGTAAGAACAGAACGCAGTAGGAATACATAGCGAATCATCTTTTATGAAAGCATAGGAAGTCGGGTCCCACGCGGTATAGCCACGGGCTTCGAACGTTGCGCGTAATCCACCGTTAGGGAAGCTCGATGCGTCGGGCTCGCCGTGAACTAGCGCGTTTTCGCTGAACTTCATAATAACCTTACCGTCTTTGGTTGGTTTTAAGAAACTATCGTGTTTTTCTGCAGTTATTCCCGTCATAGGTTGGAACCAATGCGTATAGTGGGTAGCGCCTTTTTCAATCGCCCAATCTTTCATAGCATCGGCAACCACTCTTGCAACGTTGAGTTCGAGTGGGGTTCCCGATTCTATCGTACGATGTAAAGACTCGTAAACGTCTTTTGGTAAACGAGCTTTCATTACTTCGTCATTGAACACTAAACTTCCAAAAATACTAGGTATATCAACCATTTTTTACTCCTTATGCGCGAAAAACGCGCGTTGTATAGTAAATATACCACACGCGCGCAAAATTAGTCAAACGTATAACTTATTATTAAGCGTAAATAGGGGAATTTATTCGTTCCCGTAGTTTTCTGCTAGAGTTGCGTTCAAATACTCTTTTTCTCCGGTTACTTCACGAATAACTTTAATAAATTCAGGAATTACAAATTCTTCGTCTTCACTGTTGAGCTCGATTTCTAAAATAGCCCTGTCTTTAAAGAAAGGATAAACGTCAAGCTCGAACTTATGATTGCCTAAGTTGTAAACGTAACGCGACTTTTGAATGGTGCGAGAAGCTCCTTCTTGCATAAGTGCAAGATAGGTGTCTTTGTCTATTTCTCCTTCACGTTCTTCACGCATTATCGGCGTTATATCTTTCTTAATTGTATAAACGTAAGTCGTTTCTCCGTCTATCATACACTTTCTTAACCTTCTAACACCATTAATTGCGTGCAAATACGTTTGCACGATATCAATACGCAAATCGGCTTTTGTTAGAATGTTGGGCGTAGGAAATGCGACTAGGAACTTTCTTTCTATTTCAATGCCTTTATCGTTGGTTTTCATACTCGCATTATACATCAAATATAAAAAATTTTCAAGTAAAAATAAACAACCAATTTTACGCATTGTTTTGTATCTATAGCTACATAATATCGCAAAATATCATTATTTCTAGTAATTTTTTAAAACACAATCTAACGCCTTGTGGAAAAGAAATTGTTAAATTTTTCCTATTGATAATTGACAATGCGCGCGCACTCGCGTATAATGTTTACACCAATAATTTTATAGGAGAATTTTTATGGCAAAAATTAAGGTCGGTGTCGCGGGATACGGCACAATCGGTCAAAGACTCGCAGATGGCGTTGCGCTACAAGGCGATATGGAACTTGTTGGTGTAGCAGACGTTGCTCCTACTCTTGCAGTTAGAGCGCTTTACGAAAAAGGTATGCCTTACAACCTATACCTAGCATCAGAAGATAGAAAAGCAGATTTCGAAGCACTTGGTATTCCTACTTGTGGAACGATGGAAGATTTAGTCAAAAAATGTGACGTTATTCTAGATAGCTCTCCCGGTGGAATAGGTGCAAAAAATAAAGAATTATACGCTAGACTCGGCAAAAAAGCAATTTTCCAAGGTGGCGAAAAGAACAGCGTAGCAGACGTATTTTTCCATGGTTATGCTAACTATGAAAAAGGTCTTGATAAAGATTATCTCAAGCTAACCAGCTGTAATACAACCGGTCTTATCCGTAGCGTTGACTGCCTAGATAGAGCATTCGGTATCGAAAGAGTTGCTATTACGATTATCCGTCGTGTAGCTGACCCGGGCGATTATCATAGAGGACTAACCAACGCTCTACAAATTGACAAGGCTCCTTCTCATCAAGCAGTTGACCTCATGACGATTATGCCACACGTAGAAGCAACCGGTATTCTAGTACATACCCCTGTAACGCACGGACATATCATAACCGTAGTTGCAACCGGTAAAGAAAAGATTACCAAAGAAATGGCTCTAGAAGCATTCAAAAAGCACCCACGTATCCGCGTCGTATCAATAAAAGACGGATTTATGGGCAACGCTTCACTATTCAAATATGCACGTGACCTAGGTAATTCTCGTGGCGACATGTACGAAATCGCACTATGGGAAGACAGTATCGTAGAAACTGGCGACAGCATTATGTATGCTATCAATATTCCACAAGAAGCCGTTACTATCCCAGAAACAATGGACGGTATCCGTGCTGTTATGGGCATGCAAAAAACTTCTCAAGAAGCAACTGCAAAGACCAATGAATATCTAGGCATCGGTAAGTGGAAGAAATAGAAAAATGAATATAAAAAGTTTAATCGGAGTGGACGTGAAGGGCAAATTCGTGCTCTTCCGTCCCGACATAAATTCACCTGTAAACGAAAAAGGCGAAATCGTATCTGACAACCGTTTGAAGAAGACGGTTCCCACTCTTGAATACCTTATCAAGGGTGGCGCAAAAACTGCGATTATAGCTCACCAAGGCGATACTCTCGACTATCAAAACTTGATGCCACTAGCTGTTCATGCAGAAAGATTGACGGCTCTTCTCGGCACTAAAGTCGACTATATCGACGATGTTTGTGGAAATTATGCACTAGAAAGAATTAAGGCACTCAAGGAAGGCGAAGTTATTATCCTTGGCAACCTTCGTTATCTTACAGAAGAAGTTTCTACTTTTGAAAAAGACGTCAAGCTTACTGCAAAGGATATGGAAAAAACCTACCTAGTTCGTAGACTTGCACCCTTATTCGACATTTACGTAAACGACGCTTTTTCCGCAGCGCACAGAAACGCTCCTAGCATGGTTGCATTCCAAAGACTTATGCCGAGCTACGCAGGACCGCTTTTCTTCAAAGAATACGAAACGCTTTATAACGTTATGAATAACGCGACTCGTCCCGTAACTTTCGTACTAGGTGGCGCAAAGATTTCCGATGCGTTCGGTATGATGGAAAAGGTTCTAAAAGACGGTGTTGCAGATAAAATTCTTGCTTCGGGTGTAACCGGTGTTGTTATGCATCTAGCAAGGGGAGTAAAAGTAGGTGAAGCTTATGAAAAATGGCTAGCCGATAAAGACTTACTTGCTTTCGTAGAACCAGCTAAAAAACTTCTAGCAAACTATGGGGATAAGTTTATTCTTCCCGAAGACCTTGCTTACGAAGTCAACGGCGAGAGAAAGGAAGTCGATATCAACGCGCTTCCTATAAACGATGCGAGTTTCCTTGATATTGGCAAAAAGACTGCCGAAACGTTCAAAGAGCATATAATGAGTGCTGGAACGGTTTTTGTTAACGGTCCCGCGGGCGTTTATGAGAACCCAATATTTGCATACGGCACTAACGCTATTTGGAATGCTATTGCGGATACTAGCGCTTACACGGTAATTGGTGGTGGCGATACCGTTTCTGCAGCAGGCAAATTTATTGATACCAAAAAAGTTAACTATATCTGCACTGCAGGTGGAGCTATGGTTAGATTTTTAAGTGGTAAAAAACTACCTTTAATTTCAGCATTTGAGGATTAAAATATGGCAAAAAGACACGATAAAATTCTAGCTTTTGCAGCAAAAATGATGGGTATAAACGATAATAAGCGTATCGTTAAACAAACTGCACCCGAAGGCGTAGACGTATATGATAATATACGCTATTTAGAAGGCGATAATCCTATGCATCTACTTGACGTTTACAAACCGCAAGGTGTAGAAGAAACGCTTCCTGTTATTGTAGACATTCACGGTGGTGGATGGATTTACGGCACGAAAGATATCAATAAATACTTCGGTATGAGCTTGGCAAAAGAAGGTTTTGTCGTGGTAAGTATGAGTTATCGTTTGATTACGGAAACTCACTTCAACAACATGTTAGGCGACGTCTTTGCTGCTTTCAAGTGGGTGAAAGAAAATGTAGCGAGCTACGGTGGCGACCTAAATAACGTTTTCCTTGCAGGCGACAGCGCAGGTGGACATTTAGCTTTAATGTCTTTATCAGTTAGTGTAGACGAAGAATTGCAAAAGAAATTTAACGTTACGCCTTGCCTAGATTTCAAAGCAGCAGGACTTATATGCCCGGCAACCAACCTTGCTCCTTTCATTAAAATGAAACTTCCACTTATGAAGCATTTGATTTCACTATTTTTGGGTGAAAACGAAGGTGAAGGTTATCTTGAGCATCTAACGCCCAAGAACAATGCAATAGAAAAGTTCCCGCCTATGTTCATAAACACTTGTTACGGAGATTTCATCCGTTCACACTCACACGACTTTTTGAATGCTTGTAAAGAAAAGGGTATCGAGCCGTATTTCATTGATTACAAAAAAGAAGACGCTACGCATAAGCTAGAACACGTTTACAATATACTCTATCCTGAATGGGAAGAATCTATTGATACTAACGCACAAATGCTTGAATTTTTTAGGAAGCACATAACGGAATAATGAGAGACGTCATAATTATAGGTGGTGGTTTTTCAGGACTTGTGGCAGGAATAATACTCGCTAGGAAGGGTAAAACCATCACTATAATTGAAAAAAACGATAGAATAGGTAAAAAAATCTTGGCAACCGGCAACGGTAAATGTAATCTTGCATCGGTTGGCGAAGTTAAGGGGAAATATAACAATGGTTTTCCATTTTACGCTATCGAAAAATACGGTTTAGAAGACGAAAAAGAATTTTTTATGAGTATCGGCGTGCCCCTTCGTGAACGTGACGGAAGAGTATATCCATATTCGGAAGACGCCGGTACTGTTTTGAATGCTTTAAGACGAGAAATTGAAAAACTTAACGTAGAAGTTATTACGGGCGAAGAAGTAACCTCTATCGAGAGTGGCTTTTTGATAAATAAGAAATATCGTGCGAAAAAGGTTATTCTTGCAACCGGTAGTAATGCCACTATGGGAAGTTTTTCTGCAGACCTAATCAATAAATTTGGTCATAAAATTATTGCGCCCAATCCTGCGCTTGTGCCCATATTAACGGCACCGGAAGTCGTTAAAGGATTAAGGGGAATAAGGGCGCGTATGGGGTTAACGCTAACCATTGACGGTAACGTTACGCGCCAAGTGATAGATGAAGTGCTCTTTAAAGATAACGGAATATCGGGAACGGCGACGTTCAATCTTTCGGTTGCTTTGGCAAGGGCGAGAAAATATAATAGCGCACGTGTAAAAATCGATTTTATGCCCGAGTATTCACTAGAAGAAATCATAGAACTTATCAAAAAGTCTAGTGGTATCAACGGCTTTTTCCATAAAGAAATCGTAACGTGTTTGCAACGCGTTTCAAAAGAAGGTAGCGCCTATTCGCTTGCTTATGCTATCAAAAATTATGATTTGGGAGAAGTTAAGTTAGGCGCGATTACGTTAGCGCAAGTAGTATCGGGTGGTCTTGATACGGAGCAATTTGATAGCGTAACGCTAGAGAGTAAGTTGATTAACGGGCTATACGCAACCGGAGAAGTTCTCGACGTAGACGGAGAGTGTGGTGGCTACAATTTGATGTGGGCATACGCTTCTGCACGTCTTGTTGGTGATACGATATGATTAAAGTTTCGGCAGTTAGATTGCCTATTGATTACAATAACGACGATATTAAGCACGCTCTTCAAAAAAGGCTAAATGTCAAAGAACGTGATATTGTTAGTTTTGAACTTTTGAAATTGTCCATTGACGCGAGGAAAAAGGACGATGTTTTTTATACGGCAAGCCTTGCTGTCAGTTTAAAAAACGAAGATAACGTAAGCTACGATAAGTATATTCGCGCACCGAGAAGCCTAGATGAATTAGGGCTTGATATGGTGAAAAAGGACGCGAGAGTAACGATTGTTGGTAGTGGACCTGCAGGACTATTTTCAGCACTGTTATTATCGAAAGTTGGTGTAAAAGTCACCGTTATAGAAAGAGGTAGCGACGTTGATACTCGCACGAAAGCCGTTGAAAGAATGAAGCTTTCGGGCGTTTTAGACGTAGAAACTAATATTCAGTTTGGGGAAGGGGGAGCAGGCACTTTTTCAGACGGGAAGCTTTATTCGGGGATAAACGACAAGTTTTTCGGAGTAATATTCGGGGAATTCGTTGCACACGGAGCTCCCGAAGATATTTTATATTCAGCGCATCCGCATATTGGCACCGATTATCTAAAAGAAGTTGTCAAGAATATGCGTAAAGATATAGAATCGCTAGGAGGCAAGGTGTTATTTAACACTAAGCTAGTCGACTTAATTATTGAAAACGATAAGCTAAAAGAAATAGAAATATCTTCACAAGGTAAAGTAGAGAGAATGGCTTGCGATAGACTTATTCTTGCAATAGGACATAGCGCAAGAGATACTTTTGAATGGTTATACGGTAAAGGTATAAATATGCTCGCGAAACCCTTTTCAATGGGTGTTAGAGTGGAGCATAAGCAAGAGATGATAAGCAAGTCGCAATACGGCAAATTCTACGATAAATTGCCCCCTGCGATATACAAACTTTCCACTAGACTGTCTAATGGTAGAAGCGCGTACACCTTTTGTATGTGCCCAGGTGGCGAAGTCGTATGCGCATCGAGCGAAGAAGGCGCAGTGGTTACAAACGGTATGAGTGAATACGCTCGCGATAAAGAAAACGCGAATAGCGCAGTACTTGTATCTGTAACTCCGGAAGATTATGGTGGAAATCCCCTTGACGGTATAGCTTTTCAAAGGAAGTACGAACGATTAGCCTATAGTATTTCTAATTCCTATAAAGCACCTTGTCAGCTATATGGAGATATGGAAAAGAATAGGGCGTCAACAGCGCTTTTGAGTGTAAAAAACTCGTACAAACCGGGTGTTATTCCTACGGATTTGCGAGAATGTTTGCCTGACTTCGTATACGATGGGATAAAAGACGGAATTAAAGATTTTGATAGAAAACTTCACGGCTTTGCACACAATGATACGCTTCTAACAGGTGTAGAAACGCGTTCGTCTTCTCCCGTAAGGATTTTACGAGACGAGCAGTACGAGAGCAATGTAAAAGGTGTTTATCCGTGTGGAGAGGGTGCAGGATATGCAGGTGGGATAACCAGCTCTGCTACGGACGGAATAAAAGTAGCTCTATCAATATATAAAGAGATAATGAGCAAATGAAATAAGGAAGGAATAAATAAATGAATAAGCACACCAAAAAAATATGTATTACGGCTTTGTTTACGGCGTTAATACTTGTTGCAACTGCCTATATAAAAATACCTATCGCACTAGGATATATTCATTTGGGCGATTTGTTTATAATTATATCAGCGTTCTTTTTGCCAATAGAATTATGCGCGCCTGCAGCGATGTTAGGGGCAGGGCTTGCCGACTTAATTGCGGGGTACGTTAATTATATTCCAATAACCATATTAGCAAAAGGGTTGATGGCAGTGATAATACGTGCATTTATTGCAGAGGATAAGATTGTTATTTGGAAGATTATTGTAGGAGCTTTAGCATCTTCTATCGTTATGCAATTAGTTTATTTCATATACGAAGGTTTCTATTACGGATGGTCGCTCGCGATAGCGAATATCCCCACTGCATTAATTCAACCTGCTGTAAGTATAGTAGTAGGAAGCGTAGCTATTATTGCTTTTAGCAAAGTAAAAATGTTGATGTCGATGAGAAAAGAACTGACTTTTAGAAAGAAAAAATAGAAATGAACGATATAAAACACACGTAAATCCACGCAAAATGACAGCTATAAAAAAATAGTTGTCATTTTTTATTTATTTTGATATAATATAAACGAGGATGGGAGTTTTGTTGTATGTATACGAGCTCCAGAACGTAGATTTTGTCTTGTATTTATCTCATCCTACATAAAATATAGATATAACTAAGGAAATATAGATATGGAAAGTTTAACGATTGCTAAACTTACCAAATACGATGCAAAAGAGCTATTCAATAGCTCTAACGTTGGTGTCGCAAAAACCGTTAGAGAAATGCCGTTTGCTGAATACGGTACTTCATTTGAAATTCGCGCTCAAGACGATAAGGTTTACGTTTTGAAGGTTGAAACCCCAGATGCAAATAGAATGAGTTTCGGCAAAGAATTTCTTTCGACGGAATTAAAGGTAAGAAAGATAGTCGCAGAAAAGAGCGACGTAAAAGCTCCAAAAATTTTATTTGAAGATTTCAGTTTAGAAAAAATCAATTATCCCTATTGCATAACCGAGCCATACGAACCTACGTGGAACGCAGTTACGCCACCCACTCTAGGAGATTCTAGAAGAATAATGTATCAACTAGGCGCGGATTTAGCAAAGCTTCATTCAATAAAAGGCGATGGCTATGGATATGAGCAATTAGGATTAGAGAATAATTGGGCATCGGCATTTAAGAAGATGTTGGATAATTTAGTAGCCGACGCTACAATTATCGGCGTGAATATCAATGCAGAGCGAATTTATGAAATCCTTGATAGAGTGCAACCGGTTTTAGAAGAAGTAGAATGTACGCTAGTACATTTCGACGTTTGTAAGGCTAGCGTATCGGTCAATAGACGTGGTACGGAATATAAAGGACTAACTTCTTGGGAACAAGCGTTTTGGGGCGATTTTGCAGCAGACCTTATTTCAATCAAACCTAACACGCCTTTGGATAAGAATAAATATTTCTTGAAAGGTTATCGCAGTGTTGCACCACTAGAAATCGATAAGAGACTAGAAATTAGAATGGACTTGATGCGACTTTATTTAGGATTAACGCTTGTGGTTTGTCCTAGCTTGAAGAGTCCGAAAGGTTCAGCCATTTACACCTTCCGTCGCATTTACGGAAGAAGACTTTTTAATCGCGCTATGCGCTCGTTAGAAAAGAAAATCATTATTCATTAAACTTAAAAGTAGGAAGGCGTAGATTATACGCCTTTTTATTTTGGATTATTCGTACGCGCTTGCACATACTGCTTGAAGAGATAAAAAAGTAAATAGCAATATTACTTATTGACTTGGCGCGCACTTTTATTATATAATACACGTATGTTATGTGCGTCATTGCACGTAAACAAATGTAAAAAACACAAGGAGATTGCGAAATGGTTAAGATTAGAAGAAAAATCACCATGAACCGCGTATTTCAAGTATTGTTTTACGCGTTAGGCTTCCCGCTATTCGTACACCTTGTAATGCTATCCACCTCGCCTATCAGAGCTAACGAGCTTTCTGTATACGCATGGATTGGCGTTATCGGTGCAGCAGCATTGTGGGTTGTCGCTATTCTAGTTCAGCTCCTAAGCAGAGCAATTTGCAAAAAGAGCTATATGTCGAGAGCAGTACTTGCTTCAATTATCATAGCAGTTATTACTCTAGTTCCTATCGTCGGTATGGACTTTGTTGTAAAAGCTGAATATGATGAAATCGTTGATAAGTACGCAGAAAAAGGCCTCAAACTCGACCACTACGAACAAGCTTTAGGGTATTTTGACGAATATGCAGCAAACACTCAAGCTGAACTAGAAGCTTTTATTAAGCACTATAACCTAGATACGTTTGAATCAAAGAACTACGGCAAAAACACCGACGGCTCGGAAGTTATTTATAACGAAGAAGACGATGC
Source organism: Clostridia bacterium (assembly GCA_017533005.1). GTDB lineage: Bacteria > Bacillota > Clostridia > Christensenellales > DTU072 > RGIG6449. Next base: position 1,772 of record JAFXIQ010000019.1, on the reverse strand, counting down.
ATATTACAGCATCAACGGTATGTATGCAGACGGTTACAGATTTGGCTACAAGCAAGCAAGAAAGGTTATGCTAGATTACTACGGCATCCAAAAGAAGTTTGCTGACGAAGGCAAAGACGTAGACGTTGAACTACAAAAAGCACTTCTAGAACTAGAAACAGACACAAGCTCTGACTGGAACAAATACCAAAACGGCGCAAGCGCAGCTTCATTTGATATGGAAGGTTTCGAATACATTACCGCATCGACCGAATATCAAGATGCTTATGGTGAAGACGGAACTGCAACCAAGTACTACATTACCAAAGAAAGACTTGACGCTATTTTGAGTGTTCTAGGTAGCGAACTAGCTGCTAACGAAGACATTAATGACCTTCTTGACGCACTAGGAACGTTCGGTCTTGATTTAGGAGCGTTGGGAATCAATCCTGAAGAACTCTTCACAAGTGAACTTTCACTTGAACAATTAGTTGGTCTAGTTAACGGTTTAGAATTAGGTGGAGAACTTATGAAACTTATTGACCCCAGCTCAACGGCAACCGAAATTACCGCTGATGACGTTAGGAACCTACTATCTCAATTCAGTTCATATCAATCACCAACCACTTACCCACAATTCTACTTCTTAGAAGATGAAGACCTTAAAGCATACGCTTATGCAGAATACTATGCAACCGTTCACGGAGCAAAGATTGGTTCTAAATTAGCTGGCAACACAGTAGGTCTAGTTTCTCTAGATAGTGCAGGTAACGCTCCATATTCAACAGACCAAGTTCTTAAGATGTTCGACCGCTTCGACGCATATCAAGAACTATCACCCATTTACTCACTAATGGCACTACGTGGAATTATGGAAAAGATGGCCGGCGTAATCGTATTCACTTTGATTGCATCATACTTCTTTGCAAAGAAAGCTGATGATGAGTTCAAAAAACTCACTGTTATTGTTGAAGGAGGTAGAAAATAATGAAAGCTCTAAAATTTATATTATTCCTTCTAGGTTTCCCCGTTCTCGTTGCTCTAGTAGCACTAGCAAGCCTTAACGTTATTGAACAAGGTTTAAGCTATGGCTTCTGGCCATTCATAGGACTTATAGTAGCTTGCTTATTCTTCATTGTTTATCTAATCACGTTTATCGTTACGGGTAAAAAAGCAAAGAAAGCTACTAATCTCAAAAAAGTTAAAAACGGCATTATCGCACTAGTTATCGTATCATTTGTTTGCACAGCTGGTCTATGGCTAGTAATAGATATTCCGCTACCCGGAATTCTAAGCACTGCAACGTCCGGCACAATTTTGTTTGACGACGTTCGTGAAGACTACACTTATCACGCTGACGTTCACGGCAAACTACTAGACGACTTCATCACGTTGAACTACAACAATGGTAACCTTGATAATTCTTATGACCTAGAAACTTATCTAGAAGAAGGTTACAGAAACGAAGACGTTAAGAAACTAATTGAAACCAACTTCAAGAGCATTGACAAAGGCGGTTACGTAAGCTACATTAACATTGGTCCATGGATTAACCTAGCTAACGACAAGAGAATGACTATTCCTTGTATCGTAACTCTAATCACAGCAGAAAGAGAATACGAACTTCAACCTTTCCAACTCAAATATGAAGTTATGCCCGACTCTGTTATCACAGAAAAAGACGTTGAAGACGGCAAACCCGTTTATGACTGGGCACACAAAGAAGATTATGCTAGAGAAGACGAACTAGCTCCTGTTCGCTGGACAGTTCTAGACATGGACGGCAAACCCAT